>DATMXL010000097.1:0-10255 GCA_035561555.1 Bellilinea sp.
ATAATAAACCATGAGCAAAGATCCGCTGGAAATCCTGTGGGATGGGCTGCTATCGCGGGATGTCGAACGTATTCGAGCCACGTTCGCGGAGCTGGATGAGACCGCGCAGCAGTTCGTTCTGGAACATCTGCTGCGCATGACGCGGGAAGACGGTTGGCATGCAGAGCAGGTTGAGTCAGCACAGGCAGCGCTGCAGGCGCTCCACACCGATACTCCCGGGGCTGAATAATGGAGCTTCACGAACTTACCACCGCCATGCACAATTTTGTCAAAGCCAAAGGCTGGTATGATCCTGCCAGTCCACGGCCGCAGACGCTGCGCAATATCGCCATTTCGTTGAATTTGGAAGCTAGCGAGGTGCTGGAACACTTTCAATGGGGTGAGGATCCGGTCAACCGGGAGGAATTAGCCGGCGAACTGGCGGATGTGGCGCTGTATTTAATGCAACTGGCAAGCGTGGCGCAAATCGATCTGGAAAAAGCCATCCTGGACAAGCTGGAGCAAAACTATCAGCGCACCTGGGATGCTGATGGAGTGGATTAGGTCTCACCGAGATGAACATCACCGTATTTGGCAGCGGAAAACCAGTCGCAGGTGATCCAGACTACAGCGCCGCGCAGGAACTTGGCGCCATGATCGCCCGCGCCGGTCACTGCGTGCTTACCGGCGGCTATGTAGGCACCATGGAAGCTGTCAGCCGCGGGGCGAATGAGGCGGGCGGGCACGTCATCGGCGTCACAGCTGAAGTCATTGAGCGTTACCGTCCAGGCGGTGCCAACCCATGGGTAATCGAAGAGCGGCGGTTCTCGACCTTGATGGAGCGGCTGCAAGGCTTGATCGACGGCTGCGACGCAGCCATTGCGCTGCCGGGTGGTCCGGGAACCTTCACTGAAATCACGCTGTACTGGAACCTGCTAGTCATTAATGCTATTACGCCTAAACCACTGGTGCTGATTGGCGAAGGCTGGCGGCGTGTTTTCGGCGAGTACCGTGCTACCATGGGTATGTACGCCAAAGAAGCTGACTGGCACTGGTTGAATTTTGCTGCCGATAACCAGACTGCGCTCGAACTGGCAATTAATCACGAGCCTGTTTAAATTTTGTCATATTTTCAGGGTCATCCCTGCATTTCACGCCGATTGGAACAAAACATCCTTATGAACACCGATAAACTCCCTACCCGCAGCGAGAATTTCTCTGAATGGTACAACCAGCTGATTTTACGCGCCGAACTGGCAGATTATGCCCCGGTGCGCGGCTGCATGGTGGTGCGGCCGTACGGCTGGGCGCTGTGGGAAAATATTCAGGACGCGCTGGATAAACGCTTTAAGGCAACCGGTCATTCCAATGCCGCTTTCCCGCTATTCATTCCCATGTCCTTTCTCGAGAAGGAAAAGGAACATGTGGAAGGCTTTTCACCAGAGCTGGCAATCGTCACCATTGGCGGCGGGGATAAGCTGGAGGAGCCGCTGGTGGTAAGACCGACGTCCGAGACGATCATCGGCTACATGTACTCCAAATGGATCAAATCCTACCGCGACCTGCCCGTGCTGATCAACCAATGGGGTAATGTGGTGCGTTGGGAAATGCGCACCCGCCTGTTCCTGCGCACGCTGGAGTTTTACTGGCAGGAGGGTCACACCGCACATGCCACAAAAGAGGAAGCGGTAGAAGAGACGGTACGGATGCTGAATGTTTACACCGATTTTGCCGTTAACGAAGCCGCTGTGCCGGTGATCCCAGGGCGCAAGTCCGAGACCGAAAAATTCGCGGGCGCGTCCGATTCGTACACCATCGAAGCCATGATGGGCGATACTCGTGCACTGCAAGCCGGTACATCGCACTTCCTCGGCCAGAATTTTGCTAAAGCCTTCGACATTGAATATCTCGACCCGTCCAACCAGCTGCAGCACTGCTGGACTACGTCTTGGGGGCTATCCACTCGCTTCATTGGTGCGATCATCATGACCCACGGCGACGATCAGGGTCTGGTTCTGCCGCCGCGTCTGGCGCCGATTCAGGTGGTGATTGTGCCCATCTTCCGCAGCGACGAGGAACAGGCCAAGGTGATGCCGGTGGCTGAGGCCATAAACCAACAACTGGCGCAATTCCGCGTCAAACTGGATACACGCAGCGAGGTCACGCCGGGTTTCAAATTCAACGACTGGGAAATGCGCGGCGTGCCGCTGCGCATCGAGATTGGACCCAAGGATGTGGATAACGGCGTGGTGACCGTAGCGCGCCGCAATCTGCCGGGTAGAGCTGGCAAATCCACCCTGCCGTTGGGTGACGGTCTGGCAGGCCAGGTACAGCTGGTTTTGGATGAGATCCAGGCGGCTATGCTGGAAAAGGCGCGCAATTTCCGCGACGAACATATCCACGAGCCCAAAGATTACGATGATTTGAAGAATATCGTGCAGGATGGCTGGGCACTGGCTTATTGGTGCGGCCGGACGGAGTGCGAGGCCAAGATCAAGGACGAAACCAAGGCCACCACCCGCTGCATGCCGCTCGATCAGGAAGAAGGCGATGGAACCTGTATCGTGTGCGGCGAACCGGCAAAAAAGAAAGTCTATTTTGCGCGAGCCTACTAAAAGAGCAGCATGCCAGCGGTTCAGCTTGCCAATTTGAACCAGCAGATCAGCACGCTGGCGCAGCTCTTCCTCGAACCGGATGATTTTCAGAAGGGATTGGAAGCGCTGCTGGTGCGCTATGCCGATCTTACGTATAAACCAGGGCAGATGGTGAGGCAGACCGGGCAACCGTATTCCAGCTACCGAACTGCCCCGATTGTGATGCGTGCGCTGGAGGACCGTTTGGCATTTCTAGCGCCACGCTACCCGGAGGCTGCCAAGGCTGTGGCGGAACGATTGTGGAAATCCGAAAGGACTGAGTCACGCCGCCTGGCAGCGGTTTTGCTCGGCAACCTGCCGGCAGATGAAGTCGACTCCGTGTTGGGATATCTTAAAACCTGGTCTATGCCGGGGGTTGAGTTTGCGCATCTGGAAACCCTGTTTGCCTTGGGTTCGGCGCGGCTGCGTCAGGAAGATTCAACCAAATGGCTGGATTTAATCCGGTTGTGGCTCAGTTCAGCCGATCCAGCCATGGTGCGGCTGGGAGTTCTAGCCGTCACAGCACTGGCAGCCGACCGCAACTTCGAAAACCTGCCGGCGGTGTATAACACGGTCAGTCCGCTGCTGACCCTGTCACCCGGAGAATTGCAGAACGAACTGCGCAACCTGCTGGTGCAGCTGGCGCGCCGCTCACCGACCGAGACGGCCTATTTTCTACGGCAGGTGATCGGGATTAACCCGCCGCCGATGCTGTTGCGGATAGTACGCCGCTGCCTGCCGGAATTCCCCATGGAGACGCAGACGCGCTTGCGCAGCGTGCTGCAGGCCTTGCCGAAGGCAAATGGGTAAGCGCCCGTGGGATGTGGGAAAATTCAGAAAGTTGAACGGAAACCGAATACACCGAGGTAATCACTTGTAAGGGCACGGGGGAATATTGATCAATTTAGACAAATCGGATCCCCCGTGCCCCTGCAAAAAATTGATGCGTATTTTATTGGTGCGAGCTCAATTTAGAGAGATATCGGATTGACAGAACCCTGGTGCCCCTACACATGGGGGAATATTCTGTTATAATTCGGACCGTGACTGGACCTGCCCGTGGTTTTGGCTGCGGACACGGAGACCTGCGCAAAATTATCATAACAAGGAGTTTGCAGACGTCATGCCTTTAACAAAGGAAGTAAAAGAAACGGTAATTGGCCAATATCACCGCCACGACGGTGACACCGGCTCCCCCGAGGTGCAGATTGCACTTCTAACCAAACGGATTCTGGGATTGACCGAGCACTTACGCGCCAACAAGCACGACGAATCGTCGCGCCGCGGACTGCTCAAGCTGGTCGGTCAGCGCCGCAGATTGCTGGTGTACTTGCGGAGCAAAAATCTGGCCAAATACCAGACGATCGTTGAGCAGCTAAACCTGCGCTACCGGTAAAAGGACGACTTTGAAATGAGTAGATGGCGAACCTTCACCATCTACTCATTTTCTACCGGCTGATATCGGTAAGCGGGCGACCTGCGACAATTTCATATTTTTTTATTTACCCCTGGGTTGGGAATTGAAACCTGATGAGGACGTGCTCCTCCACAGCTTTCAGTCCCTAACCGGTCGGGGGTAAGAGAGGACGTAATGAACATACCTGAAGCAAAGCAGTATACTGCCCAGGTCGGTGGACGCACGATTACCATCGAAACCGGCAAGCTGGCCCAACAGGCTGGCGGAGCCGTCACCTTAAGATTGGGTGACTCTGTTGTTTTTGCCGCTGCAACCATGGGCGGCATCCGGGAAGGCATTGATTTCTTCCCGCTGACCGTTGAATACGAAGAGCGCATGTACGCCGGCGGACGCATCCCCGGTTCGTTCTTCCGCCGTGAAGGCCGGCCCTCCGAGGAAGCTATTCTTATTAGCCGCCTGACTGACCGCCCGATTCGCCCGCTGTTCCCTATGGGCATGCGCAATGAAGTCCAGGTGATCATGTTCTCGCTGTCGGCAGACATGGAAAACTCTTTGGACATTCTGGCGATTAACGCCGCCTCAGCTGCGCTGATGATTTCAGACGTGCCCTGGGAAGGTCCAGTGGGTGCTGTGCGCGTTGGTCGTATCAACGGTGAATTCGTGGTGAATCCCACCATGGAACAACGCGAACAATCCGAGTTAGACCTGCGCCTGGCAGGCACCCGCGATGCTATCTTGATGGTGGAATCCAGTGCCAACGAACTGCCGGAAGCTATCATGGTCGAGGCGCTGACATTTGCGCACCAATCCCTGCAGCCCATGATCGATGCTCAGCTGAAAATGGCCGCCGAAATCGGCAAGGCTAAACGGGCGGTTGCGACGAAAATCGTCAACGAGGACCTGGTCAGCCGGATGCACAGCCAGGTTGCCGCGGAGCTGGAGACCCTTTTCGACGCCTCGCACATGAAAGCTGATCAGTACAACGGCATCGACGAACTGCGCGAAAAAGCTGTGGCAGAACTCGCAGGCGAAGATGAGACCCTCAAGGACGCTGTCGCTGAGGCTTACGAGGAAGTGTTGAAGAGCGTGGTTCGCCGCCGAATCGTTGAGCGCGGTCTGCGACCGGATGGCCGCAAACCGAATGAGATTCGTCCGATCTGGGGCGAAGTTGGCGTATCCCCGCGCGCGCACGGCTCCGGCCTGTTCACACGCGGCGAGACCCAGGTGTTGACCATGGCGACGCTTGGCACACCCAAGGAAGCCCAGGAACTGGACAACCTTGGCGGCTCCGACTCCAAACGCTATATCCACCATTACAACTTCCCGCCGTATTCGACCGGCGAAGTGAAAATGCTGCGCGGTCAATCCCGACGCGAGATTGGTCACGGCGCTCTGGCTGAACGCGCGCTTTTGCCCGTGATCCCCAGCGAAAAAGATTTCCCCTATACCTTGCGGCTGGTTTCCGAGGTATTGGCCTCCAACGGTTCTTCCTCGATGGCCTCGGTGTGCGGCTCAACGCTGGCACTGATGGACACCGGTGTGCCGATCAAGGCTCCGGTAGCGGGCATCGCCATGGGTCTGGTCAAAGAGACCGACCAGACGATGATTCTGACCGACATCCAGGGTATGGAAGATCACCTGGGCGACATGGACTTCAAGGTGGCGGGCACGACGGCAGGCATCACTGCCCTGCAGATGGACATCAAAATCAAGGGGATCACCTCCGCGATTATGACCGAAGCATTAACCCGGGCTCGCGAAGCGCGCCTGTTCATCATCGACCGCATTCTGGAGATCATCCCGACGGTGCGGCCTGAACTGGCCCCGCACGCCCCGCGCATAACCACCATCCAGATCCCGGTGGACAAAATCGGCGCCATTATTGGCCCGGGCGGCAAGATGATCCGCGCGATCCAGGAAGAAACTGGCGTGCGCATCGACATCAATGATGACGGCACCGTGTTCATCGCTGCGACCGACGGTGTGGCGGAAGCCGCAGCCCGTGAAAAGATCCTTTCGCTGGTCGAAGTGCCCATTCTGGGCCGCATCTACACCGGCAAGGTGGTACGTCTGGCTGACTTTGGCGTGTTCGTAGAAATCCTGCCGAATATCGACGGTCTGGTGCACATTTCCCAGCTGGACAGCGAACGGGTTGAGAAGGTTGAAGATGTGGTCAGCATGGGTGACGAGATCACCGTGATGGTGACGGGCATCGATGACGCCGGCAAGGTTCGTCTGAGCCGGCAGGCAGTGCTGGAAGGTTGGACGCTGGAAGACGCGCAGTCGCGGGATCGCGACCGCCGGCCAGCCGGTGGTGGACGTCCCGGCGGCGGACGCCCGGGCGGGGATCGTGACCGCGGTGGGCGCGGTGGAGACCGCGGCGGCCGCTCTGGCGGTGATCGCGGCGGCCGAAGGTTCTAGTTGATGACAAATCCCCTCTCGAATGAGAGGGGACTTTTTTGTTATTCTCGATATTAACTCTGGTGAAATTGATGAAAATAGCTGGCTTAATTCTCAATGTCCCACAGCATTATGACTCCAGAGTGCGAGCTTGTTGCTAATAACTTCCCATCTGGTTGAAATACTATATCAGTAACCGTGTCTGAGTGGCCTTCCAGTCGCATCTGTTCTGCACCAGTGTTGATGTTCCACAAGATAATTTCAGCCGCCGAAGTAGCTAATATACTTCCATCCGGGCTGATGGCGGCAGCGTCGATTCCCCAACTATGACTCTTAAAAGGTGTTCGAAAAAGCATTTGTCCAGTATCGACGTCCCAGACTTCTCCCCAGCCTCCCAGTGCCACAGCTAAACGATTGACATCAGAATTCGCAGCCCAATCCAGGCTAGTAACCCAGCCATCAACATCGATCTCTTTTACCAGGCAGTTGCACAGAACATCCCAAATTACTATTTCAGAGCCATTTGTACCGCCTGCAAAAGCTAACCAGGTGCTATTTGGAGACCAGGCAACCGTATTGGGAGACAATCCATCTTGTTCAAGGACGATTTCCCCTGACATGATATCCCAGACGTTGACGGTTTCCCAATTTGCACCTGCAAGGAAGGATCCCTCTGACGACCACATCAGGCGCGTCGGCGAGATTTTACCGCCAACCAATTCCGCTTCAATATCGCCTGAGGACAGGTTTTTGATGATCACCTTCCCATCAGCCTCCAGGTAGGCATACCGTAGGCTGTCTGGTGACCAGGCGACCGGGCCGTACCCACCTTCATGAACGAGCGGTGTATTAATAATACCGGAAACTGCGTCATATGAAAGGATTTTCCCCGTTGGAGTGCTAAATGTGAGAAATCTCCCAGTGGGTGACCAGGATGGATTGGAAACAGATTCTTCACCTGGGAGTTCGACTTCAATTTGGTCACCTGTCACCGGGTTCCACTGAATAACCATTTCTGGACTAATCACTGCCGGAAACGGGGGCGAATTGAGAACAGAACCCAAGGTTTCGCCTTTTTTAAGAAAAATGATTTCGCCAGAAGGTAACCAAACCACGCCGCTCTCTGTCCAAATATTGGTTGCAATAGTCTGAATCGGGTTCAAATCCTCAGATAGGATTTTAACCTCGCCCTTTCTTAATCCAACCGCCATATTTTCTCCATCCGGACCTTGCTCGAGGGAGAAAACCGGGTCATTGGCATCCCATTCTCCCAATGGAGACAGCGAATCTCTGGCAAGCATTGCTACAAATCCATCGTAGACAGGGTTGCACCCTTCCCCACAGCCGGGAGTAAAACTCACCGCAGCATATAGCAGGCTGCTATCGCTTTTCCAGGCCAGGTCGTAAACTGAAAATCCGGCTGGGCTTTTCCAGAAAGCTATTTGCTCTCCTCCAGACGCAGGCCATAAAATGACGTTCCCGATGAAAGTCCCGCCAGCGATGTTTTTTCCATCTGGCGACCAGGCCAGGCTGTTAATGCTGGACCGGTCGCCTTTTAATTCAACGATGATCTTACCTTTAACGACATCCCAAACTTTCACCTGAGGTTGGTCAGAACCAACCGCCAACATCGCACCATCGGGTGACCATGCTAAAGATCGTACATTATCAGGGAAGGCTTGAATTGTATTCAAGGTAGTGCCAGTATTGGCTTCCACCAGTATAACCTGCCCGTTAGCCTGCCCTAAAGCAATTGCCTGGTCTATCGGGTTTAGAGATAAGGTCCAAATGTACCCATTAGCCGACCGGTCAACCAATTGACAAAAGGACTTTTCGAATCCAGGCAGACGAAATACACACAGTTCATTGCCATCCGTGATCGCCAGAGTGCTGCCGTCCTGCGATACAGCAAGACGGGTCGGTGACTGCCGGCCAAAATAGGCGATTAATCGATCCCTGGGTTCCGTGGTTGGAGCGGGAGTGTTAGTTAACGATGGAAGGGAGGTCAGGACTTGGGTGGTAACGAGTGGGATTGGTGTTTCATGTGGTTCTGTTGTGACCGTTGTAGTGGTAGGTGTAGATTGGCCAGGTCCGCAAGCAGCCAGCAGAAGCCCCAACGCTATTAACACCGCCTTTCGGCCTATTTTGTGGGGTGTATGGTGCATCCATCCATTCATTGGTCAGTTCCTCCGTTCGATTTTTCACATCAAGGGTTTCGGACAACGAAACCAATAAAGGTTGCTGAAAAATAGTACGGATAAAAAGGTTGTTGCGTGATTGGAAGCGATTCGGATAGAAAACACTAACTTCGCATGCTTAATTTATATCACAATCTGATAGGCTTAGAACTAACTTAGTTTTGTTCGAATCCTCTGCAGGGGTCAGAAAAATATAAGGTTGAGTCCTGCGGTCATCTAGCGTGCGGGGTCGTGGGACCCCCACGTTATGGGTATCACCTGCAGACATATCAAATTGATGGTGCGTTCGACCCATTCCGTAATCGATTTAGATTCTTGCGATCTTTACGCATATTGATGGCAGGGTCGAACAGCACCCTACGAATGACACCCCTTAAGATGATCGTGAAATATAAAGAGGAGACCTGCGGCTTTCTTGCGTGCGCGGTCACCCCATACGGGGTCCAAATACCGGAGAGACCGGCACGATCAAATTACGGGGTGGGAAGAAACGGCATAGGTTCGGAGGAGAGGTGAAGATGTTCCGCCAGGGCAGCGCGCATGGCGGTGCGATCGTCCCAGGGATACTCGGTAACGCCGAAGCACATGGATTGCTCGTGGCCTTTGCCGAGTGCCAGCACCAGGTCACCGGGCTGCGCCAATTGTATGGCTATGCGAATAGCCTCACGGCGGTCCGGGACGCGCCAGAAGGATTGGCCCTCCACCCCGCCCTGGTCAGCGGCGGCACGCGCCATTTCAGCTAAAATATCGTCCAGCGACTCGGTGCGCGGGTCTTCGGCGGTCAAAATGGTGATGTCAGCCAACCTGGCGGAGACTTCAGCCATCAGGCGGCGCTTTTCGCGGTCGCGCAAACCGGCTGAGCCAAACACAGCAATCACCTTGCCGGCGGTCATCTCGCGCGCGGTCTCCAGCGTGACCTGCAGGGCATTGGGCGTGTGAGCAAAATCGACAATGGCGGTGAAATCCTGCCCCAGGGCAATGCGCTCCATACGCCCGGGGATTTGTCCAAGCTGGGCGACGCCTTCGGCCGCCTGCAGCGGGGTCAGACCCAACCCGCTGACGGCGGCGGTCATGGCTGCCAGGATGTTGGAGACGTTATAGCGCCCGACAAGATGGCTGGTCACCGGCACTTTTTGACCATCCGGGAAAATTGCTGTAAAGTACATGGCTTGCGGGTCGTAGTGCAGCCCTTCCGCGCGAACATCGGCCTGGGGGTCAAAGCCGTAGGAATCCTGGCGGGTTTTGATATAGCCGTGGAGGAAGTCATAGGAGCGGTCGTCATGGTTGAGCACAGCCAGCCGAGGGTTGCCCTGCGGTTTTTCAAGGGTTGCTAGAAGATGATCAAACAGGCGGGCTTTGGCAGCGTGGTAGGCTTCATAGGAGCCGTGGTAATCCAGGTGTTCGTGGGTGATGTTGGTAACCACGCCAATGTCAAACTCGCAGGCGGTGACGCGCTCCTGCGCCAGGCCGTGCGAGGTGGTCTCCAGCACTACGTGGGTCAGCCCGGCTGCCACCATTTGCGCCAGGTAGTGCTGCACGTCCGGCGCTTCGGGCGTGGTGACATGAAAGCCAGTGTCAATTTCCTGGTCACCGATGACGGCGTTAACCGTTGAAACCATACCAACCCG
>DATMXL010000098.1:0-8572 GCA_035561555.1 Bellilinea sp.
GAATGACTGAATGTAGCCAGCTTCATCGATCCAATAAGATGTTGGCAGGCCAAAAACCTTATATAGCTTTTCACCCACGGCGCCAGTATCATCAAAAACCATGGGGAATGTCAAATCCAACTCTTCGATGAACGAAATCGCATCATCTCGAGAATCGGTGTAGGTGGTATTTATGCCAAGGACGACCAATCCTTTATTAGCATACTCGTCAGAGAGCTTTTGCAGGATCGACATTTCCTCCCGGCAGGGGTCGCACCAGCTGGCCCAAAAATTGATTACGACTACCGAGCTGCGAAGATCCGACAAACGGATTGGATCTCCAACTGCATTATTAAGTTCAAAATCCGGGGCAATGGTGCCGACTTCAGGAGCACCCAGGTCCAGGGATAGAGTATCTTCCGTGGGTTGTGCTGGAACTGTAAAGAAATATTGCTGCGTAGAGGATGAGGTTGGAGACGGGGTGGGCAAGCCGTCATCCTGACCACCTGCCTGGTTGCGATTCAATTGCCAGTTGATCAGGAGCCCAAAGACTACCCCCGCCACCATGATGATTGGCAGCACATGGATGGTCTTTTTACCCAGCCTTGATTGCATAGAATCCCCTTCCATCAGGTAAGAAATAGCCTGCACATGATAACCAAAACATAACATCTTGAAACCGTCGATAACACCTCACTGGACATGGGCAATATTACGGGTAAAGAATCTGGCAAGATTGCGCCTGTGAACAGAAACCCGCAAAGCTACAATTTAGCGATATTCCAAGGAAACCAGTACAAAATGAACTTTTCTAAACCATCAATAAATTGGTCAGTTAAGCGTGTTTTATCGTTGGGCTTGGCAGTATTTGCCATGGCAGCCAGCGGAACGGTGGTCACTTCCGGTTTCTACAACCCACCGGCAGAAAATGCCGTCCCCACACCGTCTTCTGAGGTTGCTCCTGCTCCAACAGCTGTGACCTTGCCATTCCTGGAGACCACGTCAGGCTCAATCACGGGTATCACCCGCCTGGCGCAGGTTCATACCGAACGACCGGAGCGCCCGCGTTTTAAGGTGCTTAAATACACGGTTCAAAAGGGCGATACCCCCTGGTCGATTTCACAAAATTTCGACCTCAGAATCGAAAGTATCTTATGGGGCAACGAGGGCATGAGCGCCGATGCTGGCGACCTGCAGATCGATCGCGTTATCAACATCCTACCCACCGATGGCGTGCTCCATACTGTGTCGGATATCGACACACTGGACCGGCTGCAGCTGCTGCACGGGGTGCCTTATGAAAGCATACAAAATTATCCAGGCAATGATCTGGAAGGCTTAGCACATGATGCCAAACTTGCTGTCGGGCAAAAAATTATTGTTCCAGGTGGTCTGAACCCGGTGGTTTGGCGTGAGCCGGGGCCGGCAGTCATTCCGGGAAAAGGCCGCAAATCTCCCGGGTTTTACGCAGGCGGGCTGATTTACACCGGAACGGGCTATTTCACCTGGCCGGTATCACCCATCGTGATTACCCAACCCTATTGGAGCGGTCACCGGGCGATCGATATCGATACGTATTACCGCCAACCCATTTTCGCTTCAGATAGCGGCACGGTGATCTTTTCTGGTTGGGACACCACCGGATACGGCAACTTGATCATCGTAGATCACGGTAATGGTTATTGGACATACTATGCTCATAACTCCTTCAACCTGGTCGCTGCGGGTCAGGGTGTGCTGCAAGGCGAACAAATTGCTGAATCCGGCAGCACCGGCAACTCCACCGGCGACCACATCGACTTCCGCATCCGACTGGAAGGCGGCGGCTTCCTCAACCCAGCCAATTTCCTGCCTTAACCAGCTTCGTGCACAATGAACGGTTGTCTGTTAATCAGGCATTTATGCTTGATTAAGTCGAGCGGCATAGCCCATGACATGGAAACGCCAGATTGTTAACATCCTACTATGGCAGGTTTTCACCTGGCATAGGTGTGAATGCAAATGAGAACTCGATTCCGAAAATTCATCCCGTTATTTATTGGGATTGCTGGCGCATTATTCCTGTTTGCCATCTATTTTGGCATTGTATCCTGGGCAGAATCTCCTCGCCATGCACTGGACTTCTTCTGGGAGGACCGCTGGCTGGTGATTCCCATCTTGCTTGGCTTTGGGGTTCAAGTTGGGCTTTACAGCGTGCTCAAATTAGGATTGTACCTTCCAGCCTCGACCGGCGTTCACGATCAACACCCTACCGGCAAAGCCTCGGCAGCCACAATGGGCGCAGGTGGCTCCACCTCGACTGTAGCCATGGTGGCCTGCTGTGCGCACCATGCTGCCGACGTGCTGCCTATTCTTGGGTTGACCGCCGCGGCTACCTTTCTGGCAGAATATCGCACGGCATTCATGGTGGTCGGATTGGTCAGTAACCTGATTGGTATCGCGGTTATCTTGAATACGCTGAGAAAAGCCCGCAGACACGCTCAAACCATGCTCGTTCATAACGCTTTAACGGAAACCATATGAAATATCCTATTAAATTCCTGCTCTTGATTGTACTTTCAACAATTTTCCTGGCTGCCTGCACTACCTTGCAACCGATAGCGTCCGAGGTGAGTGTGCCAGTAAATCCAACATCAATCCCTCCATCCGTACCTACTGCCACTGCCCCACTGCCCACGGTAATACCGGCAACCCCGTACTATCCACCAGAGCCCGTGCAAAGCGACCTCTCCCGGACCGATGAGCAGGGTGTTGTGGTAGTAATTGTCACACCGTTGAATTTGGATCAGTCAGGTGAAACGCTGGATTTTGATGTGGCGCTGGATACCCACTCAGTCGACTTGTCTATGGATCTGGCACAAATGGCCGAACTGTCCACTGACAAAGGTGTGGTGGTCAAACCAATTAAATGGGATGCACCCATGGGCGGGCACCATGTAGCCGGGATACTTTCGTTCCCCGGCATAACGGATGGAGTATCCATCCTGGATGGCGCTTCCACGCTGACCATAAAAATGATAAAAGTTGCTGCCCCCGAGCGTATTTTTACCTGGAATTTGACTGGAGGATAACCAACAAAATATGAAGCGAACACTGCTGACCCTCATTCTGCTCTTCATCATCCTTGCTATCAATATTGCCCCGGCCCACGCCCAGGTGGATGCTCCTCAGGAAAGTCCGACCGATACCGTACAGGTTTTTTTCTCAGCAGGCTGCGCTGATTGCTGGCCTTACACCAATGACGTGCTCTTACCCGCTTTGAAAGCCAACGGAATCACAGCTCCCAGCGAGATCCACGACTACACCATTCCGGATGAACGCCAGCGGATGTCTGCCATGATCGATGCAATAGCGCTGCCGCGCTCCATCGCCGATTCGCTGTATGCTTTCATTCCAACCGACCGGGGAACATTGGTAGTGTTAGGGCATGTGCCGGCCAATTTAATCGATGCCGCGCTCAAATCACCCAGTCTGCCGGAAAAGATGATTCTGTGGCAGCCTAAAATGCACGGTGAACCCGACGAGTACAAACTTTGGGCCTGGAAGGGGGAAGTTCAGACCTACCCGATTGATACGCCCATTGAAGAAGCATTCAAGACATTAAAAGGGGCTGGTGGAGCTTTACCCGTTGGGCTGGCTAATTTACGCGAACTGCTGCCAGCCGTGTTGGTCACTGGCTTGATTGATTCGGTCAACCCGTGTGCTTTTGCCGTCATCCTGCTGCTGATCGCTTTTCTATTCACTCTGCGTCAATCTCGCGGTCGAATCCTCAAATTGGGCCTGGTCTATATTGCGATGATTTTCATCGTCTATTTTGGCATTGGGCTGGGGCTGTTCCGGGCGGTGCGCTTATCGAGCGACCCGCATTTCGTGGCGCGTCTGGGTTCCTGGATCTTGATCGGTTTGGGAGTAATTAATCTGCTCGAGTTCTTTTTCCCAAAATTCCCCATCAAGCTGCATATGCCTTCCCTGGCTGGCGAACGTACCCAACAGTTGATCCAAAAAGCCACTTTACCGGCGACAATGGCAGCTGGATTTTTGGTTGGCCTGTGCACTTTCCCCTGCTCTGGCGGGATCTACGTATCGATCATCACATTGCTTAACGCCAAGACAACCTATTCCTGGGGTCTGGTTTATTTATTCTTGTACAATCTGGTGTTTGTCTTGCCGCTTGTGGTTATTCTCTTCGGTTTGGGTAACCGTATGATTGCCAAGCGTTGGGCCAGTTGGGAACGGGAGCATTCCCTCAAAATCCGCCTGTGGTACGGTCTGGTCATGGTGGTAATGGGCGCGGCAATGCTTCTTTGGATCATATGAGTGCGGACTGAATTACAATTTAGGAGGAAATTTATCCTGAAGGATGGTTGAAGCTGTGGCCGATCCCGCACGAAAACCAACACAACGTTTAGGTAAAGGAATATTACGTGGGGTGACACTGCAACTGTTCCTGGTTGCAGTGTTGCCATTAATCCTTCTGGTACTGATTGTGACGTTTGGCAGCCTTTCCATGCACCATCAGGCCATGCGATCGTTGGTGGCCAACCGCAATTTGCGGGCGGTTCAATATGCTGCTGCCGGAATTGAGAAAGAGATCGAGCATCGAATCGATATTCTGGAGCTGCTCGCAACAGTTCTAGATTCAATTGATACCCTGGCAGGGGCATTTGATGATGTTCAAAGCGATGTGAATGTTTTCGAGGGCGGGACAGCCGTGCTGGCTCCCGATGGAACCATAGCAGCTTCCACCGGCAGCCAAAAAGCGATTGAATGGTTGAATTCACAGCCAGGCAAATCGCTTTTTGACCAATATCGTAAATTTCCTGCCGGATCGGCTGTTTTCCTGCCAGTGACCACCATATCCGGTGAATATTTTGTGCCTATTTGGGTCAATTCTGCCAATAAAGCTTCATTGGTGGGATTAATCTCTCCTCAGGTGATGCTGCAAAATTCATTGAGCGCCATCACTAATGCGGGATCTATGACAGTTCTGGTGGTGGACGACCGTTATGAGGTCTTATTCCGTGAGGGAACGCTTGATCTGGATGAAAACCTCGCCACTCACCCTGGTCTGGATGATGCCCTGGCAGGTATTGGCGGAATAGATTATTTCCCCACCAACTCAGGCGAGCATGTCATCACCACCAGTGCCGTTCAACCGGTGGGCTGGGCGCTCATGATTGAAGAATCGTGGGAGGACATTGCCAGTCCACTGTTGCGCGCCACCCAAAACGCACCCTTGATTGCCATCCCCATTATGGCACTCAGCCTGCTGGCGATCTGGTTTGGACTGCGCCGCATTGTTCAACCCATGCAGGCGTTGGAGGCAAAAACTGCGGATTTGGCTCAGGGAAATTTTGAGACCATTCGCCAGCCTGTTGGCGGGGTAATGGAGATCAGGCACTTGCAGGAAACTTTAATTCACATGGCAGCGGAGCTAAAAGAAGCTCAGAACAGCCTTCACAGTTACATAGGCGCCATAACTGCCAGCGTGGAAAGTGAACGGCGTAATTTGTCGCGCGAGCTGCACGACGAAACTTTGCAAACCCTCATAGCGCTGGGGCAATTCACTCAGTATGCGCTGCATTGGAATAAAGATGAGAAAGTAGCCAAAACACTCAATCAGGTGGTCAGTCTGACGGACCAGGGTACAAAAAACCTGCGCCGCCTGGTTCAAGGACTGCGGCCGATTTACATCGAGGATTTAGGCCTGGCGACTGCTCTGGCGATGCAGGAAAACGACAACGAACCCGGACAAGGTGTGCAAATTCATTACTTGCAGGAAGGTTTTGAACGCCGCCTCAATCCGGAAGTTGAGATGGCTATGTACCGTATGGCCCAGGCTGCCCTGAGCAATGTCTACCAGCACGCTCAAGCCAGAAATGCCTGGATCACATTAATTTTCCAACCTGAAATCGTTGTGCTTGAGATCCGTGACGATGGGCTGGGATTTAACCCACCAGCGGACCCGATCCACTTCGCCCGTATGGGTCACTATGGACTGTTGGGGTTGTACGAACGCAGCGAATTGATCGGAGCAAAACTTTCCATCCGTTCAGGTCCCGGCGAAGGGACACGCGTCATCATTCGGCTGGCAGGTGATTCGGCCAAAGGTGTCGATTAAGTTGCAAAATATAGGCTAATTTGCCTGCCATTGCCCCGCAGTATTGCGCTTGGTATCCAACCTGCCTGGGTGTTACCATAATATTAAAGGTGCCCAATGATCAAAGATGAACCACGTTACATCCCGGCATTAAATCAAAACTGGTTGACCCCGCTGTATGACCCGGCTTTGCGCTACGTCATGCGTGAAGATCGGTTTAAACAGCAGGTGGTTGCCCAGGCAGACCCTCAACCTGGCGAGCGGATTTTGGACCTGGGCTGCGGCACCGGGACGCTCACCATCATGCTTCAATTACGACAGCCAGAGGCTATTGTTACCGGTCTGGATGGGGATGAAAAGGTATTGGGCATTGCCCAACAGAAAGCGCAGCGGGCTGGTGCAGATGCCATTCGCTGGGAAGAAGGTCTAGCCGATCAACTGCCTTATCCGGCAGCGTCTTTCGATAAAGTGGTCAGCAGTATGGTGATTCACCACCTGACACTGGCCGAAAAACTGGGAGCGTTCCAGCAAGTTTTCCGTGTTCTTCGCCCGGGCGGGAGCTTTCATATTGCCGACTTTGGCCTGCCGCATGACCGGTTAATGCGGTTCGTAGCATCCTATATGCGGTTTATGGAACGCACAACGGACAATTTCGAGGGAAAACTTCCTGATCTCTTGTCCCAGGCTGGATTTACCGCGGTTGAAGAAATCGGACACATGCGCAGCTTTTTTGGACCATTATCGTTATATCGCGCTGAAAAGCGAAATTAAATAAACTCGCAATCTGCAATCCATTACCAAAGGAAAGGCACAATGACAGAAAGTCACAAAATTCGCCTGGTACTTGCTGATGATCATTTAATCGTACGGGCTGGCATTCGTCAGTTCCTGGATATGGAAGAGGATTTTGAGGTGGTTGCTGAAGCAGATGATGGTGATCAGGCCAAAGCGCTCATCGAACAGCACAAGCCGGATGTGGCCATCCTGGATATTCAGATGCCAAAATCCTCCGGGATCGAAGTCACCCGCCATATCCGCTCCAACCGCTGGGCGGTCGGTGTGCTGATCCTGACAGCTTTTGAGGATGACCCCTATGTGACCGCTGTGCTTAAGGCTGGCGCCAATGGCTACATTATGAAGACTGCCAGGCCGCAGGAAATTATTCAGGCTGTCCGAGACGTTCATCAAGGGAAGTCCGTGTTGGATCGGGCTATCGTGTCCAAAGTGATGGCTTACCTGTCATCGCCGGCCGGCCCGCCCATCACGATTAACCTATCTGACCGCGAGATGGAAGTGCTGACGCTGGCGGCAAAAGGCCAAACCAACCGAACTATTGCCCAGCAGCTGGCGATTAGCGACCGCACGGTGCAGGGGCATATTGCGCGGATATTCGAGAAGATGCAAGCCAACAGCCGCACTGAAGCCGTGATGAAAGCGGTCTCCATGGGATTAATCCCGCCGGACATTGCCCACGACCCAGAGGAATAAAGCTACCCCATTTTCAGATTGCAATAAAAGCGGCATCCAATTTTGGAATGCCGCTTTCTACTTTATTGTTTGTAAACTCAAAGTGAAAGGCCAGCCCGAGCGAATTTTTCCTGAATATTAAGCTTGAAATCCTCAAAATATTCAGCCAGATACGGATAGCCAAACCAGACCACGCCTGCGCCAAAGAATATGCCGGAAAGTAACCGCATGATGGAGTTGAAGGATCCCCAGGCGTCGCCGGCGTAAAAACTGGCAGGCAGTGAATTGTTCGTCAAGGAGGCCAGCCAGGCGTTGGAATCGCGGAAGCCCTGACCAATCCCGGAGATATCCGAGACCATGTGGGAGAGTCCGTCGACTGCCATGGGCAGCAGAAAGAGAAGCAAGCCCTGCCAGCTTAACTTACCAAGTCGCCGTCGCAGCGCGTACCAGATCCACGAGAAAATAAGGATGCTGGTGTACATGGAGACCATTCGGTCGGACCAGGCTACTTTCCAGCCCATCTGCGGATTTCCAACAAACTGGCGCAGGACACCAAAGCTGGTTGTGTTCTGCCAGGCTGCCTGAATTTCTGGCAGTGAATAGGTGAATTGCTGGCCAAACAAGAAATAGGAACGCTGCGGCAACTGATGGCACAGGAAGGAATAAATTCCGTAGATGATGCGGGCGGGGAATTCAAGCCCGGCAGTCATAAGTACTGGGGCGAGGAATGGCAGGCCGACGTACAGGCCGATAAGCAAACTGAAACTGAGCAGCCAGTATTTGGCAAAGCGATAGGCCCCGCGGTTGAGCCGTCTGGCCCACAAGCGGGATGGGGAAACGGATTCACTGGTGACGACCTGCCCGGTCATGGGTTAGTTCCTTTTTCCCAGCAGGGATTTGAATCGCCAGGTAAGTTTTTCCGCACTGGGTGAAACAGGGGTCTCTGGCGCTTGTGGTGACCCATGGCTTCCCGCTGATTCAGCGGCTGCCTGCGCCTTCGCTCCGTAACCTGCCTGTGCAACTGCC
>DATMXL010000099.1:0-4651 GCA_035561555.1 Bellilinea sp.
GGTGTATATATAACCCTCCTTAATTATTAAGAAGGGTTAACTATGACTGAACGTGATCAAATTCGGGCGTCGATTGGTGAGCTGGCTGGAATCTTAGCCCGCCTGAGCATCACCCAAATGAAAGACCTGATGAACGAGACCTCGCTGTCCCATTCGCAAATGTTTACGTTAATGCAGATCAATTTTCAGGGTAATTGCGGCGTTTCTCAAATTGCTGACCATCTGGGGACCACTGATGCAGCCTCCAGCCAACTGGTGCAGCGGCTGGTGAACCTTGACCTGGTTGAGCGATTGGAATCGCAGGAAGACCGCCGCGAGAAGAAAATTTCTCTGACACCGCGAGGTAAGGAATTGGTAGGCCGGATGGTAGAAAACCGGCGGAAAATGATCGAAGAATTGATCCGGCCTCTACCCGACGATAAACAATCCATGATGATCGAGGCCACCAGTCTACTGGTGAAATCGGCGCATGATTACGAACAAAACAAGCGCAGGCAAGCAGATTCCGTCCGGGCCTGACAGGCTCTGACCCCCACGCTATTTGCCCGCAACCGCTTTTAGGAGAACCATTTTATGGCGCGAATCGCTCGTTACCTTAAACCCTATACCCTGTTAATTTTGCTGACCATTGGCATTTTATTCCTGCAAGCCATGGCGGATCTGGCGCTGCCGAACTACATTGCCGAAATCGTCAATGTTGGTATTCAGCAGGGCGGTATTGATAGCGCCGTCCCCCAGGCTATTCGTCAAAGCCAAATGGAGCGGGTGACATTATTCCTTGACGAGGATGCCAAAACCAGGATTCTGGCGGATTACACCCTGATCGATCAGAACTCTCCGGACTATGCCCAATTTTTGGCTGAGTACCCAACGCTGCAAACCGAACCGGTTTATGTGTTGAAAGAGCTTTCTGAAGAAGAAACAGCCGCTATAAATCCGGTGATCGGCAAGTCGCTGGTCATCGTTTCTACCCTCGAAGCTGCCATGGTCGATCCCGCCCGGGCAGCCATGCTGGCGGAGCAAGCCGGTATGGACATTTCCCGGATCCCGCCTGGCATGGACGTTTTTGCGATGTTGAGAAACCTGCCAGAGGAGCAATTGAGCCAAATTACCGGCTCCGTTGACCAAAAATTTGCCTCCATGAGCGAGAGTGTCATTATCCAGGCGGCAGCTCCGGCAGTTAAAGCTGAGTACCTGGCGCTTGGCATGGATATTACCCAGGTCCAATCGGATTACATTTTACGCGTCGGCGGGATGATGTTGCTGGTAACGCTGGGCGTCGCTGCCTGTACGATTATCGTCGGGTACCTGGCCTCGCGGACCGCAGCCGGGGTGGCGCGCGACATTCGCCATGACTTGTTCCGCAAAGTGGAAAGCTTTTCAAAGGCTGAATTCGATAAATTCTCCACCGCTTCTCTGATCACCCGCTCCACCAATGACGTCACCCAAATTACCATGGTGATCGCGATGATGATGCGCATGGTGTTTTATGCCCCGATTGTCGGTGTTGGCGCCGTGATTCGCGCGGTCGAAAAAAGCCCTTCGCTTACCTGGATCATCGGGCTGGCTGTGGCGGTTTTGCTTGCGGTCATCCTGACGGTATTTACCGTGTCGCTGCCGAAATTCAAAAAGATTCAGGGGTTGATCGACCGCCTAAATTTGGTCACCCGAGAAAATCTATCCGGCATGATGGTGATTCGGTCCTTCAATACCCAGAAATTTGAACTGCAGCGTTTCGACAAAGCCAACGTGGATCTGACCGATAATATGCTGTTCGTCAGCCGGGTGATGACCACGCTCATGCCTGTCATGACCCTGATATTAAACGGTTTATCCATTTTGATCATCTGGGTGGGCGCGCGCCAGGTGGCGAATCTGACCATTCAGGTTGGGGACATGATGGCCTTCCTCCAATATGCCATGCAGGTAGTGTTCTCCTTCTTAATGATGTCCATGATGTTCATCATGCTGCCGCGTGCTACGGTTTCCGGTGGGCGTATCGCCGATGTCCTTGAGGTCGAACCAACAATCAAGGACCCGGTAACTCCCAGGCAGTTTGAGTCGGCTAAAAAAGGCGTGGTGGAATTCCGCGACGTCTCTTTCCGTTATCCAGGGGCGGAAGCCACCGTGCTGTGCAACATCAGTTTTACCGCCCAACCCGGGCAGACCACTGCCATCATCGGCGGCACAGGTTCAGGCAAATCGACAGTGGTCAATCTGATCCCGCGCTTTTTTGACGTCACTGAAGGCGCAGTACTGGTAGACGGGGTGGATGTCCGCGAAGTTTCACAGCAAGACCTGCGCGACCGTATCGGTTACATTCCGCAAAAAGGCATGTTGTTCTCCGGCACCATTGAAAGCAACCTGCGCTATGCCGCTGAAGATGCCAGTCCGGAAGCGCTGCAGAAGGCCGCCGAGATTGCTCAGGCTTCTGAATTCATCGCGAATATGGAAAATGGTCTGCAGACTGAAATCGCACAGGGCGGCGCCAATGTCTCCGGCGGACAAAAACAGCGTCTGGCAATAGCCCGGGCTCTGGTTAAAAAGCCGCAAATTTATATCTTCGATGACGCGTTTTCCGCGTTGGACTTTAAAACCGATTCGGCGCTGCGTAAGGCGCTTAAACAGGATACTGGATCGAGTACCATGATCATTGTTACCCAAAGAATTTCCACCATCAAGAATGCAGAACAAATCATCGTTCTGGACGAGGGCGAGATCGTTGGCAAGGGCACCCACTCCGAACTATTGGAGACCTGCGAAACCTATCGTGAAATCGCGACTTCGCAGCTCACCCGAGAGGAGATGGCGATATGATGTTCCCCGGACGTTCTCAAAGTAGCCAACGCCGTCCCCCTGTGGCTGGTGGTCCGATGGGCGGGCGGCCCGGAATGCTGCGGGGTGGCGAAAAAGCTCGCAACTTCAAGGGCACCATGACCAAGCTTTTGAAGTATTTACGGCCGTATCGCATCTCGATTGCGATTGTGCTGATTTTTGCCATTGCATCCACGGTATTCTTCATCCTTGGACCCAAAATTCTAGGTAAAGCTACGACCAAACTGTTCGAGGGCATCGTCGGTCAGATTCAAGGCAACAGCACCGGTATCGACTTTGTCTACATCGGCAATATTCTGCTGACTCTGCTCGGTTTGTATGTCATTTCGTCCATTTTCAGTTTCATCCAAGGCTGGATCATGACCAGCGTGTCGATGAAGATCACCTACGGCTTCCGCACCAGCATCGCCGAGAAAATCAACCGGCTGCCGCTGCGGTATTTCGACGGCACCAACCAGGGTGAAGTGCTTTCGCGCATCACCAATGACGTTGACACCATCAGCCAGACGTTGAACCAGAGTATGACGCAAATCATCACTTCGGTGACGACCGTCCTGGGCGTGCTGGTGATGATGTTTTCCATCAGCTGGATGATGACCCTGGTAGCGCTGGTCATCCTGCCGCTATCAGCAGCCTTCATACTGCTGGTGGTGAAAAACTCGCAAAAGTATTTCAAGCAGCAGCAGGACTATCTGGGGCATGTCAACGGGCATGTTGAGGAAATGTACGGCAGCCATATCGTGATGAAAGCTTTCAACGGTGAAAAACGCAGCGTCGAGAAGTTCGACGGCTACAACGGCACGTTGTTCGACTCAGCCTGGAAATCGCAATTCCTCTCCGGGCTCATGATGCCAGTGATGATGTTCATCGGCAACCTGGGTTATGTGGGCGTTGCCATTCTGGGGGGCTATCTGGCTGTGCGCGGCGTCATTACCGTCGGCGACATCCAGGCCTTCATTCAATATGTCCGTTCGTTCACCCAACCCATCGCGCAGATTGCTAACGTCTCCAATGTGTTGCAGCAAACGGCTGCCGCAGCTGAGCGGGTGTTCGAATTTCTGGAAGAGGAAGAAGAAGCGCTGGAAACTGAGAACCCGGTGCAGCTTACGAAAGTTGCCGGTCTGGTGGAATTCAAAGATGTGCACTTTGGTTACAACCCGGAAAAAATTATCATCAACGATTTTTCCGCCGTGATAAAACCTGGACAAAAAATAGCCATTGTCGGACCGACCGGTGCCGGGAAGACCACCATGGTCAAACTGCTGATGCGTTTCTATGACGTCAACAGCGGCGCGATTCTGGTGGATGGTCACGACATTCGCAGCTTCAGTCGGGAAGGTCTGCGCGACCTGTTCGGCATGGTGCTGCAGGACGCCTGGTTGTACAACGGTACCATCATGGAAAATATACGCTATGGACGGTTGGATGCCAGCGACGAACAGGTCATGTCTGCCGCTCGCACTGCCAATGTGGATCACTTTATCCGCACCCTGCCGGATGGCTACAACATGATGCTCGACGAAGAAACCTCAAATGTGTCACAGGGTCAGAAACAGCTGCTGACCATTGCGCGAGCCATCCTGTCCGATCCGAAAATCATGATCCTGGACGAGGCGACCAGCTCGGTAGATACCCGCACCGAGGTATTGATCCAGAAAGCCTTGGACCGGCTGATGGAGGGGCGCACCAGCTTTATCATCGCGCACCGTCTGTCCACCATCCGCAATGCGGATTGGATCCTGGTGATGAACGATGGCGACATCGTCGAACAGGGCACCAATGAGGAGCTGCTGGCAAAGAATGGCTTTTATGCCTC
>DATMXL010000100.1:0-3738 GCA_035561555.1 Bellilinea sp.
GTGCCAGACAGCCGGAACCTATCCCAAGCACCTTATCGTCTTCAACTGCTACCCAAACAGTAACTCAGCCTGTCCCGTCGCCACCTACAAAAACGCCAACAAGAGTTCCCAAAACACCTACACTTACACCGGTCATTCCCACCCATTACCCTATGCCAACCAGCTTACCCACCTCATTTTCTGGTTGAGAGAATATCGCCAGTATTTCTCGCGAGGAAGCGGAAAATTATTCCAGAGAAGAACTGCTCAAAGTGTTGGTAAGTAGATGGATGGAAGGGTGGAAGGCAAACACATCTAGCCCAAATGCATTGGATGGTTATATGATTATCTACTTAATATCGATACATCAAAACGTGGCCCATATGGTATCGCTATAGGATCAAGCAGTTTTTGCACCAGTATTAACCCTGGCGACCCGATTTTTATGAAATCTGGAACGAATTGGGCACATGCGGTGATTGTATACTCCAAATCCATCCCTTGTACATCTCTCACCAATATTCGCTGGTCAACCGACATTATGTGGAGATAAAAAGGAGTTGATGACATGCGTACCCACCTTCGAACCGTATTAATCATCAGCGTTGCAAGCTTATTTGTTCTGGCGATCCTCACTTCATCACGAATGATTAATACTCCTCTAGCCGTTGATGCATCCATAGATCAATCCATTCCCGCCCATTGTATCCCGCCCGAATTACAGATGATCGAGCAGGAAATTGCACAAAATCCCGGCGTCGAGGTCGGCGAGTTGCTGCGCGGCAAGATAGCCGCAAATGAAAAGGCAATAGCTGAGTGCGTTCGCCTGTCCACGGCCTACCCGCCGGCTGCAAAGCCGGCAAGTCTGGCCGGTGTTTTGCTGCCCACCTTAACCCCGCCTCCGCCGCCGGAAATTGTGCTGGGTATACAAAAGGCCATTGCTGGACCAAGCGGAGATTTTATCCCCACTGATATGACGGAAAACAATTATTGGGCAGGCAAGGGTGATGGTGAAATCATCCAGGTTTTTGCTGGCATTCAACGCGATCGGGATGAAAAATGGCGTGAGACACATCCCGAGTGGGCCAATATAGGGCCGCAGGGCGCAGTCCTTGTGTTTGACTCGGAATACAAAAGAACCTTGATCCCCACCCCAACCCGCAACGGGTACGTTCACTTTGTAAAGGAATGTGATGCGCTGCTCGTCCTGCAGGCGACGGATGGTACATTTTTCACCTTCGATCCCGTTACGTTGGCTTTTGTTTCAAACACCGATTCGTGCACATCGGCAAACTAAGCCTGTCAACAACGATCAGGCTGTCTTTGGTTTCCAGTGCCACCTATGGCAATTGAACCTGGGATAACTCGAAACCGGTCGCGAGCCGTGCGCATTGTGAGTCTTTTGTCATGGAGCGAAGCGACCACGCAGTAACCTGCGCCTGGGATAAATGCAAGGCTGTCCAAAAAGGGGTAACCAATCGGATACCAGACCATGTTTAGGGGTCGACCTGCGGGTTGACCTCTTAATGCAGGTCATTAATCGAAGTGGTAACGAAAGCGATACATACGGGGTGGATAAAGATAGAGAATTACTGAACCTGATTTTCGGCGAATCTCCTCAATAGTGGCTTAAAAGCCACTGTATTATTTATCAGGAGTTGTTAATATACCTTTAATGATTAATCTGCTTCCCAAAATCATTTTCCCGTCAAGCATAATTCACAAAGATGAGAGTGTAGAGATTAAGCATTGCGAGTAATCTAGAGGAAGAGCTTTGCATTCTGAGGAGAACTATGAAAACCAAACTTACTTCCGTGGTTGGCTTGCTAGTTCTACTAATATTATTGTTCACGCCATCAATAGCAACGGCATATAGTAATAGCGGCGATTACTATGAAGTGACCTGTTACTGGGAAAGCGGAGCGGGATGTATACCATTTTCATTTCATACCCATGCCACCGCGTATGGCTCTTCTCAACGAATTGAAGCGAACATTTGGAGAGTGGATAGCCATGAATTTGGTGGATGGGTATTTCCAAAAGTAACCTCTTGCGGTACTAGCGCATGGGTGAAACAGAGTACCTATTGGGTTGAAAGCTCCGGGAATCAAACCATAGGCAACTGGCAACTTGGAGCCGTTTGGTGTGATCCTAATTATTCGTGTGCACACTTTTACTCTTACCAGCAATTCTTTCTCATACCAGATCCCTTACATGGAGATTTCTATAGTGCAACTGGTTTTGGTTCTGAATGTTTACCTGCCGGTTCTCTTTCCGCGCATTTGCTCACAGTCTATCCTTAAGCGGGAGGTTAAGAGATGTCAGTTAAAAAATGGTTTTTAATATCGGCCACCCTGTTGATTTCGGCGGTTTTGATCATAACGATCGCCAATGCGGTTTCCCCTGAACAAAACCTCATCGATAACTCCGTCATGGGTTTACGGGATACCACCCCGGTAGGCTGGATCAACGATCGTCCCATTTCACGAGGCGCGCTGACCGGGTTGGCCAACACCTATATGGATTTGGGAACTCCGAATCAAGGAGCGGCTTACCAGAACGCCATCAATTTGCTCGTCCAGAACACCCTTTTTCTTCAAGAAGCTACGAGATTGGGCCTCCTGCCAACCGATCTGGAAGTTGATGTACGCGTCCAGGAGCTTCTTGACGCCGCCAGGGATAGCAACCAGCAACTCAGGGAAATGTATATTGCTCAGGCAGGAGAATTGGGAACTACGTGGGACAGCCCGGAATTCAAAGCTTTTCTAAAAAAGACGCATAAAGAAATTATGCCGGTTGAAAAGTTGAATCAGCAGTTGCTCGAGCAAGTGAATGGCGACACGCAACAATTCACCGCAGTAAAGGTGCAACTTCTATCAGAATTAATCTCAACCGCAATCATCCGTCTGGATGCAACAGCTCTGCCGGACGAGGCGAAGGACGTCCACATACCCCAGCTCTCGGATCTCCCTCTCGTTAACGATACACAATGATCAGAGACCTGCGGTCGGGCAGCGCACTGGCTTGCAGGGGTTCAAGGCCCAGCTCGCCACGCCGCTGCGCGGCTCGCCATGACAAAAGTAAGCGGCGACCGCCTGAAATGTGGAGGCGGTCGCCGCATGTATGTGCGAACGGTTAAACTTTAATCCATTCCGGTATAGCGGACACAGGAATCCTCCTGCTTGTCCACGGTCACATACAGCGTATTGTCCCGTTTTACCACCGGGTAAGCCGACAGGTCCAGGCTGGTCAGCGCGCGCTCAGCTGTGGAGCGGCTGAGGGTGAATTCTTTCCAGGAACCTTGCGGTTCGTTCAGCACCACCTCGGCCTGACAGGCCAACTCCGCCCCCAGCCCGTCGAGGATGGCAGGATCCAGCCCGGGCTGCTGGTAGTACTTCAGCATCACCGGCACGGCATCGGTTGACAATTCGCCCAGGTAAGCCCGGTCGAACTCTTCGCCGCGCAGTCCGCGTTCGATGTTCTGGCGCGCAATAAACCCGTCCACGTTGATCGCGCCCATGGTCAGGCCAAAGCCGGCGATGGCAATCAACAGCGCCAGTCCAAAGCGTCCGCTGCGGCGCGCCAGTCCCAACCCGATGGCTGCCAGCAGCAGCAGCGCCAGCCAGGGTATGAAGACCAGGGTGTAGGTGCGCAGGCGGGTGAAGCCGTAAGCCTGTTCGTACAGAAGCAAGCGCTGCAGCGCCGAGCCCAGGATCACCAGCACCAGCACCAACAGCGCCGTACTGAGGATGGTAAAGG
>DATMXL010000101.1:0-2769 GCA_035561555.1 Bellilinea sp.
CAAACCTCACGAGTTCTTGCTAATCTCCGCCTCCAACAATCGTGCATACCCTGGGTACGGTACTAATGGGATGATCTCGAAGGTGATCAACCTGCCTGTACCAATGGCAGTCTGCCCAATACCTTTTGCGCCTCTGCGACGTTTTCGCATTCCAGCACCAGGACGGCGGTTGACTGATCCTGGCGAAAATAGATTTCCCGCAGGATGCCAGATTGTTGGAGTTCCCACACCTGGCGAGCTTCCGCTTTGAGGAGCGGCTGAAATGCATTGGGGTTGATACCGTTGACCTCATGCTCGAGCGCCAGCAGCTTCATCCCTTTCCTCCATCACTCGAATTATGGCTGGCTGAACCCGTACACCCGATGTTGGTCCAGGTCGACCAGTTCTGTAAGACCGCCAGCTGC
Organism: Bellilinea sp.; assembly: GCA_035561555.1. Lineage (GTDB taxonomy): Bacteria > Chloroflexota > Anaerolineae > Anaerolineales > Anaerolineaceae > Bellilinea. The sequence continues at coordinate 405 of DATMXL010000101.1, forward strand.
CAGTTGACTATCCAACATGACCAGATCCGGGTAGCCGGCTTTGACCACCATTACGTAAGTGATACCCAGTTCCCGTAGCAGAGTCAACGCCTCAGGTGCCGGAAATTGAACTAGTATCGGCTTGATATATGTGTACTGTGGCGGCTGATTGGCATTGAACAACCCGCCAATAAACGGCTTTCCAGTCATCAGGTTGGCATACACATTAAATTGTTCCTCTACCTGATCAAAGGGGAACATGGCGACCGCGCCGTCTCCAGGTTGAGCTTCCAGCCAGCTATCCACTGGCCGCGGTCCAATTTCTGTCAACTGACCGGTATACGGACCAGGGTAAAACTCGAGCAACGCCAGCAGGATCAACCCACTCGCGGCAGCTGTCCGCCAGCGGTCTTTGACTCTCCCTAGCACCCAGGCAGCACCGATCCCAGCCAACATGGTGGTGAAAATACTGGCGAAAAAGCCAAAGCGCGCCAGCGCCCGCATACGGTCAAAATAGGGCAGATGATTGAATAACCAGTAGGTAGGCAGAAAGAAGCGGGTCTCGCTGCGTCCCACCAGGTCCCGTAAAAATTCTGGCACCTGAACTATCACCGGTTCAGCATTCCAGTGTAAGTCGGTGCCTAACGCTAAAATAAAAGCGGCTGCGGCTGCGGTGAGCGCAGCCCAAACCAGTGCGCTCGATCCGTTTTCTTTTCGCTTCCAGACCGCCAGGATCAGCAGCACCAATGCTGTAAAGCCAATGAACAGGGTGGCTTCTGGCCACAGGTCGCGGTTGAAGTGGCTGCCCACCCAGCGCCCAACCAGGAAATTGTCCGTTGAAGGTAGAAGGAAATCCATCGGGCTGGCCGAATACAGGCTGGCGTATTCCCAATCCCGGCTGGCGAGCGTGCCGCTGGACGCCAGGTTGAAGAAGTAGCGCATGGAGAGATACAGTAAAGGTATGGCTAAACCGGCAAAAATACCTGCTTGCTTCCAAAGCCAGCCTTTGGTCAGGACTTTAAATCCCCCAAAAATCAGATAGGCTAACACGAATACCAGCGTAATCAGCAAGCCCATGTAAAGGTAATACATGGAAGTAAAGCCGATCAACCCCAGGCTGACGGCTGCCAACACTGCCGGCTGCTGCCAGCCTCTGGCTTCGTTACGCAGCATTCCTGTCAGCCCCATAAAGTACAGCGGGAACCATTGGGTGCCGGCTAGGTTAAGGTGACCGATCAGCAGCTTGGCCATGCGGAAGGGTAGAAAAGCGAAGATCGCGCCTGCCAGCAGCGCGGCACCTTCAGATTTGGTAATATGGCGCACCCAGCAGTACATCGCCCAACCGGACAGTACAAAAGTGAGCAGCATGGCCAGGTTGTAACCGGCAATTGGCCCAAAAAACTGACTAAAAAATGCGCCCGGAAAAACTGTCGCCAGAGCTGTATCGGTGGTGGAAAGGTTCCAACCCTCCGGGTAGTTCATCCAATCGCTGAAAAACGGGTGACCTCCGCCGTCAAAAAAGGCATGCTCATACCAGCCGGTCAGCCAGGCAAAATACAGGTTGTCGCCGGTACCGCCCAATACTGAGTTGCCTAGATGCAGCACCAGCGGGAAAGTGAATGCCGCGGTTAATAAACTGTAGAAAAAAAGCACACCCAGGTGCCTGAGTAAATCGCCCCACCAGGTTCGCATCGCTCAATTTCCTGCGGTGATTGTAACATGCAGGAAGGACTGTTGAATGGAAGGGACCACCAGATAGGTGTTGCTGAGGGTAGGGTCTCAGACAGCCAATACTCGCAGGTTGATATCGTGGTCCGGTTTAGGGTGGGATTCCAGCCGAACCGCGAGAAATCAAAGGATTATAAAACTGGCTGTGATGTCTTCCACAGCCAGCCAGCTATTAATAATATGTTGGGAGGAAATTATACCGGAGGCAGGGGATCTGCCGGAGTATCACCAGCGGCAGCTGCGGCTGGAAGGGTAACCACCGCTGGGTTTTTTAATAACTCTAACTGACGCACAGCTTCTTCCCGTTGAATTTTTTCCTGCTGCAGGGATTTTTCAAGTGCATCCATCTTTTTCAGCTGGGATTTTAACCGCCACTTGCTGCGGGCAGAGCCGGGCAAAATGGTGAAGATGCCAATCAACACTCCTACGACCATGGTCAACAACAGTACCAAAGCCAGCGACTGGTCAAATTGCCAGACGAAGAAGGATACCGTCACAGCCATGGTATTTTGGAGTGCAAAAACCACTGCGATGACAGCAATCAGCAAAGCCAGGATCAATAAAATGGACATCATAGGTTCTCCTTATGAAGGTGCGCCAACAAACGACGGTGCTTAACTATTATTGCATAATCCAGAAAAATCGGCATCCTTATTGT
>DATMXL010000102.1:0-9259 GCA_035561555.1 Bellilinea sp.
GATTAATCTGGTTTATAGATAGAAATTATAGTATTAATTAGAATTGCCACTGCTGATAAATCCCATTTTCTGTGCTATGCAGACGTAGACTGGTCTGCGAAAGCAGTTTCTCCAGCGTATAATGGCTGCACAATCCAGTTCATAGCCATTCCAAGGAGAATTCTAATGGGCGTGATCGATAGCCTTATCGCAAGTTTACCCCTTGAACCAATTCCGGTACGGGATGTTGTTGCCGGCGTGAGGTGGACCGCGGTCACTAGCCGCGGCTGCGGCCTGGCTGCCAGCCTGGGATTTGGCAATGATGGCGTAATCCATACCCTGCCGGATGCTGGTCAATTGCACCGTAAATCGGTGCAGGAGTTAGCACAGGGGATGCTTTCCAGCAACCTGCTGGAGGTCAGCATCGGGCTGGCAGCGTATACCTCTACCCTGGATGTTCTGGAAGATCAGGCAATTGAACTCAATGCATTTGACCTTCTGGCACACCTGGGAGCCGGTAAAAGCGTGGTGATGGTAGGCCATTTCCCGCAGGCTGAATGGCTGCAGCCGCGCGTAGGCAGCCTGGCGGTGTTGGAAAAGCGGCCTCGTCCTGGAGATTTCCCGGCCGAAGCTGCTCCGGATCTGATCCCGGCGGCGGATATTGTGGCGATCACCGGCATGACCATTCTCAACCATACCATGGATGACCTGCTGGTTTTGTGTGCTCCGCAGGCACAGGTAGTGGTTTTGGGGCCCAGTGCACCGCTTTCACCAGTGTTGTTCGACCTCGGCGTAGATTACATCTCCGGCAGCCTGGTCACCGATGAAAAAGAAGTCCTGCTGACAGTGATGCAGGGGGGCAGTACACTGCAAGCTCGCGGCGTCCGTAAGCTGACCCTCAGCAAAAAGCCTTTGGAGGGTAATCTGCCTGCAACTAATTTTTCGCATGGGCGTATATAAGCACAAGGAGATTTAACTATGGAAACGAAACGTTTATACCGCAGTCGGACAGAAACCATGCTTGGCGGTGTGTGCGCCGGGTTAGCTAAATATTTCAACCTGGACCCCACTGTTGTCCGTTTGATTTTTGTATTGTTATTCATCCTGGCCGGACAGGGCTTGTTGATCTACTTAATCCTTTGGCTCGTCGTCCCGCTCGAACCCGCGGTCTGATAACGAATTGAACTGGTTCATGATTGATTTTTGATCCAGGAAAGGAAATAACCATGGAAAACCGACCTAATCGTTCGCTTTTTTGGCCGATTGTACTTATCGGGATCGGCGTCATCTGGCTGCTGGGCGCCATGGGGGTTATCCCCAATGTCAGTTGGCCTATGCTGGCCTCCCTGTGGCCGTTAATTCTGATCGTGATTGGGTTGGATATTTTGATTGGCCGGCGCTCGTCGATTGGCAGCGCAATCGTTGGGTTGATTGCGGTTGCCGCCGTGGCACTTATGTTGCTCGTTGGTCCGTCGCTTGGACTTGCGACCAGCGGCACCCTCAAAACCGAGATCCTCTCGTCCGAAATTGGTTCAGCCACCGCTGCGAACATCAGCATAGATTTAGCTTCGCAGCCAGTAACCATGTCAGCGCTGACCGATAAAACCAGCCTGCTTAGCGCCGAAATTGACCATTATGGTACCCTGGATTTCAGCGATTCGGGTAATCCTACCCGCCGCATCCGGCTGGCCCAAACCGGCACTTCTGGCTTTCGCATCAGCTGGGATCCAAACGCCCGCTGGGATATCGGATTGACGCCCAATCTGCCGATTGACCTGACCATCGACAGCGGCTCTGGCTCAGCTAACCTGGATTTGAGTGAGCTGCGGCTGACCGGCTTCAGCATCGATCAGGGCTCCGGCAGTCTGCAACTCCAGTTACCACCTTCCACCCAGCCGTATAACGCAAATATAACCGGCGGGTCCGGCAGCATGTCACTGACCGTCCCGGCAGATGGCGATTTGACCGTGCGTCTTGAAGGCGGCAGCGGCAGCATCAACCTCAAAATCCCCGCCGAAGCCGCTGTTCGCCTTGAAATCCGCAATTCCGGCTCGGGCAGTGTCAATGTCACAGACCGACTGATGGCGGCAAAGGTTTTTGAAAACTTCAAGGAAGGCACCTGGGAGACAGCCGGTTTCGATCAGGCGGCTCACAAACTGATCATCATCTGCGACGATCTGGGCTCGGGAAGTTTCAATATTAATTAAATATTTTTTGGATGGACTTGGCGGGTTCAATTCAGTCCTACGCTAAATAACCTCACCAGCCTTGCCCGGGCGAGTACGGGCAAGGCTTATTTTTATTTATTTTCCTGCCTGGCTGAGTTGTTCCAACCTGTCCTTAAGCTCCAAACAAATTTCACGGCTGAGGCGAGCAGAGGCCCATACAACACAAATTAATCACTGCTATTGCCTTCGCCCAGGTTCTCACGGGTAAAGCTCCCCTTACAAGGATACACTCACGCGCATGTTCGTATCGATGAGTGCCAGAATAGGCGCAGTAAGGACATCCGATTTGATTAATACTCTACTATTTGCGATAATTTCCTTATACATTATTTTACCCCACTAGTTGGACTATAAGTCAATACAGGAGTAAGGTATGCACGAATTACCCCTATTAATAAATATCTCCATCGCCCTGATCGTAGCCTTTATCGGCGGAACCTTTGCCCGTAGAATCGATTTGCCGACGATTGTCGGATACCTTTTGGCTGGCATAATTATCGGACCGTTCACGCCGGGTTTTGTGGGCGATATTGAGACCATCCAGCAGCTGGCCGAGTTGGGTGTCATTTTCCTGATGTTTGGGGTAGGGCTGCATTTCTCATTCGGAGACCTGTGGCGAGTGCGCGACATTGCTATCAGCGGTGCGCTCATTCAAATGGGGTTAACCACACTTTTGGCATTTAGCCTCAGCCAAATCTGGGGCTGGAGCGTCATCGCCGGGATTTTTCTAGGGCTTTCGGTGTCCATTGCCAGTACAGTGGTATTGCTGCGCTCGTTGATGGATACCTCACTATTAAACACCAGCCACGGGCAGGCCGCTGTGGGTTGGGTGGTAATGCAAGATATTCTGTCTGTTTTAATCCTGGTTCTTATTCCAGCGCTAGCGGTTAACGAGGGGGGGTTCAACTGGCAAAACCTGGCGATCACTCTGCTCAAAGCTGTCGCTTTTGTAGCAATCATGTTTTTCGCCGGCGTCCGGCTCATCCCCTGGCTGCTCAACAAAATCGCCCACACTCGCTCGCGGGAACTGTTCATTCTGGCAATCCTGGCGATTACTCTGGGCACAGCTATGGGTGCCTCGGAATTGTTTGGCGTTTCCCTGGCACTGGGGGCTTTTGTCGCCGGCGCCATCATCAGCCAATCACATTTGAGTCACCAGGTTGGTGCAGATATATTCGCCTTTCGCGAAATTTTCTCGGTCTTATTTTTTGTCTCCGTTGGAATGCTGGTAAATCCACTTTTTTTGTGGCAAAACATCGGTCACGGCTTGGTCATCACAGCCTTGATTGTCGTCGGAAAATCGTTGATTGTCATCCTGATGGCCTTATTCTTTCCCCGGCCTGCCCGGACTTTTTTAATCATCGCTGTCGGGCTTGCCCAGATCGGTGAATTCTCGTTCATCATCGGGGAAGCTGGTTTATCGCTCAACTTACTAGCCGTGGATCAATATTCACTGATTTTGGCAGGATCGCTGGTCTCGATCACCATCAACCCGCTCCTTTTCAAGATTCTTCCCTGGATCGAAAAAACTTTACAGAACCTTCCCGGTTTTTGGAGACGGATGGATGCCAGCACCCATATCGTCGAGGTAAGAGAAGAACAGCTGGTCGACCATGTGGTAGTGGTCGGCTACGGCCGAATCGGCAAGCACCTGGTGGAAGTTCTGGAATCCGTGCAGATCCCGATTTTGGCTATTGAGGCTGATGCCGAGCGCATCGACTTGCTTAACCAGCGCAACATCCCCACCCTGTACGGCGATGCCGCCAATTCTGAAGTGCTCACCCACGCCCATTTGGAAAAAGCGCGCGCTATCGTCTGCACCGTGCCGGAGGATTCCAGTGCATCTTTGATCGTGAGTTCCGCGCGTGACATTAATCCGCAGCTGCCAATTATTGTGCGCGCTGCCAGCCTCGAAGGCATGTCGAATCTGGCGAGATTAGGCGCGCAGCATGTGGTCCAACCCGAATTGGAAGGCGGGCTGGAACTTGTACATCACACACTGCTGCAGTTGGGATTCCCGCTGCGTGAGGTTCACAGCTACACCGATGCCGTACGCCGCGATAATTACGAAAGCGCTCCCTCCTCTGACGATGAGCACCGTTCGCTGCACAATTTGATCATGGCCTTCGAGGGCATCGAAATTGGATGGGCAACCGTGGGTCCCAACAGCTCTTTGGCGGGAACATCTTTGTCGGAAGCGAACATCCGTTCACGCACTGGCGCATCGGTAGTCGCCTTCATCCGTGACCGCAAGCTGACCGCCAACCCCAAGTCGATGACTGTCTTCCAATCCGGTGACCGCATAGGGTTGATCGGTGAACCGGACCAAATTGAAGCTGCACGTGACCTGGTGGGAGGATCCCATGAGGTCATCCCTCCCATCCCCGAGAATCTGGTTACGGAGTAGCGCAGGCACCCCACAGGCAGCCCGGGTCAATGGTCTGGTACACGCCGCTGACACGCCATAGGCAATAAGCTGCCATCTCTTCGTAACCTGCCGAGGGATCGTAATGCGCCATGGAAGTAAAGGTCTGGTTGGCAGGTCCCACCCGCACCTCGACATGAATATGCGGGTTCAGCGCATTTCCGCTCTGCCCGATTGCCCCAATCTCCTGACCACAGCCAACTGGATCCCCGACCTTCACAGCCGGTGAATTGAGCATATGTGCATACAGAATATACAATGACCGCGGTGCATCGGCTGCAGCCGGTAAGCTGTTCAATTCCGGACATGTCAGCGCACCGCGCGGCAATCTGGCAGGTAATGGGGTCGGCAGCACCAATGATGGCGCAAAAGCTGGCGGCTGTACGTCCAGCGTGGTTTCGATCATCAGCATATTGCCGTACGGGAAGCGGTCCGCGGTGACGCCGACCACCTTTCCCGCCAGCACCGCCTGCACCGGGTTACCCGCCAGAGCATAACCCTGAATGGCATCCTGGACACCCAGATCCAGCCCCTGGTGCGGGTCGTCGCTGCCCAGGCGCGGCGGCAGATAGGCATTGACGATCATATTTGCCAGATCTGGCAGCGCATAGCCGGCTAACGGTGAGCAGACGGCGGGTTCCGGCGTTACGAACACCATGGCTTCAGCGGTGGCGCTAGGCGTCACACTCGGCGCTGCGGTTGGGAGAGGTGTGACGGTAACGCTAGGGGTCTGGGAGGGTGAAATCGTCGCGGCAGGTTGGGTCGCAGTCACGCTCGGAGCAACCGTACAACCAACGAGCAGGATCAACCCACCGAAGATCATTATCAACCGATTCAGCATCGCTACCCCGATCAGTGCTCCTGGACTAAAAAATGGATACCAAATTGTACTCCACCAGTACCAAACCCTCTGAATGTTATAATCTACTCATTAAATCTTCCCGAACAGGTTAATAATTGGACGGAAAGCTCCCAGCGAACAACCCGGGTGCGGAATACGATGCGATGGCGGATGCTTATAACGCGCGCGTCGATACCCACCCACATAATGCGCTCTATGAACGTCCAGCCGTGCTTTCGCTCCTCCCGACGCTATCCGGATTGACCATATTGGATGCCGGCTGCGGCTCAGGTTGGTACGCTCAACACTTCCTGGAGAATGGCGCAGCCCGGGTAGTGTGCGTCGATGTCAGCCAAAATATGGCTGCTGCTGCCCACGCCCGGTTGGGAGCCCTCGCTCAAGTACTGACCGCCGACCTGGCTGAACCGCTCACTTTCGCCGCGGATGGAGAATTTGATCTGATCGCTGCGCCGTTGCTGCTCCATTACCTGTCAGACTGGATGCCGACCCTGCTGGAATTTCGACGTGTGCTCAAGCCCGGCGGAATCCTAGCTTTTTCCACTCACCACCCTATAATGGACGTTAAATTATTTGACCTGCCGGATTATTTTGCCACGGCTTATATCGAGGATGAATGGGATACTGGTAAGGTATCCTATTATCATCGCTCGCTGACGACCATCTTGAATACTGTTGTGGAAGCGGGGTTTGTTATAGAGAAGGTGCTCGAGCCGCAGCCCGTGCCGGCGATGCGACTTACGCATCCTGAATTATATGATAAGCTGATGCATAACCCGTGGTTCCTGGTGATTCGAGCACGGCGAGCGTAGGGGAGGTTAGTATGGAGCTTCAGCCAGAAAAGGATCCCACCTACCAGCAGGTGGTTTATGCTATTGTGCGCCAGATTCCCAGCGGATTGGTCGCCAGTTACGGTCAAATAGCGCGGATTGCCGGCGGCGGAATCAGCGCTCGCATGGTGGGTTACGCCCTGGCTGCCCTGCCCCAGGGTAATGACGTGCCCTGGCAGCGGGTAATCAATTCACAGGGTAAAATAAGCTTACCCAGCTTTGGCCGTGCCATGCAGAAGAAGCTTCTGCAGGAGGAAGGCGTGGAATTCGGACCAGATGGTCGCGTCGATTTCGAGCGCTTCGGTTGGAACAGCCCGAACAGTTGAGCTTCTTTTATGGATGAAAATCGCATTACCCAGGGATCACCTCAAGCGAGCGGCGACGAAAAACCAACGCTCAAACAACGGCTGCTGCCCCATTATCAAATGGTCAACCGCTGGAGCCGCGGCTCATTAGACATAGTCCGGGTTATGGTAAAAAACTTCGGCCTGGCACGCGGTGCCGAAGCCGCGGCCAGCCTGGCGTATTATGCCCTGTTTTCGCTGTTTCCGCTGCTGCTGGTGCTCATCTCCGTCGTCGGTTATATATTAAAAAGCGGCGATGCTTACACAGTCACACTGGATTTCATCACGCAGATTCTGCCCAATTCGCGGGTGCTGATTGAACTGAATATTCAAGAAATTCTCAACCGCCGCGGCACGATCGGTTTGATCGGTCTGGTCGGCGCTGTCTGGGCAGCCTCTGGTTTCTTTGTCACACTGGTACGCAATATCAACCGCGCCTGGCTTGGCATCAAACCGCGCAACATCATCCGCACCCGCCTGCTTGGCCTGGCAATGATCGGCATGCTGATTTTGCTGCTTGTGCTATCCCTGGCATCTTCGGCACTGCTCAACATTGTCAAATTGATCGACTCGCCGTTACTTAACAGCTTTCAACTGGAAAATTCGGTCTTCTGGCAACTTTTACGCGTCCTGCTGCCTTCGCTGTTCTCCTTCCTGATGTTCATGGCAGCCTATCGCTGGATTCCGAATACCAGGGTCCGTTGGCGTGCCTGTCTTGGCGGTGCCTTATGGACCTCTATTGCATGGGAAATTGCCAAGCGCTTATTTGCTGCGTATTTGAGTTCAGGTCTGGGCAACTACGAGATTTTATACGGCTCGCTTGGCACAGTATTGGCCTTAATGTTCTGGATTTACGTGAGCTGCGTGATCATCCTTCTAGGCGCCCATTTAACTGCGAGTATCGATTTCCGCCACCAGCGAGCCATCGCCGCCGCGGCAGACGACAACCCCTGAAACAAATTCCACGGCGGCGAAAGCACACCATGTCCGCTGGGAGCGATTTATAAAGAAAGTGTCTTGGCTTCTTTCTTACGCTCGTACATCGATTGATCTGCCTCTTGAAAGAGCGATTCGAGGGATCGCGGGTGTTCCCACTCGTATTTGGAGTAGCCAACGCTGAATGACAGACGGTATGGACGGCTGAGGTGGATCTGAAGCGTTTCTCTTTCCAACAAGCGATCCATCATCGCATCACGGGTTGCCTCGGTGGAGTCCAGAGCTAAAATAACAAACTCGTCGCCGCTGATCCGTGCAATGATGTCTGCCGAGCGATACGTCGTCTTCAGGATTTTTGCGATCTGCACCAATGCGCGGTCCCCTTCGATGTGCCCGTACTGGTCATTGATCATTTTTAATTTATCCACATCAATAAAAAACAGGGTGGCATTGAGCTGCATCCGGTTGGCCATACTAATTAATTGCGTCGCCAGCAGTTTAAAGCCCCTGCGGTTTGTCAGCCCGGTCAGTTCATCCACCAATGATAATTCTTCCAGTTTTCTTTCGATCTCCTTACGCTCGGAAATGTCATGAAGCACCAGCAATTTCCCAATCGGCGCACTGGTTTTATCTCGTAAAACCGAACAAGTCACTTCGTAAAATTTTTCCTGGGAATCAAGCCGTAGGAAAATCTCGCTGACCGAAGATCCATCCATACTGGTCAGATCCAACTCGCCGATAATAGGGTCCAAAACCTCGGACGTAAATTTTCCCAGCGGTGGTTTTGGCCAGCCAAAAATTCTCAGTGACTCCGGGTTGGCATCGATGATGCGTAGCTGAGCATCCACAACGATCACGCCGTCGTGCAGGATCTCGATGAGAGCATCGCGCGCATTCGGCGCCAGATCAAACAACCGGTAGCGGAAGATGGCTAAACCTATCAAGCTGCCCCAGAGCGTATACGCCAGCGGGTTCCAGTCTATATATTTCAGGCCAGGGATGATGACCCAGCCACTTAAGTAAATACCGAACGTTATATACACAATGCCGCAGGAGATGAGCAATAGGCGTGTCTGTTTTCGGTATAAATCCGAACCATAGCGCATTCTTTCAATCAGTAGCACATTCCCAACGGTCACCACCAGTAATTGATACGTGACGATGATGGGATATAGCGGCCCACGTTGAAAATTGAGCATGGGGATCCAGCCGCTATTGTCGATTTCTGCTGAGAAATAGACGAGCTGCAACTGTTCGTCAAACATCTTGGCCAGCAGGAATAATGCAGGTAATAAAAACAGCAGCATCACCCGGCGGCGCGTTAACCATTGACCATACCCGGTGTATTGTATGGCGAATATAAGGTATGCCGTTGGAAAAATAACAATGCCAATGTACTGCACTTTATTCCAAAATAACATTAACGGCAGTGCCGGACTGGTCAACTCCAGGCAGTAACCAACGCTGTACACACCGAAGGAGAACATGATTAACGCAAAAGGCAACGCCCCTAATGTATTACGGCGTCGATATGCATATATCCCCATTGCAACCGATAACAAGCCGCACAATAGTACGATTACTGCTATTGGGTTTAATTTCATTTACAACCGAAGTTCGGGGGATGAGAACTCCATTATTATTACACAGGATTTGTG
>DATMXL010000103.1:0-33122 GCA_035561555.1 Bellilinea sp.
AACTTATTGAGGGTCGAAATCAATTTTATGTTCGCCGAGGTCGGTCACCTGATCAACCGGACAGCTGTAAACGATTGCTTTTCCGGTGTCATCAGCTACGATCACATAGCGTGTCATTGGATCACCAATAATCAAAACATAATCTCGTGGGTCGATATCGGTAAAAACAAAATTACCCTGATCATTCGTAGTCGTCTGGGGGCTTAATGCCGCATCCAGGGCATAGGCGCCTTCGCCAAGTTCATTTCGATACACTTCAGCCAAACGGATAGTGGCATCAATATATGGCTCCCCAGTATTAATCGACACTATCCTGCCAGATACGTTCGCTTTACCGGCGGCAGGCGTTGGTACTATAAACTTTTTAGCTGTATTCGAGCAGGAGCTGAGAATGATTGCGAAGAGCATAATTAAAACGATGCGTGTGGTCTTGATCATTCTTCCTCCGGCAAGATTAACCCAAAAGCATTATTGTCTGGAAGCTAATTCGGCATAAGATTAAGTAAGTGCTATTTTGGCGATTATACTTCAAAAGGAGTTTAGGATGAAATCACGTTTACTGACCGTCTTGGCAATAACCGCATTGGTGGTTGGACTTTTCGGGTTTGCCACCCCTGTTCAGGCAGTTGCATACGGCACCTCGTTTGTGACCTCCGTCACATACATGAATTACGGCTCGGGTGAAGCCACATTAAGTTTCATGTTCTACGCAGCCGGGAGCAGCACGGGTATTCCTATTTCCCGACCGAATCTCGGAGTCAACGCAGCCTCGTCGCTGTATGTTGGCGGACTTACTGAAATAGCCTCTGGCTTCCAGGGCTCAGGCATGATTGTATCCAGCCAGCCTTTAGGCGCAACACTTGTCCAACTGCCGCCGGGTGGTTCAGCCGTGAAAAATCGCCCGTTATCAAACGGCTTTTCCGGCGGAGCTGCTGTCGTAACCATCCCGACTGTCTTGAAAAACACCTTTGGATCGAATTCCATTTTCACTATCCAAAACATCGCCCAGGCAGGCGCGGATTTAACAGTGGAATTTATTCCGGTAAGCGGATCTCCGGTTGTTGACACAGTAACCAATTTGCCTTCGGGTGCGGCGAAATATTATGACATGGGGACTACTCCGGTTATCGCAGCCGGGAGCTTTAATGGATCCGTACGAGTTACTGCCAAGCAAACAGGCACCCAAATTGCTGGCAGTATCATTGGAACATCGTTAGAGTTGTCTACTGTTAACAATAATGCTTATTCATTCGAAGGCACGATGGCGTCTGGCAATACAGTTTATATGCCAACAGCTTTCTGCAACTGGGGTGCGGGTGTAGTAAATTCAGCCTATGCAGTTCAAAACGTCAGCACCTCCAGCAACGCCAGCGTGACCGTTACCTATGCCGGGGGTGGAGTCGATGGCCCTCACCAGGTTCTTCCAGGAGCTAAATTAAGCTTCCCGGGCTGCGGTATTAGCGGCACAGTAAACACCGCAGGGTACATTGGATCTGCGGTAATCACGTCTACAGGGGCTCCAATCGTCGCAATGGGTAAGGCGTTCGGCGGTGGTTATTCAACTGCCTTCGTTGGCATCATTGACGGCTCTGAAAAAGTTGGCCTTCCTTATGTGCGATGGACAGATAGTCATTGGTTGGACGGAACTCGCCAGCGTGTTTATATTGCAATACAAAATGTCGGTACAGTAATCGCTGCGGGTACCCTGTCGGTGAAATTCTATGACGCTGCTGGAACATTAGTTGGCACGATTACGAATCCCAGTTCGATTGCAACTGGGGCAAAGTGGAGTACCAGTGCCCAGACAATTAATACTGATTTTGGTTATGTCGGTACTACAGGCGGTGGAGCAATTGTGCAAGGCCCTGTTAGTTCAAAATTGGCTGTAATTGCTCGTGCACAGACCTATCTTGGACCTGGAATTGCTACCGCTGAGGACTACAACGGCATTAGTCTTCCATAAGGATAAGTAATAACAGTCATCTGCCGAACTGGTGTGATGCTGTGTCTTGAGCTCATGTCTCATGTCTCCTGTCTTGGGGTAATGTTACTGATCAAGGCAGGAGATATATTTTTAATATTATCGCTGATTTGGTAATACTGAATTACAATCAATTTCAGTCAGTCGAAGGTCCTTCCCTCCTCCCCATGCCCACTTCCCTCATCACCGGTATTACCGGCCAGGACGGCTCATACCTCGCGGAATTCCTGCTTGAGCAGGGGTACGAGGTGCACGGCATTGTGCGGCAGGTTGAGTTGGAAGACCCGATCCGCAGCCTGGCGCGCATTTCACACATTCTGAACCGGGTGCAGTTGCATGCCGGTACCATTGACTCTTACCCGAGCGTTTTCCGCATTGTGCGCGAGGTACAGCCAGCCGAATGCTACCACCTGGCTGCACAAAGCTTTGTCAGCTATTCTTTTGAAGATGAATTCTCGACGTTGAGCACCAACATCAACGGCACGCATTACCTGCTGGCGGCGTTGAAGGATCTGGTACCCAGCTGCCGTCTGTACTTTGCCGGCTCGTCGGAGATGTTCGGCAATGCGCCGGTTTCGCCGCAGGATGAAGCTACGCCGTTCAATCCGCGCTCGCCGTACGGTATCTCCAAGCTGGCCGGGTTTCACCTGGTGCGCAATTACCGCGAAGCCTATAACCTGTTCGGTTGCAACGGGATCATGTTCAATCACGAGTCCGAGCGGCGCGGTCATGAATACGTGACCCGCAAAATCACCAGCACGGTGGCAGCCATCAAGTATGGTAAGGCGCGCGAGCTGACGCTTGGCAACCTGGATGCACGCCGCGACTGGGGTTACTCGCCAGAATATGTACAGGCCATGTGGCGCATGCTGCAGCAACCAAATCCGGACGATTACGTGGTGGCGACCGGTGTCTCGCATTCGGTGCGCGAGTTCGTGGCGCTGGCTTTTTCGCTGGCAGGTTTGAGTTGGGAAGACCATGTACTTGTTGACCCCAAGTTCTACCGTCCGGTGGAGGTCAACGAGCTGCGCGGCAACCCGGCCAAGGCCAAAGCGGTGTTGGGCTGGCAGTCAACGGTCCATTTTGAGCAGCTGGTCGAGCGCATGGTCAAGCACGACCTGGACATCCTGCAACCAGGTCATAGCTAGCCGACCCCGGCAATTTAGCCGTTAAAACCTCGAAAAAAATCCGTCCCTTGACCAATTGGGGACGCGAGTTTATAATTCAGCAATTGAATATTGACCTATGATGACAACACCACCTGAAACCAGTCGCGATCTCATCATCCTTGAGCACATTGAAAAAGATCCCGACGCGACCCAGGCATCACTGGCGTCTCAGCTTGGAGTGGCTGTCGGGACAATCAACTGGCATTTAAAACGCCTGGTTGCTAAAGGATACGTTAAAGTACGGCGCGCCGAGCGCCGTAAGCTGCGTTACATCATCACCGCTGACGGTCTGGCATTGCGCGCACGGCTGACGATCGACTATATCCAAAATTCTTTTCACCTGTACCGGCTGGTTCGCGGTCGGGTGCTGGATGTGATTGGTGAGGTGCGGGCGCAGGGTCACCTCGCGGTGCAGTTGGAAGGCAGCGGCGACGTGGCTGAAGTTTGCCGGCTCACTTGCCTGGAGCAGGGGCTGACGATCGTTGAAGATTCCCACGCCCCGCGCCTGGTTGTGCGCGGCTTGAAAGTATTCCTTGAATCAGAGGAGCGAAATTAACCCTATGACCGATTCGAACTATTGGGCAACTCGCAGAGTTACCCTCACCGGCGGCGCGGGATTCCTTGGCTCGTTTGTCACCGAGAAACTTCGTCAGCGCGGCGTCAAAGACCTTTTCATTCCGCGTATCGAGCAGTATGACCTGGTCAACCCGCAGGACGTCGAACGTCTGCTGGATGATTCGCGTCCGGATGTGGTCATTCACCTGGCTGCGCATGTCGGCGGGATCGGCGCCAATCGTCTGCACCCGGCTGAATTTTTCTATGACAACCTGATGATGGGCACGCAGCTGATGCACCAGGCCTGGAAGCGCGGCGTGGAAAAGTACACCGCCATTGGCACGGTGTGCGCCTACCCCAAGTTCACCCCGGTGCCGTTCAAAGAGGACAGTATTTGGGACGGCTACCCCGAAGAGACCAATGCGCCTTATGGCCTGGCGAAGAAGATGCAGTTGGTGCAGGCACAGGCCTATCGCCAGCAGTACGGTTTTAATGCCATCTTTCTGCTTCCGGTCAACTTGTACGGTCCGCGCGACAACTTCGACCTTGAGTCCTCGCATGTGATTCCAGCGCTGATCCGCAAATTCCTCGAGGCGCAGGACAGCGGCGTGGACGAGGTGGAAGTGTGGGGCGATGGATCGCCGACCCGCGAGTTTCTGTATGTCGAAGATGCCGCCGAGGGTATTTTATTGGCGACTGAAAAGTACAACGGCGCCGAGCCGGTCAACCTGGGCTCGGGTTACGAGATCAGCATCAAAAACCTGGCGGAGCTGATTCAACGGGTCACCGGTTACCAGGGAAAGTTGATATGGAACACCGCCAAACCCAACGGTCAGCCGCGCCGCGGTCTGGATACCACCCGGGCTGAGGAATATTTTGGCTTCAAAGCCTCCGTATCCTTCGAGGAAGGGCTGCGCCGCACCATTGACTGGTACCGCGCGCAGCGCGTCAAGGCATGACAGCTACAGATTCCGGCCAACTTCAGGCCGCTGAGACTGCGAAAGGGAATATGACCGTTCGATCGGAATCACCTGTAATCCTGATACGACCACCGCGCGGCTGGCAAGCCATCAACCTGCGCGATCTGTGGCTGTACCGCGAACTGGTCTTTTTCCTCACCTGGCGCGATATCAAGGTGCGCTACAAGCAAGCTGTGCTGGGGATTGCCTGGGCGATCATTCAACCGATCGTGACCATGGTGGTCTTCACCTTCATCTTTAACCAATTCCTCAATGTCAAGCCGGATGCCGGCATCTCCGAAGCCTGGTATCCGATTTTTGCTTTCGCCGGATTGCTGCCGTGGCAGTTCTTCCAGGGCGCAATGCAGCGTGCCAGCACCAGTTTGGTGTCTAATGCCAATTTGCTGACCAAGGTGTATTTCCCGCGTCTGATCATACCCTCGTCAGCGGTGGCAGCCGGCCTGGTGGATTTCGCTTTCTCGTTCATCATCCTGATCGGGCTGATGATCTACTTCGGCGTTCCATTCACCCTGCAGCTGTTGTGGCTGCCGGTTTTCCTGCTGGTGGCGCTGCTGACGGCGTTGGCAGTGGGGTTGTGGTTTTCAGCGCTGAACGTGCAGTACCGCGACGTGCAGCACATGGTGCCGTTCCTGCTGACCATCTGGATGTACGTTTCGCCGGTAGTCTACCCGATAGACATCATCAACGTCAGCAAGTTCTGGCAGGTGATTTACGCGCTTAACCCCATGGTAGGCGTGATTCAAGGCTTTCGCTGGGCACTGTTTGGCACCAACCCGCCGGGCTGGATGTTCTTCGTCTCGCTGGGCATGGTGGTGGTGCTGCTGGTCTCCGGCATATTCTACTTCCGCCGCATGGAGCGGACCTTCGCGGATCTGATATGAGCGATATCGCTATTCGCGTCAACGATCTTGGCAAACGCTACCAGCTTGGTTCGCTGCATAGTGCCAATTACCATACGCTGCGGGATTCACTGGCAGGTCTGTTCCAGCCGCACGAAAAGACTGCCAACGGCCACATCTGGGCGCTGCGCAATGTCTCTTTTGACGTCAAACAGGGTCAGGTGCTGGGTGTGGTGGGGCGCAACGGTGCCGGCAAGAGCACGCTGCTCAAGCTGCTGTCGCGCGTCACCGAACCGACAGAGGGCGAGGCTGAAATTCGCGGGCGGGTCGGCAGCCTGCTGGAAGTTGGCACAGGTTTCCATCCGGAATTGACCGGACGGGAAAATATTTACCTGAATGGCGCCATCCTGGGCATGAAACGCACCGAAATCGAGCGTAAGTTTGATGAAATCGTCGAATTTGCTGAGGTGGATAAGTTCATCGAAACGCCGGTGAAGCGCTATTCCAGCGGCATGTACCTGCGGCTGGCTTTTGCCGTGGCGGCGCACCTGGAGCCGGAAATCCTGGTGGTGGACGAGGTGCTGGCGGTCGGCGATGCTGAATTCCAGCGCAAATGCCTGGGAAAAATGGGCGACGTGGCACGCGAAGGGCGCACCGTACTTTTTGTCAGCCATAATATGTCCGCGGTGCTGCGCCTGACCGATGAAACGATTGTGATCGACAAGGGCGGGTTGATTATGCGGGCACGCACCCCCGAGGCAGTAGATTTTTACCTGTCGCGCGGCTTTGCTCAGGAAGGTCAGCGCATCTGGGAGACCGATGAGGTGCCTTTCAGCGCGGTGCCTTTCCGTCCGCTGGCGGTCCGGGTACAAAACGGGCAGGGTAAAGTGGTCAACACCATCCGCTCGATCGAGGAAAATGCTCTCGAGATTGAATACAGCCTGTCAGCGCCGGTAACAGGACTGCGGGTCGGCATTTACCTGATGAGCACGCGCGGCGAATATGTCTTTACCTCCTTCGACACAGATGATTCGGCCGACTTTGAGCGCCTGGCAGTCCGGCCTGCTGGCCGGTACATCAGCCGCTGCACACTGCCGGCAAATTTCCTGAACGAAGGACGCTTTGTTGTCGGAGTCAACGCCAGTTCCTACCGCGTCAAGCGCTATTTTCAGGATGAGCAGGCATTGACCTTCACTGTAGATGCAGCAGGAGCACCTGGAATGCAGTGGCCCGAAGCCAGGCTGGGTCCGGTGCGACCGCGATTAAATTGGCACATAGAGGCTATTGAAGCATGACACCATCCGGAACAGAGACCATCAAACGCATATTGGGGGGTATTCCCTTTACAGCCGAGCTATACTGGTTGATTCGTCAACGCGGTAAACAGATCAACACGCGGTTTTCGCTGAAGGGTCTGCAGGCGCACATGCCGGAAATTGCTCCGGTTGTGAACAGCTTGCACAAAGCAGCTCCAACGGGCAAAAAAGTCTTCGTTTTTGCCACGCTGCATTATTGGATCGAGCATGCAGCTCTTTTGGGTATGTCGCTGGCAGCCCAGGGTCACAAAGTCACCATGGGCTATTTGCCCTATGCTGACTGGCAAAAAGAAATCAACATGTTCGACCTGCGGCGGCAAAATGCCTATGCCCGAAAAGTTCTCGAGCAGGCTGGACCAGCTATGGACGTCGTTTCATTCCTCAGCGCCAGGGCGCCGTACATTCCGCTGCCTGCAGATGTTTTAACTGCCGTCAAAGAGGTGTCCTTATACGATACTCAATACACACTGCAGAACGAGGATGTTGATCTTGAAAGCGACATCTACAAGCTGCGCTTCAACCGCAACCGTGATTTAGCCCAGGCAGCGTTGGCCTGGCTGCGTCAATCCAAGCCGGACGTGGTCATCGTGCCGAACGGCACCATCCAGGAGTTGGGTGTGTTTTACCGGGTTGCGCGTCATTTGAAAATCCCAACGGTGACCTACGAGTTCAGTGATCAACGGCAGCGTATCTGGGTAGCTAAGAACATCGAGGTCATGCGCCAGGACACCAATGCCATGTGGCAGGCGCACCGTGAGACCCCGCTGACTGAGGTGCAAATGGAGCGCATGCACTCGCTGATGATGGCGCGTCAGCGCGGTTCGATGTGGGAGAATTTCGCCCGCATGTGGCAGGGCGTGCCGCAGGAAGGCGGTCAGTTGGCCCGTCAACGCCTGGGGTTGGATGCCCGCCCGGTGGTGCTGCTGGCGACCAATGTATTGGGCGACAGCCTGACCCTTGGACGTCAAATTTTCTCAAAATCCATGGCCGAATGGATCAGCCGTACCGTGCAATATTTCATCGGCCGGCCAGACACGCAGCTGGTGATCCGCGTGCATCCCGGCGAACAGCTCACCCACGGTCAATCCATGGTGGATGTGGTGCATGAAGTGCTGCCGCGCTTGCCAGAAAACATCCGCTTGATCAAGCCCAAAGACGAGATCAATACCTACGATCTGATCGACGTCGCTGACCTGGGTCTGGTATACACCACCACAGTCGGCATGGAGATGGCGATGAACGGCGTGCCGGTGGTGGTAACCGGCCAAACGCATTATCGCAATCGCGGCTTCACCCATGACCCGGACTCCTGGGTGAGCTACTATAAACTGCTTGGCCAGATATTGGAGCACCCGGAGCAGTACAAGCTGCCCCGCGAACAGGTCACTGAGGCCTGGGCTTACGCCTACCGCTTCTTCTTCGATTATCCCCAGCCCTTCCCGTGGCATTTGGTGCGGTTGTGGGATGATTACAAAACCCGTCCGCTGGAAACAGTGCTGCAGGGAGATTGCAAAGAGCAATATGCCCGCACCTTCCGCTATCTGGTTGGCGAGCCCATCGACTGGACCCTGGAGCGCGGCAACGGTCAGTGCGACTGACCGGAATTACTGGTAGGTTCATCCAAAAGATACGTTGAAAGGAGTAGCAGGCAGTGGAAACGAAATTGCAGGAACTCAAGTATCGTTACCAGTTCTTCTATGGTAAAACACCGCTCCCATTGGAACGTTGGACGGTGTATACCATGCCCAATGGAAACTGCCTGTCGGCTCACCCCGAGTTGAGCGTGACGCAGATCGAGCAAAACGGCTTTCAGGTAACCCTGCTTGGCTTTATGCTGGACCCCGACCGCCCGGATGACAAAGACGTTCAGATTCTTACCCGGCTGAGTGAATCGGCTGGAAGCATTGACCAATGGATCGAGTCCACCGAACCGATTGGCGGGCGCTGGTTGATTTTCCTGCATCAGGGCGACTCCGGTGTGGTTTTCAACGATCCCGGCGGGCTGCGCACCACTTTTTGGCATGTAGACGCCGAAGGCAACCCCTGGCTGGGGACCCAACCCGGGCTGTTTCAGCTGATGTTTGGCTTTAAGGTATCAAAGGAAGCCGCCAGCTATATGGCTTCGCCGCGCTATCAGGAGAAAGTAGAAACCTGGTGGGCGGGAGACAGCGCTCCCTTCGCTGAGATCAAACATCTGCTGCCAAACCATTATTTCGATTTGAAAGCCAGGAAGGTCGTGCGCTTCTGGCCGATCAAGCCGCTCAAACAGATGTCTCTGGACGAGGGTGTGAAGATCGCGGCGCAGACGCTGAAGGGCATGATTGAGGCGGCACACAAACGCTTTCCGCTGGCGGTGGCATTGTCTTCCGGGTTGGACAGCCGCATGATGCTGGCAGCCACAAAAGACTTCGCCGAGGATGTTTTTGTCTTCTCGATGATGTACCGCCACCTCACTACCGAAAGCGACGATGTGAAGGTGCCGCGGGAAATAACCCGCGCGGTCAACCTGACGCATCACATTGTGGATGCGCGCGTACCGATGAGCGAGGAATTCGGCGAGGTGTACAACCAGACTCTGGTCGGCACCAAGGATGACTGGGGTAACCTGGTTGAGGCGCGCTTCAAACACATACCGCAGGGGCGGCTGATCCTCAAAGGCACCATCTCGGAGATTGTGCGCGTGCGCTTCTGGTCGGTGGGCGTGTACCCTTATCGCGTGACGCTGCGCGATCTGGTACGCATTCTCAACCTTGGCAAAGACCCGCTGGTGGTCAAGAGTCTGAAGGACTGGATGATCGATGTACTGCCGGCGGAAAAGCTGGGCTACAAGCTGCTCGATCTGCTGTCGTGGGAAAATGAAATTGGCAACTGGCTGGCGCTGGGACATGTGGTCAATGACCTGTCGCACCAGGATTTTGCACCCATCAGCAATCGCCGCTTCATCAACACCATGCTGGGGGTAGATCCCAAGTACCGCAGCTACCCGGATCACATTATGGAGCGGCGGATCACCGCTGCGCTGTGGCCTGAGCTGGCTAAATTCCCCTACTCACCCAGCCGGAAAGTGCCGCACAAACGCTTTATAGACGGTCCCATCCTCAATGGTCTGCGCTGGGTCCGATATTTCTTGTTCGAGGAAAAACATGGTCGATTGGAAGAGTAGTGTCGTTTTAGTGACCGGCGGGACCGGTTCCTTTGGCAAGAAATTCATCAAAATTATGCTGGAAGAAGTGCATCCGGCTAAGATCATCGTCTTCAGCCGCGACGAACTGAAACAGCATGAGATGCAGGCAGCCGGTTACAGCCACCCCTCCCTGCGCTACTTCATCGGCGACGTGCGCGACTATTCCCGCCTGCGCCGTGCCTTCAACGGCGTGGACATTGTGGTGCATGCGGCGGCGCTCAAGCAGGTGCCGGCTTGCGAATATAACCCGATGGAAGCCATCAAGACCAATATTCTTGGCAGCAGCAATGTGATCGATGCGGCGCTGGACACTGGCGTGACGCGTGTGATTGCGCTCTCCACCGACAAAGCCGTTAACCCGGTCAACCTGTACGGTGCGACCAAATTGGCAGCAGAAAAACTTTTCGTTCAGTCCAACAGCTACGCCGGCGGACGCGAGACCCGCTTTGCCTGTGTCCGTTACGGCAACGTGGTGGGCAGCCGCGGCAGCGTAGTTCCGGTATTCCTCAAACAACGTGAAAACGGCGCTATCACCATCACCGACGACCGTATGACCCGTTTCTGGATTTCGCTGGAGCAGGGGGTGCGCTTTGTGATGCGCTGCACAGAGCAAATGACCGGCGGCGAGGTGTTTGTGCCGAAAATCCCCAGCATGAAAGTGGTGGATCTGGCGCACGCTGTGGCGCCTGAAGCGCACATTAATACCATCGGCATTCGGCCAGGCGAGAAACTGCACGAAGTGTTGATCTCGGATGACGAGTCACGCAGCACAGTCGAGCTGGCGGATATGTACGTGGTACAGCCAGCTGAAGCGTTATGGTTTGGACGCGACTGGCAGAATCGCGGCACCCCGCTGGTAGATGAATTCCGGTATGCCAGCAACACCAACACCGAATGGCTCTCCATTCAGCAGATTCGCGACATCATCCGGCCGATTGAAGAGGGGTACAAGCAGGGAACCCTGGAATGACGCGTATCCTGGTGACAGGCGCCAGCGGCTTGCTGGGCCTGAACTTCTCCCTGGCAGTAGATGGAAAACACCACCAGGTGACCGGCGTGGCCAATACCGCCCCCAACATCCGGGTCAATTTCCGCTATCTGCAGGCTGAACTGACCGAGCCGGGTATGATTGAGAAACTACTGGACGCCGAAAAGCCAGATTTGATCCTGCATACTGCGGCTCTGGCGAACATGGAAGCCTGCGAGGCTAACCCTCGGTTGGCTGCCGAGGTAAATGGCGTTCTGCCGGGTATTCTGGCGCAAGCAGCTGACCGGCATGATATTCAAATGATCCACATCTCTACCGACGCCGTTTTCGATGGGACCCAGGGTAATTACAGCGAAACTGATGTCCCGAACCCTTTAAGCATCTATGCCCGCACCAAATGGGAAGGCGAAAAAGCGGTCGCCTCAGCCAATTCGCGGGCCTTGGTAGCCCGGGTTAATTTTTACGGCTGGAGCATGTCTGGCACGCGCAGTCTGGCGGAATTCTTCGTCAATCATCTGGCTGCCGGGAAAAAGGTCAAAGGTTTCACGGATGTGCTGTTTTGCCCGCTGATGGTGCTGGATCTGGCTGACCTGCTGCTGGAAGCGGCGGAGAAGAGGCTGCACGGAATTTATCATCTGGTGGGGGCGCAACCCATGAGCAAGTATGAGTTTGGTAGCGCCATCGCCCTTACTTTTGGCTTCGACCCGGCTTTGATCACTCCCGCTTCAGTCTATGACGGCGGACTGGTGGCGGCGCGCTCGCCCAACTTATCTCTGAAAACCAAAAAAATCACCCAGGCACTGGGGCACAGCCTTACTGATTTTGAAGCCGGTCTAGCCCGCTTCCATGCACAATATCAAGCTGGATTTCCCCAGCACATCCAGGCGCTGGCGCAGCCAGCCAGCTAATTCCGCTTACCAGACAAACAGGAGCAACCCATGGATGTCAAAATTGGCGATCATACGATAGGACTGGATTTCCCGACATATTTTATCGCGGACATCTCAGCCAACCATGACGGTGACCTGGACCGCGCGAAGCTGTTGATTCGATTGGCAAAGGAAGCCGGTGCCGATGCGGCTAAGTTCCAAAATTTCCGCGCTCCGAAGATTGTCTCGGACTACGGATTCAAATCCCTGCAAGGACAGCTTTCTCATCAGGCCAACTGGAAAAAATCGGTTTTTGAGGTTTATTCCGACGCCTCCATTCCGTTTGACTGGACGCCTGTGCTTAAAGAGGAATGCGATAGGGATGGGATTGATTATTTCTCTTCACCCTATGACTTCGAAGCCGTGGATTACCTCGATGCGTTCGTACCCGCCCACAAAATAGGCTCAGGCGACGTGGATTGGCTGGAAATGCTGCTGCATATTGGACGCAAAGGCAAACCGGTCATCCTGTCCACCGGCGCCGCGACAATCGGGGATGTACAGCAAGCCGTGCATACCATTCTGTCGGTCAACCGGCAGGTGGTGCTGCTGCAGTGCAACACCAATTACACCGCCAGCCCGGTCAATTTCGATCACATTAATTTAAGGGTGCTGAATACTTACCACACCCTATTCCCCGATCTGGTGCTGGGTCTGTCTGATCACACCCACGGTCATGCGACAGTGCTTGGCGCCGTGGCACTGGGTGCACGGGTGATCGAAAAGCACTTCACCGACGATACCAGCCGCGTCGGGCCGGATCACCCCTTCTCCATGACACCGCAATCCTGGCGCGAAATGGTGGACCGCACCCGCGAACTGGAGCGAGCTCTTGGGTCGGCTGACAAGTCCATTACTGCCAACGAGCAGGACACCTCGGTGGTGCAGCGCCGCTGCTTGCGCGCCGCGCGCGATATTCAGGCGGGCGAAACCCTCATACGGGAAATGATCGACGTACTGCGCCCGGCTACCCGCGGTGCTATTTTGCCACCGGAAATCGAGAAAGCGATTGGCACCCGGGCGATTGCTACTATTCCCGCCGGTAAAGAACTGCGTTGGATAGATTTGGGAGAATAAGTGACACGTGTCAGGTGTCACGTGTCACGTAAAACCGGAAAGTCGAGAAAATTATATGCCTTTGATTAAGCGATTCGAAGATGTAAAGGGTTGGCAAGAAGCCCGGGAATTGACACAGAAAATCTACCAATTGACCGCACAGAAACCTTTTTCACATGATTTTGAACTGGTGGGTCAAATCCGAAGTGCTTCAGCCTCTATAATGGCGAATGTCGCAGAAGGATTCGATTGTGAATCTAAGGCTGAACAAAGCCGTTTTCTTGGTTATGCTCGCAGATCTGCAGTTGAAGTGCAATCATTGCTCTATGTTTCGTTAGACGCAGGCTTTATTAACAAGGAGACTTTCGACTCTTTATACCAACAAGCAGATAAATCAAAAGCTCTCATTGGTGGATTGAAACGCTCGTTGGATAACCAACTGAAAACCACCTCAGCACCTCTTTCGAAGAACTGACCTTGACACTTTTTCCCTGACCTATGACCCGCATCCTTTACTTCTCCCGCTCTTACACGCCACACGACCACCGCTTCCTCAGCGCGCTGGCCGGGACGCCGCATGCCGTGGCATTTTTGCAGTTGGAGCCGGCGCAGCGTACCACTGAAATGCGCCGGGTCCCGGACGGGATCGAGGTCATTCCCTGGCTGGGCGGTCAGAAGGCCTTTCACTGGCGCGACGTGCCGGCTCTGAGTGCCGACCTGCAGCGCGTGATCGACGCCTATCAGCCGGACGTTATTCATGCCGGGCCGGTGCAATCGGCGGCGTATATCACGGCTAAAAGTAGCTTCGAACCGCTGTTGACCATGTCCTGGGGCTCAGATCTGCTGTTGGAGGCGGATAATAATGCCTGGATGCAGCGGGTGACGCGGTATACCCTCAAGCACAGCACCGTTTTAGCCGGTGATTGCCTGGCGGTGCAGCAAAAAGCGGCGGATTTTGGCTTTCCTGCAGAACGGGTCGTGCTCTTCCCCTGGGGTGTTGATCTGGAACGCTTTACGCCTGACCGCAATACCACGCTGCGCGCACAATTGGGCTGGCAGAATGCCTTTGTGGTACTCTCGCTGCGCTCCTGGGAGCCTCTCTACGGGGTGGACGAGCTGGTAAGCGGTTTTGCTCTGGCTGCGCAGCAGACGCCTGACATGCGCCTGCTGCTGCTCTCTGGAGGGTCTCAGGCTGAGGTTCTGCACGGCATTCTGGCGCAACATAATTTGCACGACCGGGTGCATTTTGCCGGTCAAATAGGGCAGCAGGAGCTGCCAGCCTATTATCAAGCCGCTGACCTGTACGTCAGCGCCTCGCACAGCGACGGTTCATCCGTATCGCTGATGGAAGCTCTGGCTTGCGGTCTGCCGTCGCTGGTCTCAGACATTCCCGCCAACCGCGAATGGCTGGCAGACAGCCCGGCTGGCTGGCTCTTCCCGGATGGCGACGTTCAAGCAATAGCAGCTGGCATCCTCCAGGCGTATACGCGGCGGAAAACCTTGCAGCCCATGCAATCTGCGGCGCGGGCACTGGCTCAAAAGCGCGCCAATTGGCCGGAAAATTTTAAAAAACTGCTGTCCGCCTACGAGCTGGCACAGCAATTAGTCCGGTCGCCACAGAAGGTGGTTGCATGAAACCGATTGGTATGGAAAATCAGCGTGTGGTTGCCATCATTCAAGGGCGCATGAGTTCCAGCCGGCTGCCTGGAAAAATATTAATGGATCTGGATGGGCAGCCGATGCTGGCACACGTAGTTGAACGGGTGCGCATGGCCAAATCGGTAGACGAGGTCATTGTAGCTACCACCACCGACCCCTCGGATGACGCCGCCGCGGCCTTCTGCAAGCAGCACGGTATCCCCTGCGAACGAGGCAGCCTGTACGATGTGCTGGACCGCTTCTATCAGGCGGCTAAAGCCCACGCCGCAGATGTGATCGTGCGCATCACAGCGGACTGTCCGCTGGTTGATCCGTGGGTAATCGACCGCGTGGTGCAAGCTTTTTACGACAGCCGCGCCGATTTTGCCGCCAACCGCCTGCCGCCCCCCTGGCATCGAACTTACCCGATTGGGCTGGACGTGGAAGTGTGTAGTTTTGAGGCGTTGGAGCAGGCCTGGCAGGAAGCCAAAGAACCACATCAACGCGAACATGTGATGCCCTATTTGTATGACACGCCGGGCCGTTTTCACGTGCACGTGGTCAATGCCGAGGCGGATTTCGGTCACCTGCGCTGGACAGTGGATACACCGGAAGACCTGGAAGCTGTGCGCGGTCTGTATGCTCTGCTTGGTGGACGGCGCGATTGCACCTGGCAGGAAATTTTGGCCGTCTGGCAGGCCCATCCGGAACTGGAATTGATCAACCGCGGGGTGACGCATAAGCAATTCAACGACGTCGATCAGAAGTTCAATAATTCCAAGGCATAAGACTAACGTATCGGTTAAGTAGTCCTCATGGCTTTTTTGACGATTTTCACTACTCCCAAACCCTTCACCAACCCGCATATTGCCACCATCCAGGGCAATGCACTGGCGAACTGGCAGGCTTTGGGCGCGGATGTGGCAGTGATTGTGCTGGGCGATGAAAGCGGGGCGGCGGAGGCGGCCACCGACTACGGCGCCTTGCACTTGCCCGAAGTGGCGCGGAATGCCGCAGGCACGCCGCTGATCAGCGACCTGTTTGAGCAGGCCCGGGCCCACGCGGATGGTCCGCTGTTGGCCTACGTCAATGCCGATATTCTGCTGCTGCCCGACTTTGTTGACACCGCCAGGCTGGCACTGCAAAAGTGTAAGGAATTTCTACTGGTGGGACAGCGCTGGGATCTGGATGTGACCGAGCCACTGGCATTTGACTCGGGATGGGAAGCGAACCTGCATCAACGGGTGCAGCAAGACGGTTCCCTGCATCCCCCTGCTGGCAGTGATTATTTTATCTTTCCCCGCGAGGCATACCGCGAGATGCCTGAATTCGCCATCGGACGTGCCGGCTGGGACAACTGGATGATCTACCAGGCGCGGCGTAAAGGCTGGCCAACCATTGACGCCACAAACAGCATATTTATCGTGCATCAAAACCACGATTACTCGCATCTGCCTGACGGTCAACCGCATTACCGCTTGCCGGAAACGTACGAAAATGTACGCCTGGCCGGGGGCTACCGAACCATATTTACTCTGGCCGATACCAATTACAAGCTGGTGAACGGGCAAATTAGAAATTCCGATATGCCATTGAAGAAAATCCTGCGCGAAATCGAGACTTTCCCGCAGCGGCGGCTGAATTCCACCCCGTTAGCTAATCTCACCTATTCAATCTTTCATCCAATAAAGGCATATCGCGATTTTCGCGGCTGGTTGAATAAGGGCAAGGTGCGTTGACATGAGAAAGGGTCAAAATCCGGCCAAAGCCGGGGTTAAAGCCTACACCCCGAAGAAACTGGGGATCGCATCGCTGGTATCGATCCCGGTAATGGAAAGTTATTTTGAGCACGCGCTGGAGATTTTTAGAATACACCTGGCCAGTATCCGTCAGTACACCCTGGAGCCGTTTGACTTGTTCGTATTCGACAACGGCAGCAGCGTGGAAGTCAAGAACGAATTGGTCAAATTAAGCGGGCAAGGTTTTATTAACACCTTGATCCTCTCCGAACATAATTTAGGTAAAACAGCTGCTTTGAACCACCTGCTTGGTGCCATGCACAATGAATGGATCTGTTTCGCAGATTCAGACATGCTTTTCCGTCCGGGCTGGCTGGAAGCCAGTTGGAAAATTAACGAATCATTCCCCGGCTGCGGCATGGTTGGGGCGCAGGTGGTTTTTCCGGATTGGGAGGAAGACAAAGGCAATTCAGCCTTTAGAGAATCCCATGATGCCAGATTCGAGATCACTCAGGAAAAGGTGCAGAGCCGGGTGGTTAAGGAGTATGTCCGCGGGCGGGGCGTCCCCGAGAAACGCGCCAGATTTTACCGTGATATGCTGCTGGATAAGGTGACCAATGTCGAAACCGGCGTCGAAGCCTATATGGGCGGCAACTCGCACCAGCAGTTCCTTGGACCACGTGAAATCCTCATCCAGTTGTTGCCGCTGCCTAGCGGACTGCAGCTTTCCCGCGAGCAGGATACCTACCAGGATGTGCGCCTCGACGAACTTGGCTATCTGCATCTAACCACCACGGTGCCGTATCTTTATCACATGGGAAACGCGGTCGATCCCGAGATTGTGCCGGAGGTCAATAAGCTGCGACGCATGGTGCCGGCAAGTGCTCCAGTCAAAAGCAAGGTACACCGAAAAGCTAACCTTGGCTGGAAATTGCTGGTGCGGCTGTACCGCTATTTACCGACCCGGAGGATCTTGCTGCGGCTATACAATAACCTGTACGAAATCATCTCCAATTAGGGAAATTTCATGAGAATCGGCCAGAATCCTGCAAAATTTGTTCAGACCGTCGCCAAACCCGAGCGGATTACGGTTGCGGTACTCAATTACATCCCATTTCTGAGCGGGTTCTACACCGAAGCGCTGGACGTGTTGGAGAATTGTCTGGCATCGGCGCGCCAGGATGCCGGCCTGCCTTTTGACCTGCTGGTGTTTGACAACGGCTCCTGTGTCGAGGCACAGGATTGGCTGCTGGATGAGCAGCGCGCCGGGCGCATTCAATATCTGATGCTGTCGGGTAAAAATCTCGGCAAGGGCGGCGCCTGGAATCAAATATTTGCCGGCGCTCCAGGCGAGATCATCGTCTATGCCGACAGCGACGTACTGTTTTCCCCTGGCTGGCTGACGCGTTCGGTTCAACTGTTGGAGACCTTCCCCAATGTCGGCATGGTGACTGCTCGGCCATACCGCACCAATCCGGAATACTATACTCAAACTGCCGCCTGGGCGCTGCAGGATCCGCAAGCAAAACTGGAGCGCGGTGAATTTATCCCCTGGCCGACCTTCCTTGAATTTGATTTGAGCCTGGGTCAAAGCGAAGCCGAAATCCGCGAGCACTATCAAAAGACAGATGATGTGCGCCTGACCTACCAGGGTGTATCGGCGCTGGCGGGGGCTTCTCACTGGCAGTTCACGGCTTATAAACAGGTCTTACAGCGCTTTTTACCCTTCGATATGGACCGCCCGATGGGGCAAGTGAAGCAGATGGATCAACGCATGAATGAAGCTGGTTTGCTGCGTCTGATGGTTACTGACCCGTTGGCAATGAACATGAGCAACACTCTGCGTGGGGTGACTGGCAAGCAAAAGAACGCAGTGCCGCAGAAATCGCGTAGATTGATCGACCTGCCGCTGGTCAAAGCGCCGTTGCTGCGCCTGTACGACAAAATCTTCCGCTGGTACTACGACCGGTAAACGAATGGAATCATCGATGCCAACAAAACGAATCTTCATCAGCGCGGACCACGGCCTGTCGCTAATCTACTTTTTGCAAAGCGACGTGGTACCGACCTTGCTGGCAAAAGACATTGAAGTGGTCATGTTGACCGAAGATGCGCTGGTGGAAAAGATCCGGCAGCGCTTCGCACACCCCGGCTTGAGTGTCGAGGGACTGCGGGTTGAGCAAACCAAACGCTATTATGAGGAAAAGGATCACTCGCTGCAGTACTGGGTGCATTTCCTGCGTTGGATGGGCGGCTCAAGCCAGATCAACACCAACGCCATGGACGGTCATATGCGCCAGATGGATTTCGAGACCTCGCGCGGCGGCAAAGCCCTGATGCCATTCATCAAAGCTGCCACCGCCGTGCTGCGCCGTTCAGCTGCCGCCCGCAAGGCCCTGGTGCGCTGCCAGATGCGTTTCACCCCGTCGATCTATACCGACCTGTTTGATCAATACAAACCGGATCTGGTGGTTGCCAGCACACCAGGCTGGCGCTTTGACCGCTATCTGCTGCGCGAGGCAGTGCGGCATGATGTGCCGCGGGCAGTCGCGATTGTCGGTTGGGATAACCCCAGCAGCTACCGCCTGCCTGGCGCGCCGATGGATTATGCCACCTGCTGGTCGGAGATTCAAAAGGACGAACTGGTTCGCGGATCGGATTGGGCGCCGGAGCGGGTTAATATCGGCGGCATCCCAACCTATGACGGTTACTTCCGCAAGGAATGGCTAATGGGTCGCGAAGAATATTTTGGCCTCCACGGTCTGGATCCCAATCGAAAACTGCTGGCGTACGCCTCCAGTTTTGTAACTTTCTCGCCTAATTACCCCAACATCGAGGCGCTGGCAAAGTTGGTCAGTTCCGACAACCTGCGCGAACCCTGTCAGCTGTTGATTCGGCTGCACCCCAATCATTTTATGGCCGGTTCGTTGTTCGAGCAGGAGGCCAACCGCGTGCGAGCGTTGATCAAGGATTTGCCGCACGTACATCTTGTTGAGCCGGTACCGCTCGGTGATGGGTTGAGCTACTACTCGGGCGAGGATATGCCCGAAAAATCCTCTATGATGGCCTACGCAGACGTTTTTCTGACGGTGTATTCGACCATGGTGGTCGAGACCGCGGTGCACAACCGGCCAATCGTCAGTGTGTGCATCGATACCCCGGGCGGCTGGAACGCCCCCGGCAAGTTCTCGCTGCCGCTGGCGGAGATCGCAGAATGGCCGACGCATTTGCGCTTCCGTGAGGCGCAGGCTGGGCGGGTAGCTTTCAGCGCTGAACAGGCGCGGGATGCGGTCAATTTTTACCTGGAGCACCCGCACGCTGACGAGGAAGCGCGCTTGAGTTTCCTGCAGCGTGAGGTGACTTTCACAGACGGCAGCGCCGGTCGTCGCACTGGGGAGTATCTGGCATCGCTCGTCGGGAAGTGATAACTCATAACCGCAGAGGACGCTGAGGACGCTGAGAAAACATAAAGGAAATTCAAAAATCAAAAACCTCACCACAGAGGCACAGAGGGCACAGAGAAAACCAAAGATTTTTATATAAATGCAACCACGAAGGGCTCTTAATTACCCTTGACCATACGACAGTGTCCAACCTAATATGGAGAGAGCAGCTCACCGCAGAGAACGCAGAGGACACAGAGATTACCTGAGGCATCAACACTTATGGAAAAACCTGGTATACGGCAGATTAATTTAGGAATCAATGGTATTACCCGCAATATTATCGGGGCTGCAATTGCTGTTCATCGTGAATTGGGGGCCGGATTGCTAGAATCGGTGTATGAAGAATGTATGGCCTATGAATTGACCCAACGGGGTATGCAGTTTGAAAGACAAAAGCCGATACCAGTAATCTATCGTGGGGTTCCTTTTGAATGCGGATTTAGGGTCGATTTCTTAGTGGCCAGCCAGGTCGTTGTAGAGTTGAAAGCGGTGGAACGGGTCTTGCCAGTTCATATGGCCCAAACATTGACCTACCTGAAATTGACTGGCTGCAAATTAGGGTTAATTCTAAATTTTAACGTTGAACAAATGGTCAAGGGCGTTAAACGGGTTGCCTTAAAATTATGACTCTGCGATCTCAGCGTTCTCTGCGGTTCATTTCTTTGGAGCTCAAGCTATGAAATTTCTTATTGCTGGTTTTGGATCCATTGGGCGGCGGCACATGCGCAACTTGTTGACGCTGGGTGAACGCGACATCGTGCTGTACCGCTCCAACCATTCCACGCTGCCGACCGATGAACTGGCGGATTTTCCGGTGGAGACGGATTTGCGCGCGGCGCTGGCGCACAAACCAGATGCGGTCATCATCTCCAACCCGACTGCGCTGCACCTGGAGGTTGCCATCCCGGCTGCTGAAAGCGGCGCGCATTTGTTGATCGAAAAACCAATTGCCCACTCGCTGCACCGCATCACTGACCTGGAAAATGCCCTGCGCCACGGCGGCGGGCAGGCACTGACCGCCTTTCAATTCCGCTGGCATCCCACCCTGCAACGCGCGCAACAATTGCTGGCTGAGGGAGCCATTGGCAGCGTTGTCTCAGCCCGGGCGCATTGGGGAGAGTACCTGCCCGGCTGGCACCCGTGGGAGGATTACCGTAAAAGTTACTCGGCCCGGCCGGAGTTAGGCGGCGGAGTGGTTTTGACCCTGTGTCACCCATTCGATTACCTGCGCTGGTTACTGGGTGAGGTAAAATCACTGTACGCAATGACCGGCAGTCAGGGCGGGCTGGATCTTGAGGTGGAGGATACCGCCGAGATCAGCCTGCGGTTCGCTTCAGGCGCGTTGGGCAGCCTGCACCTCGACTACATCCAACGCCCGGGAACCCACCGGCTGGAAATGATCGGCAGCCAGGGTCTGCTGCGCTGGGATAACGCTGACGGCAGCCTGCAGCTCTACCGGGCATCAACTGAAGCCTGGGAAAATTTCTCCCCGCCTGAAACCTTTGAACGAAATGACCTGTTTCTGGCCGAGATGCGGCATTTCCTGGCGGTTATTCGCGGCGAAGCCATCCCAGCCTGTACGCTAAAAGACGGTTCAATTGCGGTGCAACTGGCGTTGGCAGCCTATGAATCGGCCGCAACACACACTGAAATTCAGTTCTAATTCCAAAAACGATTTAGGATAAATCAGGAATGAGCAACGTTCTGGATAAGTTTCAAATGCAAGGACAGGTAGCCATTGTCACCGGGGGAGCCGGGCTGCTTGGCAAGCAGTTTGCACGCACGCTGGCGCAAGCCGGTGCTGCCGTGGTGGTGGCGGACTTGAACCGCTTGACCGCTCATACCATCGCGGAAACGCTGGTCAAGGATGGTTACCCGTCGCTGGGGGTAGGTGTGGATGTGACCGACCCGGCGTCTGTGGCAGAAATGGTCGAGACGGCTGTCAATGTCTATGGACGCCTGGACGTGCTGGTCAATAGTGCCGCGCTTGACCCAAAATTCGACCCGGACGCCGTGGCGCGCGGCCTGCCAGCCGGCAGCTTCGAGGATTATCCGCTGGATCAATGGCGTCAGGCTCTGGAAGTCAACCTGACCGGTATGTTCCTGTGCTGCCAGTCGGCGGTCAAACCCATGATCGAGCAGGGAAAAAAAGGCTCGATCATCAATATCTGCTCGACTTACGGCCTGGTAGCGCCGGATCAGCGGCTGTATCAACGCAACGGCATCCAAACCGCCTACAAGCCGGTGTATTACTCGGTCACCAAAGCCGGCGTGATGGGTATGACGCGCTACCTGGCGGCTTACTACGCCGGCACCGACCTGCGCGTCAATGCGCTGACACCGGGTGGGGTGTACAACAACCACGACGAGGGTTTTGTCACCTCCTATTCAGCCCGCGCGGTTATGGGACGCATGGCGCACATTGACGAAATGAACGGCGCGCTGCTCTTCCTGGCTTCCGAGGCCTCCAGCTATATGACCGGATCCAACCTGGTAGTGGATGGAGGCTGGACGGCATGGTAAAACGACCTGAAGTTCTGGCCATTATTCCAGCACGCGGCGGCTCCAAGGGTATACCGCACAAGAATATCCGCAACTTTGCCGGCCACCCGTTGATTGCCTATTCCATTATGGCAGCACGCCAGGCGCAAACCGTCACGCGCGTAATCGTCTCAACCGATGATCCGCAAATCGCGGTGGTGGCGCGCGAATACGGCGCTGAAGTGCCTTTTTTGCGCCCGGATGAGTTGGCGCAGGATCACACCCTGGATTTGCCGGTATTTCAACATTCCCTGGCCTGGTTGATCGCCAACGAAGCCTATTCCCCGGATGCTGTGGTTCAGTTGCGGCCCACCTCACCGGTGCGTCCGCTGGGATTGGTGGATGAAGCCGTGACCATGCTATTGAACAACCCCGACGCCGATTCAGTGCGCGGGGTGGTGCCAGCCGGTCAAAATCCGCACAAAATGTGGCGCATCGACCCGGATTCCGGCCGGATGCACAACTTAATTGACGTCCAGGGTGTTCCGGAGCCGTACAACGCGCCGCGCCAGGTTCTGCCGACGGTGTACTGGCAGACCGGTCATATCGATGTCATCCGCCCGGCGACCATCCAGGAACACAATTCCATGAGCGGCAAAGTGATTTTGCCGGTCAAAATTGACCCGCGTTACACGGTGGACATCGACGGACCATCCGACTGGCAGCGCGCCGAATGGTTGGTGTGGTTTGGCGGGTTGGAAATGGTCTACCCCGGCAGCCGCCGCCGTATGCTGCCGCAAACCGTCAAACTGGTAGTCTTCGACTTCGACGGCGTCATGACCGACAACCGCGTGTGGGTGGACGGTGAAGGACATGAGTTCATCGCTGCCTACCGCTCGGACAGTATGGGATTGCACGCCCTGCGTGCAGCCGGGGTTGAATCAGTAGTGTTGTCCACTGAGACGGATAAGGCGGTGGAAGCCCGCTGCCGCAAGATTGGCATCGAGGTCATGCAGGGTGTCAAAGACAAGGCGGCCCGCCTGACGAACTATTTGACCGAGCGCGGAATCGACCCGGCGCAGGTGGTGTATGTTGGCAACGACGTCAACGACCTGCCGTGCTTTCCGCTGGTCGGCTGTGCCGTGGCAGTGGCAGACGCCCAACAAGAGGTGCTGCGCGAAGCTGACCTGGTGCTTTCCCGCAACGGCGGCTTTGGCGCAGTGCGTGAAATCTGCGAACGGATATTGAAAAGGTAAAAAGAATGATTATTCACCGCAGAGAACGCTGAGTTCGCAGAGAATATATTATTAAAAAGGTTTCTCAGCGTTCTCTGCGGTAGGATTTTCGAAAAAAGTTTGCGGGATTACTGATTTGCAAGGAGAGATAAATGGCGAAAGCAGTGAAAATTGGCGAACAGTGGGTTGGCGATGGCTACCCTACCTATATCGTGGCAGAAATTGGCATCAATCATAATGGCGAAGTAGAAATTGCCAAACGGCTGATGGATGCTGCCCGGCATGCCGGCGTGGATGCCGTCAAATTCCAGAAGCGCACCCCTGAACTGGCGACCCCGCCCGATCAGCAAAACGTCATGCGCGAGACCCCTTGGGGCTACATCACTTACCTGGACTACCGCCGCAAAATGGAGTTCGGGTTGGACCAATACCAGGAAATCGACGCCTACGCGCGTAAGATCGGCATCACCTGGTTTGTCTCGGTATGGGATGAGCCATCCGTGGACTTCATGGAAGCATTCAACCCCGTGACCTATAAAGTCCCGTCAGCAGCCTTGACCGATCATGGCTTGCTCAAAAAATTGCACTCTACTGGCCGTCCGGTGATTCTCTCCACCGGCATGTCCACCGTCGACCAAATTCGCTCGGCGGTACAGCATCTGGATATGGACAACCTGGTTATCTGTCATACCACCAGTGCCTACCCCTGCGCACCCGAGGAATTGAATCTGCGCATGGTCGAAACGCTGCAGCGAGATTACCCCTGCCCGATCGGCTATTCAGGTCATGAAGTTGGCCTGATCCCATCGGCGGTGGCAGTGGCGCTGGGAGCCTGCATGGTGGAGCGCCACATCACGCTGGACCGCGCCATGTGGGGCTCGGACCAGGCTGCCTCGGTGGAGCCGGGTGGGTTTGAGCGCCTGGTCAAGTACGTGCGCGTCACCGAACAGTCTCTGGGTGACGGCGTCAAGAAGGTATATGAGAGCGAAATACCGTCCATGAAGAAATTGCGGCGGGTGACCAACTAACGTAGTTCATGACTCAGATTTTTGCGCGCATCTCCAAAGGCGTTCAACGCCGCTGGCTGCAATCGGTCAATAACCGGCAGATTGCCCGGCTGGCGGCGGATATTGAACGACAGGCTCCAGTCGAACCGCAAGGCGGTCCAGTGGCGTTCTTCAACGCTTCCAGCCGCCTAGCCTGGATGAGCCAGAATGCCGCATTTACGTTGATTTCCGGCTGGTCGCTGCGGCTGGCAGGCACGCCCGTGGTGCATTTCGTGTGTAACGCCGGTATGACGCGCTGTCAGTTGGGGACCAACCGCAACAACCCAAATGAGGCGCCGCCCTGCGAAGTATGTGTGAAACAGTCGCAGCATCTGTACCCGCAGGCTCAGGTCGATTGGTTCGGCTACAAGTTGGACAGCGAGTTGGAAGATACCGTTCGCGGCTTGCTGCTGCCGGAACTCATGGAGTTCACCTGGCAAGGCTTGCCATTGGCAGAACTGGTGCTGCCTTCGCTGCGCTGGGCGCTGCGCCGCCATCACCTGGAAAACAACCCGGGCACGCTGTATTTATTTCGCCAGTACCTGCTTTCAGCCTGGAACGTGGCGGTGGAATTCACCCGCTTTTTGAAAGAGCAGCAGCCGCAAGGCCTGGTGGTGTTCAATGGCATTGCCTTTCCGGAAGCGATTGCCCGCCGCCTGGCTCAACTCCACGGGTTATGGGTGGTGACTCACGAAGTTGGTTTACAGCCCTACAGCGCGTACTTTACCCATGGACAGGCTACTGCCTATCCCATCGATATTCCACCAGGTTACCGGCTCACCCAGGCGCAGGACGAACGTCTCAACGGCTATTTAGAAGAACGCATGAAGGGCAACTTCAGCATGGCAGGCATTCGTTTTTGGCCGGAGATGGCTGGACTGGGCGATGACCTGCTGAAAAAGGCTGCCGGCTTCAAACAAATCGTGCCGGTGTTCACCAATGTCATCTTTGACACCAGTCAGAGCCATGCCAATGTCATTTTCCCGCACATGTTTGCCTGGCTGGATGAAGTCGCGCGCCTGATTCACCATCATCATAAGACGCTGTTTGTGATTCGCGCCCACCCGGATGAGGAACGCCCGGGCAAAGCCGCCGAGGAAAGCGTGGCGGGCTGGGTGGAGAAAACCGGCATCGCGTCACTGCCGAATGTGGTGTTCGTCGCCTCGAATGAATATTTGTCTTCCTACGACTTGATTCAACGCTCCAAATTCGTGCTGGTCTATAATTCAACCATCGGGTTGGAGGCCAGCATTATGGGCGCGGCAGTGCTGTGTGGGGGAAAGGCGCGCTTTACCCAGATTCCGACCGTCTTTTTGCCCTCCTCACCGGAAGAATTCCACAAATTGGCTGAAAAATTCATCAAAACGGATGCCATCGAAGTACCGACTGAATTCCAGCAAAATGCGCGTACTTTCCTGTACTACCAGCTGTTCAAAACCTCGCTGCCGTTTGGGCATCTGCTTAAAGCCGACCTCACGCCTGGCTTTGTGCGCTTCAAACGCAGCGTCCGCTGGCAGGACTTCCGTGCCGAAGGCTCTGACTCGATTCAGGCGCTGGTGGACGGCTTCCTGCACGACGGCTCTTTTCTACTCGCTAATGGAGGCGACTAGCCGACCATGAGCCAGCCGCAATGCTCGATTGTTATCCGCGCCTATAACGAGGAGCAGCACATTGCCCGCCTGCTCACCGGTATTTTGGAGCAGACAGTCAAGGAAGTGCAGATTATCCTGGTGGATTCGGGCTCGCGGGATGCTACGGTAGCGATTGCATCCCGTTTTCCGGTGGAAGTGGTGCATATTCAACCGCAGGATTTCACTTTTGGCCGTTCGTTGAATATTGGCATGGCTGCCGCCAGGGCTGACCTGGTGGTGATGGCTTCAGCGCATGTTTATCCGGTGTACCCGGATTGGCTGGAAAAGCTGCTCGAGCCGTTCCAGGATCAGCAAATTGGGCTGACCTATGGCAAGCAGCGCGGCGGAGCGACCTCCAAGTATTCCGAGCACCAGGTATTTCGCAGCTGGTACCCGGACCAATCCACGGCACGCCAGACACACCCGTTCTGCAACAACGCCAACGCAGCCATCCGCCGGGCGCTGTGGCTGCAGCATCCCTACGATGAGCTGCTTTCAGGGTTGGAAGACCTGGCCTGGGCGCGTTGGCTGTTGACACAAAACTTGAGCCTGTCCTATGCCGCGGAAGCGGAGATCATTCATGTGCATCATGAGACCTGGCGCGGCATTTATAACCGCTACCGCCGCGAAAGTATGGCTTTCAAGCAGATTTACCCGCACGAGACCTTTCACTTCAGCGATTTCATCCGGCTGTGGCTGACCAATGCTTGGAGCGACTGGCAGACCGCCGCTCGCGAGAAGGTGCTGGGGCAGGAGTGGGCCAACATCATGCGCTTCCGCGGTATGCAGTTCTGGGGTACTTACCAGGGGTACCGGCGCTCCGGTCCGCTGACTTGGAAGTTGAAACAGACCTTTTATTATCCGGCAGCGGTGCTGGATCAAGTGGAAAACCAGCCGCGCGATGTCGAACCGATACAATATACCGAAGGGCACGATTGATTAGACGGGAGGGAAATGGAATGAGACGAACATATAAGATTGCCGCCCTGGTGCCCATGCGCCATCACTCAGTGCGCGTGCCCATGAAAAATTACCGCCTGCTGGCTGGTAAACCGTTATACCAGCACATCATTGCTACGCTGCTGCTATGTCCGGAAATTTCCGAAGTGGCGGTGGACACGGACAGCCCGGTGGTAATCGACGGGTTGCGCTCGGAGTTCCCGCAGGTGCGCATCATCGAGCGGCCCGCCAACCTGACCGCCGACACGGTGCCGATGAATGAGATTTTGATGTACGACACGGATCAGATCAAAGCTGATTTTTACCTGCAAACCCATTCCACCAACCCGCTGGTGCGACAGGAGAGCATTTCGCGCGCCATTCGCACCTTCACCGAGCTTTATCCGGCGTATGACTCGTTGTTCTCCGTCACCCGTGTGCAGACACGCTTCTGGGATGCACTGGCGCGGCCGATTAATCACAACCCGGCTATTTTGCTGCGCACCCAGGATCTGCCGCCGCTGTTTGAGGAAAATTCCTGCCTGTATTTGTTCGATCGCCAAACCCTGGGACTTCATCGCACGCGCATCGGCGAGCGCCCTTATATGTTTGAGATTGACAAGACAGAGGCGCAGGACATTGACGAGGAAGCTGATTTCCTGATTGCCGACCTGTTGCTTTCCAACCGCTTGAAATCTGAAACCGGATCCACGGAGTAGAGAATCTCATGAAAAGCACCATTCTGCTCTCCGCGCCATACATGCTGCCGTTTCTCGACCGTTTCCGCCCGGTTTTCGACGCCTGCGGGCTGGATCTGATCGTACCCGAAGTGCACGAACGGCTGTCTGAGGAAGAAATCCTGACGTATGCCGGTCAGTTTGACGCCGCGGTGTGCGGCGACGACCGCTACAGCGAACGGGTACTGCAGGCCTGTCTGCCGCGCCTCAAAGTGATCTCGAAGTGGGGCACGGGGATCGATTCAATCGACAAAGCCGCCGCCGTCCGGCTGGGGATTCAGGTGCGCAACACGCCCAATGCTTTCACCCTGCCGGTATCGGACAGCGTTTTGGGATATATTCTGACCTTTGCCCGCCGCCTGCCGTGGATGGATGCCCAGATGAAGGCTGGGAACTGGGCAAAGCTGCCCGGGCGCTCTCTCAGCGAATGCACGCTAGGTGTAGTGGGGGTTGGCAACGTCGGCAAGGCGGTGTTGCGGCGGGCACGCCCGTTTGGCATGCGCCTGCTTGCCAATGATATTGTGCCGATTGCCCCGGATTTTATATTGGAAAACAATATCGAGATGACCAGCCTGCAGGATTTGCTGCAGCGCTCGGATTTCGTCAGCATCAACTGCGATTTGAACCCCACCAGCCGGCACCTGATCAACCCGCAGACGCTGAACTGGATGCAGCCGCATGCGGTGTTGATTAACACCGCCCGCGGACCGATCGTCGATGAGGCGGCGCTGATCGATGCACTGCAGGCGAAGGCTATCGCCGGCGCGGCGCTGGATGTCTTTGAAATTGAGCCCCTGCCGTTGGATTCACTCCTGCTGACCATGGACAACGTCATGCTGGCGGCGCATAACTCCAATTCCAGCCCGGCAGCCTGGGAACGCGTTCATTGGAATACCCTGCGCAACCTGCTGGAAGGGCTGGGGCTGGATACCGCTCAATTAAGTCCATTCATAACCGCATAATGGAAGCATCCAACCTGCCCGAAAATAGAAATCCTCCCATGAAGTTTATCAAAACCAGGGATTGGCTATGGCTCGGACTGGTGTTGCTAATTGCCGTCCTGGGCTTTCTGCCGCAGGTTGGCAGCCTGGGATACTACCACGATGATTGGTTTCCCACGATCTCACGCGTCAGCGGGGTAGATTTATGGGACATGCACCTGGTTGACCGTCCAACCCTGGGCAGGTGGTACGGCATCATCAACAATCGGCTGGGCGAATCGCCGTTGGCCTGGCATTTGTTCGCTTTCGCCGCCCGATTTGCCGGAGCTTTTTTCCTTTACTGGCTGAGTAGATTAATTTGGCCGGGTCAGCGTATGGCGGCTGCGCTGATTGCGCTGATTTATGCGGTTTATCCCGGCTTTTTGCAGCAGCCCAGCGCCAACAACTTCCAGGCCATTATTTTTGACTATGCTGCCTCTATTTTATCGATCACGCTCAGCATACTGGCAATCAAAGCCAAACGCCTGTGGCTGAATATCCTGCTGACGCTGGCTGCGGCTGGTATGGTGTATTTTTACCTGTCCATCTATGAAGCGTTGATCGGGATGGAAGGTTTCCGCTTCCTCTTGATTTGGCTGGTCTATCGGCAGGAATCGACTGGACGATGGCTTAAAACTACCGGTAAAGCCATCCTGCAATTCGTACCGTATCTCCTGGTTGCGGGGTATTTCCTTTACTGGCGTCTATTTATTTTTAACAGCGTGCGGGTTGCCATGAACTCCGATGCGCTGCTGGCACAGTTGACCGCCAACCCGGGTGGGACGGCGCTGCAAGTGCTCATCACAGTGGTCACTGACCTGGTGGATACAATCCTTGGGGCATGGGTGATCCCTGGGTATCAACTTGGCTTGAAGACCAGCGTTTTCACGTCAATCCTGGCTATCCTGCTCGCCCTGGCTGCAGCCGCGATCCTGATCATCGTGATCAAGCGGATCAACCGACAGCCGGAGGCTAATTCCGGGGAGGTCAGGGGAAATTGGGCTCGCCAGGCAATTTGGCTGGGTCTGTTGGGCGTGATTCTGACCTTAATCCCCATCGCTTTGACCGGCCGGGATGTTCAGTTCCAAATGTATCTAGACCGCTACACGTACCAGTCGATTGCGCCGGCCGCATTCTTGATCACTGGATTGATTTTTTCGGGAGTGAAACCTGCCTGGCGGCCTTATGTCTCTGCCGTTTTGATCTTTTTGGCCGTATTCACTCATTCGCTGAATGCTTCCGCATATGCTCAAAATTGGAACCTGCAAAAGCAGGTCTGGTGGCAGCTGTCCTGGCGTGCACCCGGTCTGGTGGAGGGAACGACACTGGTTGTCCATATGCCGCCCGGCTACCGCTATCCCGAGGATTTTGAAATCTGGGCTCCAGCTTCACGCATCTACTACCCTGGACCCGGTCCGCTAAAAATCACAGCGGAAGTCCTCAATGCAGAAACGTTGCCAGCCATGTTGGCACGGGAGATTACTGGCCGGGATTACCGCGGCGTGGTTTACCAGCGCGACTTTAACCAGGCTGTCATTATTTCCATGCCGACCGAGAAATCCTGTTTGCATGTGCAGGATGGCGCTAAGCCGGAGTTATCGCCTGCGGACGACCCGCTGCTGGTGCAGGCGGCTGGAATCTCACGCCTGGATCGCATCGACACCGCAAGCACCTCTCCCACCCCGCCAAAAATTATTTTCGGTAGTGAGCCGGAGCATGGTTGGTGCTACACTTATCAACAGGCCAGCCTGGCGCGGCAACAGAATAATTGGGACGCGGTCGCGCAGCTTGGTGATGAAGGTTTTGGCGCAGGTCAGGTTCCGGTTGACCTGGTGGAGTATGCGCCATTCCTGGAAGCCTATTTGCATTTGAATCGGCTTCAGGATACTGAGAACCTTGCTGCCAGAATCATTGCCGGTGAGCCCAAAACCGCGCAATTGCTGTGTAAAAATTACCAGGCGGCCACAACCGCAAGCGATATGGAAATTGCCCAACCGGCGATTTCTATCCTATGCCAAAAATGACCATTTCAAAAATAATCGAGCGAGACAATTTATGACGAAACAAGTGGTATTGATTACCGGCGCAGCCGGCGGTGTTGGACGAGCGACCGTTGATCTGTTTGCCAGGAAAGGTTGGCTGGTGATCGGGGTGGACCGGCAGCCGTACGGGGAGGATTTTCCCGTCGACGGGCTATTCATCCAGGCGGATATCGCTGAGCCGGAAAACATCGATCGGATCTACCAAAAAGCCAGCGCCTTTACCAGCACGCTGGATGCGGTGGTGAACAACGCAGCGTTTCAGGTGATCAAGCCGCTGCTGGAAACCACGGTTGAAGAATGGGACCGGGTGATTGCCTCCAACCTGCGTTCGGTATTCCTGGGCGCCAGACTGGCTCATCCGCTGCTCAAAGCTGGCGGCGGGGGAGCTATTGTCAATGTTTCATCGGTGCACGCGGTGGCAACCTCGAAAAACATTTCAGCTTACGCTGCCAGCAAGGGCGGGCTGTTGGCCTTGACTCGCGCCATGGCAATCGAATTTGCCGAGGATAACATCCGCGTCAATGCTATTTTGCCGGGGGCAGTGGATACTCCCATGCTGCGCGCCGGTCTCAATCGCGACCATGTCGGTGGCGGCAGCCTGCCCGAGCGGCTGGAAAACCTGGCACGTCGCACCGTCAACGGCCGCATCGGTCAACCACAAGAAATTGCCCACACCATTTATTTTTTGGCGGATAACGATCAATCCTCCTTTATCACCGGTCAAGCCTTGATCGTCGATGGCGGCGCTACAGCTCGCTTGAGCACGGAGTGAACCAATGAAACAAGCGCTCAAAAACACACTCCCAACGCGTCTGGTTGAGTGGCTTGCCAACACCTACGACGCGATTCGGCGGCTGCCGGACCAACCGGCAGCATATTTGCACCCCTGGCGGCGTGAATCCATCCGCAAACTGGCAGCCCTTTACGATGCGCACAAAGGCGAACG
Source organism: Bellilinea sp. (assembly GCA_035561555.1). Taxonomy (GTDB): domain Bacteria; phylum Chloroflexota; class Anaerolineae; order Anaerolineales; family Anaerolineaceae; genus Bellilinea. The sequence continues at coordinate 31,858 of DATMXL010000103.1, forward strand.
CTGCTTCGTGGTCGGCAACGGTCCCAGCCTGAAAAGCATGGACCTGAGCAAGCTGCAGGGCGAATTCAGTTTTGGCTTCAACCGCATTTTTCTGGCGGCGGCTGAGCTGGGCTTTACTCCCTCCTGCATTGTTTCAATCAACGACCTGGTGATCGAGCAATCGGTGGCCGAACTTCAGGCGCTCAAAATGCCGAAATTTTTCGCCTGGCATGCGCGCAAATGGCTGAGCATGGATGCTGACACCCATTTCATTTACACCAGCTACACCGGACCCGGATTTTCAAAGGATGTAACCGGGCGGGTGTGGGAAGGCGCAACCGTCACCAACGTTGCGCTGCAATTGGCCTATCACATGGGTTTTAGCAAAGTGATACTGATCGGAGTGGATCACAATTTTGCCTCTCAAGGCACGCCTAACACCATGGTTACCTCCACTGGCGACGATCCCAACCATTTTTCCGGCGCTTACTTTGGCAAAGGCTTTCGCTGGCAGCTGCCGGATCTGGAAACCTCTGAACGCGGCTACCGCAATGCGCGCCAGGCTTTCGAAGCGGACGGACGTCAGGTGGTGGATGCCACCGTTGGAGGCAAATTGACCATTTTCCCCAGGGTCGACTACAACACGCTGTTCTAATGGATGCCCGTCCGCTGGTCTCGATCGTTACACCGTCGTATAACCAGGCCGCCTACCTGGAGACCGCCATGCGTTCGGTGCTGGAGCAGGAGTATCCCAACTTCGAGTATCTGGTAGCAGACGGCGGCTCGACCGATGGCAGCGCGGAAATCATTCACAAGTACGCCGGTCGGTTGACCTGGTGGGTTTCAGAAAAAGACGAAGGTCAGGCGGATGGCGCCAACAAAGGTTTCCGCCGCGCGAAAGGTGAGATTGTCGGCTGGCTGAACTCCGACGATGTTTATCACCCGGGAGCGATTGCTGGCGCGGTGGCGGCCTTTGAGGCGAACCCACAGGCTGGCTTGGTGTTCAGCGATGTGGACTCCATCGACGGCAGCGGGCAGCTCATTAATGTGATGCGTTTTGGTCCGCGCTCGCTGGAAGACCTGATGGCTTTTAAGATTATCAGCCAACCCGGGGTCTTTATGCGCCGCTCGCTATTGGAGCAGGCGGGCTATCTTGACCCGCAATATCACCTGCTGCTCGACCATCAGCTGTGGCTGCGCATGGCGCTGCAGGCTCCCCTCGTTTATATTCCGGGTGCGCGCTGGTCAGCGGCGCGTTTCCATGCGGCTGCCAAGAACGTAGCCCA
>DATMXL010000104.1:0-4018 GCA_035561555.1 Bellilinea sp.
GTCATAACGCTTTCGGTCCAACAGACGGATTATGCCTGGCCTGTCACAATGACAAATTTTAAAAGTGGTAGTAGACGGGGATAATAAAAACCTCGCCCGATTATTTGTGGGCGAGGCTATCTGACTGTTTTATCGCTGGACGAGCTGCTTTCGCCTCGCCCTTACGGGATTACAAAACTACGCCGCGGCTTCAGTGGCTAATTCCGGCTCACCGGAACCAGTCAACTTGCGCAGGGCAATTTCCTTGTCCTCATTGACGACCACCTCAACAGTGTCGCCATCGGCGAATTGGCCGGCAAGCAGCATGTCCGACAGGCGGTCCTCGATCTTTTGCTGAATGACGCGGCGCAGCGGACGCGCACCCATATCCGGGTCGTAACCGTCAGCAGCTAATTGATCGATGGCGGCCGGAGTGGCGGTGAGCGTGATGTTATTTTCTTTCAAGCGAGCGGCTACCTTGGCCAACTCCAGCGACACGATCTGCTGGATATCCTCGCGGTTCAAGGCGCGGAAGACAATAACTGAATCCAACCGGTTGATGAATTCTGGCCGGAAAACCCGCTTGAGCGACTCGATCAACTTCTTGCGCATCTCGTCGTAGGCTGTTTTCTCTTCGGCGGCTTCATCCACTTTATGCTGGAAGCCAAACCCGGTCTGGCGTTTGATCACGTCAGCGCCGATGTTGGAGGTCATGACGATAATGGTATTGCGGAAGTCCACCTTATGACCGCGGGCGTCGCTCAGGTGACCCTCTTCCATAATCTGCAGCAGCATGTTGTGGGCTTCGGGGTGAGCTTTTTCAATCTCATCGAATACCACGATGGAGTACGGGCGGCGACGAATGGCTTCGGTCAATTGACCCGCCTCTTCGTAGCCGACATACCCGGGAGGAGCTCCGACCAAACGGCTGACTGTGTGGCGCTCCATGAACTCGGACATATCCAGTTGAATCAGCGCTTCTTCGCTGCCAAACAGGAAGCGCGCCAGCGCTTTGGTCAGCTCGGTTTTACCAACACCGGTGGGTCCGAGGAACACAAACGAGCCGATGGGCCGGTGAGGATCCTTGAGGCCGGAACGGGCACGGCGCACCGCTTTGGAGATGGTCTCGACGGCTTCTTCCTGGCCAATGATGTGCTGACGCAGGTCGTCTTCCATGTGCAGCAAGCGCTCCGACTCAGCCTGGGCCATTTGCATCACCGGCACACCGGTCCACATGTGGACCAGCTCGGCGATGTCGTCGGCAGTCACGATGGGGCTGGTGGCGCGGTCCCAACCTGTCCGCAGTTCTTCCAAATCATTTTCGAGCCGGGCTTCCTGGTCCAACAGTTCCTGTGCATCGTCAAAACGACCGTCTTCCAGAGCCAGTTGGTGATTTTCGCGCACTTCGCGCAGTTTGGTGACCAGGACTTTGGCGTCGGTGGCAGCCTGACTCTTATACATACGCACCCGCGAGGACGATTCATCGATCAGATCGATGGCTTTGTCCGGCAGGAAGCGCTCAGTGACGTAGCGGGCAGAGAGGCGCGCGGCAGCATCGATGGCGTCATCGGAAATCACCAGGCGGTGATGTTCCTCATAAGCACCGCGTATGCCGTGCAGAATCTGGATGGTTTCCTCCACCGTGGGCTCGTTGACCGTGATGGGCTGGAAACGGCGTTCCAGAGCGGCATCGCTCTCGATATGCTTGCGATACTCATCCAGGGTGGTGGCGCCAATCACCTGCAATTCACCGCGCGAAAGCGCCGGCTTGAGGATGTTGGCAGCGTCCACCGATGAGCCGGCTGAGCCGGCACCTACCAGCATGTGGACTTCGTCGATGAACAGGATGGCACCGGAGGCTTTCAGTTCGTCAATGACGCGTTTCAAGCGCTCCTCGAACTGACCGCGGTACATGGTGCCAGCCACAAGCGAGCCGACATCCAGTTGTAGGACGCGTTTGCCAAGCAGCGGAGCAGGGACATCGCCTTCAACGATGCGCTGCGCCAAGCCTTCGACGATGGCAGTTTTACCAACGCCTGGTTCGCCGATCAGCGCCGGGTTGTTCTTGTTGCGGCGGGCCAAAATTTGAATGACTCGTTCGATTTCCATCTGGCGGCCAATCACCGGATCGAGCTTGTCTTCCTCGGCCATGGTCGTCAGGTCTGTGGCAAGTTGGTCCACCAGGGTGGTCTTTTGCCCTTTGGTTTCTTTTTGCTGTTGTGAAGGGGTGGAAGCGCGCGCGGTGGCGCCCTGCGGGGCGCTGCTGCTTTCCTGGAGCACACGGCGTGTTTGCCGGCGGATTTGTTCGGGAGTGATGCCCAACTTGCGCAAGACATCCATCGCCTTGCCTTCGTTGGAGCGTACCAGCCCGAGCAGGATGTGTTCGGTTCCGATGTAGTGGTGCCCCATACGGCGGGCTTCTTCGATGGCGAACTCCAGCACTTCCTGGACTCCGGAAGAGAGGTCGATCTTACTGGAGCGTGTTTGACCAATACCGCTGAGGCGTTCAACCATTTCCTGGACCCGTTCCGGCTCCATACCTAAATCGCGCAGGACACGTCCTGCTATTCCGCCTTCCTCCTGGATCAGGCCCAACAGCAGATGTTCGGTGCTGATGGTGGACTGACGCATACGTTCAGCTTCTTGATGCGCCAGACTCAGCACCCTGCGAGCACGTTGGGTGAAACGTTCCATACCGGACAAGGCAAAATCCTCCTGTACCTACAAGAAAACCCTCAAAGGGCACATTTTAGTTTCATGAGGGACAAAGTCCCCGCAGCTGCCGAAGCAGCAGATACGATAATTTCAATCTTGATTCGATTCTACCAGAGTTTAAAAGCTTGTCGAGTCACCTGTTTGGGGGATTGTGAGGGCTGGTCTACAAGTTCCACCCGTGAGGCTGGTGCAGGTATTCATATATAATAGTTCTGGTTATATGGAAGGAGCCATACAGGTCAATGTCGTATTCAGATAATGCTTCCCTCAATCCCCAAACGAATCCTCCCAGCCACCGGATCATGCCGACATTGCTGCTTATATTGATAATAGCAGCTAGCGTTGGTATTTTTTATTTCTGGTTGGTTTTTCTGGCGTGAACGCCAACCCCCTGGTAGCGTTTGCCGACATGATGTCCGGCACAGCAATCCGTCCCCCTGTGACACGGGTGCTGACACCATGGTTGACAAATGGATTGGGGCTGCTGTTTCCTCCAAACATCCATGAGGGAGCGGAAGGTCTGTTGACCGGCAAGGGATTACTCCCTGACCTGCTGCGTGAATACCGTGTTCCAGATGGTTTCGCATTGGAAGGCGCCATCAACCTGACCATCCAGTTCCTTTGTATTCTGGGTTTTGCTTTTGCATTGAAAGCGCTCATTGGGGCGGTGTTCAAGTTGCCGCGGATGGTTCCGGAATTGTTGACTCTTGTCGGGTTGTTCGGCCTTTCGCCTATGATGTTTTTTGCCTACATTTACGACCTGCCCAACCTTTTTCTATGCACACTGGGGCTATATTGCATTGCAGCCGGCAAGAAGGTTGCGTTTTTCGCGGTTTTTGTGCTGGCAATATTCAATAAAGAAACTGCTGCGGTGCTGGCCGTCCCCGGCGTACTCCTATTCTGGGATTTAAAGAAGCCGGTTATTAGTAGAATTTTGGCAGGGACCGGAACGCTAATTGCTGTGGCTCTGGCGATTCGCCTTTCGCTGGCTTTTGCCTACCGCGGTAACCCCGGCGGTGTTTTTGAATTTCACCTACCGGACAGTCTGGAAATGCTGCGGGATTATCCAATTCTGGGAATCGTCAGCATCCTGGCAGCCGCCGGGATGCTTTGGCTGATCTTCGGCGGTTGGAAACGCAAGCCGGCAGTGGCTGTCCTGGGAGCCGTGCCTGGTTTGCTGCTTCTGGTTCTATGGTTTATTGGCTCGGTTTCCTTCGAATTCCGGGAATTCTACAAAGTGTACGCGGCAAGTTTCCTGTGCATCCTGGCAACCGTGGTGAATTGGCAATTCCCTTTGGAATCCCGAGTGCTCAGCATGCAGCAA
>DATMXL010000105.1:0-2237 GCA_035561555.1 Bellilinea sp.
ACCACTTTGAGGCCGGCACCTACCTCGTAAACCAGTACCGGGTTGGCATCCGACTCTGCGATTTCGTCCGCGAGGTCGATGATCATGCTCGAGTACTGGCAGATGACCTCGGACAGCGCCTTGCGGTCGCGGGGTTCTTCGCCGCGGACACCGGCAAGGATGGGAGCGCCGCGGATTTCATCCAGCATGCGGCGCGCCTGGGTGTCGGCGACGGGCGCTACGCGGAAAGTGACGTCTTTGAGCACTTCCACGAAGATACCACCCAGACCGAACATCATGGTCGGGCCAAAGGTTGGGTCGTTGACCGAACCTAGAATGACCTCAGTACCCCAGGGAGCCATTTCCTGCACGGCAATACCGTGAATATCGGCAGCAGCTTTGTAGGCTTTGGCATTCTTCATAATGGTTTTGAAGGCATCGCGCACGCCAGCCTCGTCTTTGAGGTTGACCTTGACGCCACCGGCATCCGATTTGTGCAGGATGTCTGGCGAGACGATCTTCATGACCACCGGGAAACCGATCTTTTTGGCCAGCGCTACGGCCTCGTCTTCGGTTTTTGATAGCTCTGTATTGGTGACCGGCATTCCATAAGCAGAGAAGACTTCTTTGGCTTCGATCTCGGTCAATGAGTCGCGTCCATCGGCGCGGGCTTTGCGAATGACTTCTAGGGCAACTTCGCGGTCAAAGGAGGCGCACGGCTCGGTTGTCTGGGCGGAGAGGGCCTTCATACGGGCAAACTCGCGCAGCGAGGCGATGGCATCAACAGCCACATCTGGAGCGCCGTAAGCGGGAATGCCGTTCTCAACCAGCCAGCGCATGGCAACAGCTGAGCGTTCGCCGCCAACGAAGGAAACGGTGATGGGTTTCTCGGTCACGCCTGAGTCCACCACAGCTTTCTTAATGGCCTGGGCGATCTGCATGGGATCGGTGATGGCGGTTTCGCAGTACAACACAACCACGCCTTCAGTCCAGGGGTGAGCATAGGAGTAGCGCACCGAGTCGCCGTACCATTCATTGCCAGCCATACCGGTCAGATCCACAGGGTTCTTGGCGGAACCGAATTCCGGCATGTGTTTTTTGAGCTCAGCTTGCACATCGGCCGGGGCGAATTTCAAGGGCAGGCCGTATTTTTCAGCAGCATCGGTAGCCAGAACGCCCACACCACCGCCATTGGTGATGATCAGCAGGTTGTCGCCTTTCATCGGAGACTGCAGCGAGAGCGCGAGGGTGCGGTCGAAGAGGTTATCCAGATCGGTGGCTTGAATGACACCAGCCTGCTGCAGGGCAGCGCCGTAGACTTTGGCAGCGCCAGCCAGGGAACCGGTATGCGAGGCGGCTGCCGCGGCGCCATGAGCGGAGACGCCAGCTTTGAGGGCGATGATCGGTTTAGAGGCCTTGCGCGCAGCTTCAATGAAGGCGCGGCCATCCTTGAAACCTTCGATGTAGAGAGTGATACAGGAGGTGTTGGGGTCGCTGTCCAGCCAGGAGACAATGTCCGCGAAATCGACATCCGACATATTGCCGATCGAGATGAGCTTGTCGAAGCCGACGCGGCGGGTGTAGGTGGCAGCGTCCAGGGCGATTAAAAGCGCGCCGGATTGTGAAACCAGGGAGGCCTTGCCGGGTAAGGGCAGGAAAGGTGCGAACGACCCGTTGAATTTATCCGTGTTGGAGAGCACACCCACAATGTTGGGACCCAGCACCCGCATTTTGTAGCTGTTGGCTTTTTTGACCAGGTCATTTTCCAGGTCGCGGTTGCCAACTTCAGAGTAACCTGAGGTGATCACGATCAGACCTTTAACGCCTTTGCGGCCAAGATCGTCAATGACACCATCGACCAATTTTGAGGGGATGGTGATGATGGCAGCATCCACTTCACCAGGGACGTCGTTGATGGAGGCGTAGGCTTTTTTCCCAAGAATATCCGCAGCGGACGGGTTGATGGGGTAAATCGAACCAGGATAGCCGCCGTCGATCAGGTTTTTCATGACTGAATAACCGATCTTGCCAGGGGTGGCGGATGCGCCGATCACAGCAACCGACTTGGGCGTGAGCAGGCTATTTAATGCTTCGTTTTTCACGATACTTCCTCCTGAATTGGGTGTTGTAAAGGATGCAAGAATTCAATCGGGGAGGGAAGCCCTCCGCCAGGACAAGATATCTCAAAAATAGTTACACCGCTCACCCGACGGTGTTATTTCGGGTTGCGGTGATTGGTGGTAGGTGAACGAGAATCC
>DATMXL010000106.1:0-15782 GCA_035561555.1 Bellilinea sp.
GCTGAAAACGTGGGTTTCCCCATGCGTTTTGCGGGCACTGCCACCCGCGAGCGCCGCAAACGGTCTCTGGAATTGTTGAAACGAGTTGGGCTGGACGACCGTGCACTCCATAAACCGACCGAACTTTCCGGCGGGCAGCAGCAGCGGGTTGCTATCGCCCGTTCGCTGATCAATCAACCCAAAATGATCCTGGCCGACGAGCCTACCGGCAACCTGGATACCGCCAGCGGGTATGCCATCATGCAATTGCTGTCGGTTCTGCACAAAGCTGGACATACGGTCATTGTGGTCACCCATGATCCGCGTATGCAGCACTTTTCTACCCATATAATTTATCTCTTGGACGGCCGGATCGTCACGGAAGCCGAGTACCAGGCCGCATCGACGTTTGATTTTGAAACCACCGCAGAAGGCGAGAATAATCATGAAAGCTAAACTCCTATCCATCACCCTCTTGCTCACCTTGGTATTGGGTATGTTGACGGCCCAGCCGGCCTACGCTCAGGATACGCCATATCCCCCGCCACCAACCCAGGCTCCACCGCCGACCGCGGTAATAGCTACAGAATTGCCTACGGCGACAGCAACCCGGGAACCGTCATCCTCCTTCCGGCCGTTGATTGTACTAGAGTCGTATTCCGTCACCGGGGGTTCGGTGACACCCGGCAAGGAGTTCGAACTGACGCTGCGGGTTGTAAACGCCGGCCAGGACTTCGCGCGAAACTTGATCCTCACTTATTCTGGGGGAGATATGTTGCCCTTGAATACCGGCGGTGTGCGCTCTTACGAGGAGATGGATTCAAAGGAGGCAGTCAACATTGTGCAGCCCTTCGTTGCCAGTTCCTCGCTGGCGGGCTCGAGTTTCGCCAGCCTGACAGTCAATGTCAGCTACACAGACCTGGCGGGGTCCGCGACGTACAGCGAATCCTTTGCCATCACCATCGCGCTTAATAAACCTCCTTCCACGGGCGGTGTGGCCCGCCCTACCGCGACGCCAACCGCGGTCAGCCGGCCGCAGCTGGTGGTCAGCAACTATGAAACCGATATGGACCCCCTGCAGCCGGGCTCGATGTTCACCCTCAGCCTGTCTGTGACCAACCTCGGCAATGCCGACTCGCGTTCCGTAGCCATGGTACTGGGCGGCGGCTCTGCCGACAACGGCACACCGGGTAGCGGCGGAGTCTCTGGCTCGGGCGCCGACCTCTCAACCTTTGCGCCGCTGGGTTCGTCCAACCTGGTGTTCCTGGGTGACCTGGCAGCCGGCGCCACCAAAGAAATTTCGGTGCCGCTGGTGGTCAACGTGACCGCCAATCCGGCTGCCTACGCTTTCAAGATCTCGTTCGTCTTTGACGATACCAAAGGTCAACGCCAATCCAATGACCAGATCATCACCCTGCTGGTCTTCCAACTGCCGCAGGTGGAAATTGGCTTCTACCGCGACCCGGGTGTATTTATGACCGGCAATATGAACATGCTGCCGCTGCAGATTACCAACCTTGGACGTAAATCCACCGTGTTGGGCAACATCAAAGTGACTTCCCCAAATGCGGATGTCACCAACAACGTCTCGCTGGTCGGTGCGCTGGATCCAGGCGGTTACTTCACCCTGGACGCCAATGTGATGCCGTTCCAGGCAGGACCGCTGGACCTTGAGATCACCGTCAACTACACCGACGACTTCAATCAACAGCGCGTAATTGTGCAGACCATGTCGGTTGAGGTGATTGAGATGCCAGAACCAGAGCCTATGCCTACTGATCCTAACGGTATCCCCCAGGATGGCAGTAACGGCACTGGCAACGAAACCTTCTGGCAGAAAATTGTCCGTTTCTTCAAAGGCCTCTTTGGTCTGGACAGTTCGCCATCGACCCCTGAGATCCCGGGCGGAGAATTTCCCGTAGAGCCATTACCTGGCGAGGGTGGTAAACCCGGCGAGCCTATTCCGGCAGAGCCTGCGCCGCGACCAAAAGGATAGTCCGATCATTAAAGGTAGTGCAAGTTTGGAACGATAAGCGAGGTTTGTCATGCGATTTATCGATTTGTTACGACTGATCATAGATAACCTGGGGCGCCGTAAAGGCCGGGTCATGTTGACCGCCATTGGCGTGGTGATTGGCACCGCTTCGGTGATCCTGCTCATCTCGCTGGCGATTGGCCTGCAGAAGAGCGCCACCTCCAATCTGTGGGGCATCAGCGACCTGCGGCGTATCGACGTGTACCCCGGCTACAGCGAAGTTCCCATGGGCATGGCCGTATCGGTGGACAGCAAAACCGGCATGCCGTCTGGCATGCAGCTGCTGACGCCGCAAACGGTTGAAGACATCAAGGCTATCCCCGGGGTGGAAATGGTCACCCCGCGTCAGACCCTTTACGGTCAGGCAGTGCTAAAGTCTGGCCGGCTGGAAAACTATGCCTGGATTCAAGGCGTCGATGTGGATGACATTGGTGTGTTCGAATACCCGCTGCAATCCGGCGTCACCACGCTGGCGCGCGGGCAGGCGATTATTGGCGGCTGGGCGGCTCAACAGTTTTATGATCCCAAACAGCGTCCCGGTCAGGACCCGCCGGTGCAGCCGGATGTGCAAGATCAAACCTTGCGGCTGGTGCTCACCAAATGGACCAACGAGGGCGTGATGATTAACAAAACCGTCAACCTCAAGATTGTTGGCGTGCTGTCGCAGGCTCAGTCGGAGCAGGACGGTATGCTGATTATGCGGTTGGATGAAGTCACTGCCTATAATGAGTGGTTCACGGGCACGCGCGTCAATTACAACCGCGACGGTTACAACCAGCTGATTGTGCGTGCTATCGAGCCGGACCAGGCAACAGAGATTGCCGACACCATCAACAACATGGGTTATCAGGCCAACACCTCGCAGGATGTGGTGCAGGGCATCAATTCGTTCTTCATCGTGCTGCAGGTGGTGTTCGGCGGAATCGGCGCGATCTCGCTGCTGGTGGCTGCCATTGGCATCGCCAACACTATGGCTATGGCGATCCTGGAACGCACCCGCGAAATTGGCTTGATGAAAGCGGTCGGCGCCACCAACAAGGATGTGCTCAGTATTTTCCTTGGGGAAGCCGCCGGCATTGGTTTCATTGGAGGCATCGGCGGTGTGATCATTGGCTGGGGCGGCAGCTTCTTGCTGAACATGGTGGCATCCACCTTCATGCCGTCCAATCCCTACGGCGGAACTCAGCTGGCGACCTCAACGCCTATCTGGCTGCCGGCCTTTGCGCTGATTTTCGCCACCCTGGTGGGCATCATTTCCGGGCTGTATCCTTCGTTGCGCGCCGCCACCCTGGTGCCGGTCAACGCGCTGAAGTACGAGTAAAAACGGTGTCACGTGTCAAGTTTCTAGTAGGGTGCGTACCGGTTTGGTACGCACCACAACTTTAAAACGGTGCTTATATTATTGAGCGAGCGCGTTCCGCGGCTTAACGATCAGAAAAGCTAACGCGCCAAATATTGGGATCAACACAATAGTTAGCGCCCAGAAGGCCTTCGTTTGATCAGGAAGGGTACTCTTCCTGAGTTTGAGCAAAGAGAAAATGACCAGCGCCGCTATTGCCATCACCAGCGCCAATTCGACCCCCTGCAAGACCTCGAGACTAAACAAAGCAATGATGGTTTTCAATTTTACTCCTTCTGAAGGTCTGTTATCCGAAGCTCGTTAGGATAACCAGTTTAATATCCCTGGCGCATCCCAAATTTCGAGTATCAGGTTTCAGGTAGGGTGCGTACCGGTTGTGTACGCACCTTTTATTATTTACGTCATAACGGAACACACCTTACTCAATTCCTCGTTTAGAACGATAAAACAAAGCTCCGCGGGAAAAGACCAGCGGAGCTTTGTTTCCCTCTAATAAAACTTAGTTAATGCTCTCGGCAATGGCGATCATATCCTCCATACTGAGTGTGTCCGGCGGACCCATGTAAAGCAACTCAAAGGCCATGCCATACATTTGCCAGCGCAAGGTTTTTTGATAAGGATCTGACTCCCACACAGGTCCTTGCTCTGTAAGCTTCCAAACCCCTTCCACGTATTCGCCGGTTGTGTCGCTGATTGTCACTTGCTCAACCGGAGCGTCCGGGCCAATCGTGCCGCATAATTCGCAACCATCCGACGCGGGTACGGGTTCCTGCCTGAAAACCAATCCATTCGTATCCACATATCGATAGAAAATCCGGACAATTTTCTGATCTTCAATGGATGCGCCTGCAAAGGTTAGGTTTGTAGGAGTCCAGGATGGTTCAAACACATGATATCCAGCCTGCAGTTCCACCTCAGTGATTTCTGGGTTGGCGTCGATGATGCTGGCTGGGTCTGGTTCTGAAATTCCAGAAGCAGGCAAGGGGGTCAATTGGAAAGACTGGAGCGGGAGTTCGTTGCTTTCAGCCCGGGTGAAGAATTGCAGCAAACTTTGCGCCATGGCCTGCCCCTGCGGGGTGGCAGCTATCAGAACGCCCCCCAGGATGACAATCACGGCGATGGCTGTTGCCAGATGTGGTACTAATTTATTACGAGTTTTCATTATGGTTCCTTTCGAATGGCTCATTTCACTCATCGGAAGACGTGATTCAATGGCAGGCCACAGGTTAATTTCGGCTTTTGGCGCTTTTTGCTCGGTCAGATCTTTGAGTATGGATTGCATTCGTCTCTTAGTCATCGTCGTACTCCTTTTGTTCGCTTTCCTTGATATTTCCTTGCAACAATCCATTACGCAGACGCTGTCGGGCAGCATAAAGCCACCACTTGATAGTCGTCAGTGGCCGGTTGAGGTCCTGGATCATTTCACGTTCACTGCGATCCAGAAAATAACGTAATACCACTGTAGCCCTTTGATCGGGTGTCAGACCTCCAATTGCCTTCCAGACTGATTCGCGCATTTCGGCACTCTCGACCAGGGTTTCCGGACCAGGGCCAGGATCGATCAGCCATTCGGCCGCAAAATGTCCATCGTCCAGTTCTTCCAGTGGCAAAAAGCGTTTCTGCCGATTTGCGGACTTGAGGGCTGCGTTGATCACGATACGCAAGAACCAGGGCTGAAAAGGTCGGCGATCATCAAACCTATCGATTTTGCGATAAGCCTGGAGGAAAGCCTCCTGGGCAATGTCCTCGGCCTGATCCCGATCGTGGATGATAAGGAGGGCTGTATGAACAGCTTTAGCCTGATATTTATTAACGAGCGCTGCCAATCCGGCAATGTTGCCTTGTTTAAGATGAGTGATTGCAGGTCGATCGGACGCCAGGTCAAAGGGAACTGGCTCCGAAGGGTCAGGATGGGTCATGACATCGATGCCTTCGACAAGCTGTTTTGTTCGGTTCAACGAAAGGATCCTCTACTTATACTATCCATCGGCCTGGTAAAAAGATAGGCAGTGCCTGAGAATTGATTTTGAGTGTTTTCCCTGGGAAACATACGGGCAGCATAACCGCCGCCCGTATGTTTTGAGATGGTGAATTAATGAATTTACTCGACTGACCGTGCGATTTTCAATACTTGCTCCCTGGTGAAGGTACCCCCATACCATAATTTCGATGAGGTAACTACCATACGAATTTCCAGGTCGCCAGATTGCCAAACGATTGTGTGGGTAAAACTGTCAATCGATGAATATTTGCCCGGTTTCCCATTGATTTCGACGGTGTCGCCGGTATATTCATTCAAAGTTCCTACAGGATTTTGTAGGCGAGATTGCCAAAAAGAAATTTGAGCAACTCCGGGATCATATCCGGCGGGATGGTAATTCAATCGAATTTCCTTAAGGTCAGCATCATAAGTGGCGTAAGAGAACACGAAACCTTCAGGCAAGATTGCTGGCTCCATGAGAGACAAACCACTGATTTGCTCGCCTTCAGCAATACTGGTCAGGTGATCTGCTAGGAGACCTTCAACCGAAACTGGTTGATCTACAAGCGAAAGGGCTACTTCGATTAACCCCTCAGCGTTGCATAAATCCTCCCTGCCGACACAACCGTGAACATCAATTTCAAACCAGCGCCCTTCATCTGCCCAACGAAGACTGTACTGCGAATCAGGATTCCATTTGAAGGTAGTCTGCCCAGGGGCAGCTGCGTAAACACCAGCAACAAACTCGCCAGGATTATCCCCCACCATTACCGATTGGATGGAATCCTCAGGCACACCTGTTCCCGTGGAAGCGAATTCACTTCCTTGCCCTTGCAAGAAGTATAGATAGGATCCCCCTGCGATGCGCTCATAACTGATTTGAACGTCGTTATTCCCCTGCACAAAAACCTTTTCGAAGCGATAATCCGTGGGATCTTCGGGCAATTCCTTGAGATCATAGCCAACTTTCTTCTCTGCCAAGGCGAGCTGGCAGGTGTAACCAAATGGTTCCGCTTCGCAAGCTCTGGAACTAGCCAATGTAAACCCTTGCAGGGTTGGAAATGGTGTCTCGGTCAATGGAGCGATTGCAACCGGTACCAGCGTGACCGAGAAGGTGGGTGCGTATGTAGGTGCTACGGCTTCCTTCGGATTGGAAATGGGAATCTCGGTAACGCTAGAGACCTTGAAGAAGCGGCCAATGGATTCAGCCAACGCCTGCCCTGCCGGCGCCTGTGTGAAGAAAATGGTCAGCAATAGTGCGATCGCCGCAAAACCAAGCCCGAGTCGCAGGGAAAAATTTTTGTTTGTGTTTTTTGCAATCTGCCTATTCGCGGATTGCATCAAATCGACAGAAAGGGCGCTGACAAATTCCGGGCGAATTTCTGGAACATCGTAGGATCGCCGGATGACATCTTCGAGCGGATGGGGTGTTAATTTTTCATTCATTGGGGTCCTCCAACTGGCTTTGAATCCGTGCCAGTAAACGGTAGGTGGTTTTCTTGACTGCATCTTCATTGCTCTGTAGCAGGTTGGCAATTTCGCGATAACTCATCTCCCCCAGGTAGCGCAGCCGTAAAAGCTCTTGTTCCTCGTCAGTCAGCGCGGCGATTATGGCTGCAACAACTGCCTTTTGTTCCAAGCGTATGGCGCTCAAAAGGGGATCTTCACCTGTTGGGGTGTTAATTGCGTCATCCAGCGGTAATTCAGTCTTGCGTGTTCGGTAGAGGTCGACCACTTTATTGCGGGCTATGCCGAACAACCATGCGCGAAAGTGCCCATCGCCGCGGAACCGGTTAAAGGTCTCAAGCGCGATCAAAAAAGTTTGTGCGGTAATGTCTTCTGAGTCAAGGACATTACCGGTTCGGCTGTAAAGATAGCGAAAAACCGCGGTGACATGGTGTTTATAGAGTGCGTCGAAATTGCGCAAGTCATGCCTGGCTGCTGTGATGAGTTGTGCTTCGTCAGGTTCAATTCGTAAAGGATGGTGGGTCAACGGTATGCTGCTTTCTGCCATAAATATCCTTATCTCGTAATGCTCCTGCAGGTGGTTTAATTTTTGAGCTCTATTAATATGTCGGAGCGTGGGGGAGAAAGGGACAGATATAGTATATCGGCGTCCTGTTGGCTAAATAACCGCCGTAGATGGCTTTCGGCCCTGATTTAGATAATTTTTCCGATCTTCACTGGCGCCGTTCATCACGCATTCCCGGTAGGGGACCATTTTGTTCGTCTCTGTGACATTCTGCATTTTTCACCGTATATTATAGTGAAATGACTTCCACCTCCAATTTTGCTAAATCTCTGGACAGGGCAACCCCCTCAGTGGATTGGGATACCGTTTACGCAACGGAAATGCCGAGAGTTTTCAACTTTCTCCGCTATTCGGTTGGCAACGATATGCTGGCCGAAGACCTGACCGCGGAAACTTTCAGGAAAGCCTGGCAGAATCGGCATAAATATGATCATAACCGGGGTGCGTTCTCCACCTGGTTGTTTTCCATTGCAAGGCGCTCGGCGATAGATTATTTTCGTGCTCGTAAACCCGAATTGCCGATTGAAAGCCTTTCAAACCTCTCGGCTAATGATCTGTCGGAGGCAACGATCCAGCAGCAAGAGGAATTAATGAGATTAACCACAATTTTGAACCAATATCCAGTTCGTGAGCGCGAACTCATAGCCCTTAAATTTGGGGCAGGGTGTTCGAACAAAGAAATTGCCATCCAAACTGGAATAAGCGAGACAAACGTCAGCACATTGCTTCATCGAATCCTTCAGAAAATTCGAGAAGCATGGGAGGTGAACGAATGAACGAACAATTCCTTTACGGTTTACAAAAGTCACCGCGGCCTGAATTTAGTGCAGCTTTATTGAACGAAATCAACACGCATCACTCAGTGGAAAATAACCATAGATATATTGGAGTAAGCCCTTGGACGATAGGGTTAGCCAGTGTTTTCCTGATTTTGACCCTGACCTTTGCCTTCGTTCCATCAGCACAAGCTCTGGCGGTCGAATTTCTCCAAAAAATTGGAATTGTGACCTTCGAAGAAAAGGATCAGATCAACATATCCCGTGCGCCTAATGCTAAAGGTGCAATCACGATCACCGAGCAAGAGGCCAGGGATTTTTTCGTTCTTCCGTTTACTTTGCCTATGTGGGTCCCAGAAGGGTTTGAGGTAAATCCAGTATTTTTCAGAGTTGACGCTCCTATTGAGGAATTACCACCAGTTGTTCGCTCACAATGGCATGGAGATCGCGGTTATATTGATCTGACCATAGTTCCCAACGATAAAAAATGGGAAGACCGGTATAAAGACCGTCCTGAAAACGTCGGTCCGGGAAGTGTCGAGGAGGTTGACATTAATGGTAGTCCTGCGGCATTGATTTCTGGCGGATGGACAGCAGATAAAATTCCCGAGGTTGGCGAAACACTGACTTATTCATGGAGTTCTGAGCCTGGTCGGGGAAGTATCCTCTGGGTACAGGACGACCTTCTTTATACAATTAACTGGACCTACCTTCCAGACACGCAAGATCCCATTCAAAATGACGAAATAATCCAGATGGCTAGATCCATCCCATAAAATCTATTTTGGCACACACCTAGCATCGTGTTTTTAGCTCGCTTCATTATGTAAACCAAAATGTCTGGAGGGTGCGTACAAAAATTGTTCGCACCCTTCATTGTTTTTGGTGCGTGCAAGTACGGCACACACCCTACAACCCCTTCGTGACCCCTGACACGTGGCACATGGCACCTTTCCCCCCGGCTTGTCAGCATCCCATATGGAAGTTAGAATAAGACCCATATGCCGCGACCGATGTTCCTGTTGGCTTCCAACTCCCCGCGCCGACAACAAATGCTCTCCTGGACCGGATGGACGTTCACCGTCCAGCCTGCTGACCTGGATGAGAGCCGCCTGCCGGGCGAATCGCCGGCGGAGTACGTCACCCGCCTGGCAGTTGCCAAAGCCCGCGCGGTGGCGGAGCAGAGTGAAACCACCCAGCTGATTCTGGCAGCGGACACTATCGTGGTGGATGGCGACCTGCTGTTGGGGAAACCATCCACAGCTGCTGAGGCGGTCAAAATGTTGCGTCAGTTGCGCTGGCGCACCCATCAGGTGTTCACCGCTATCGCGCTGCTCGACCCGGTCACCCAGATGTTGGAGACCGACCTGTGTGTTTCACAGGTGCCCATGCGCGAATACAGCGATGCGGAAATCGCCGCGTACGTTGCCACTGGGGACCCCCTGGACAAAGCCGGCGCTTACGCCATCCAGCACGCAGAATTTCACCCGGTTGAAAATTTTACCGGCTGTTACGCCAGCGTGATGGGGCTGCCGCTGTGCCACCTGGTGCGCACGGCGCGCTTTTTCGGGGTGGAACCGCTGAACGACATGCCGGCTGAGTGCCAATCCAATTTAGATTATAACTGCCCCATATGGGACGCCGTGCGGCGGGGCGAGCATGTGGGCTGACCGCAAGGTTGGCCGCCTGGAGAAAAAGATGAAGTTTCGCTCGATTTTGTTGCTGATTTTGATGCTGCTGCTGGCAGCCTGTACCCCGGGAGAGAATAACCTTCCGCCTGGGGCTGCCACCCCGACACTGCGCGACCCGATGGTCAACACCACCACCGCGCCCAGTCCGGATTCGGCTGCCAAAGCCTTTTTAGATGCCTGGAAAGCGGACAATTACGCTGCCATGTACGCGCAGTTAACCTTGCTCTCAAAGGATGCCTTGATCGAGGACGATTTTTCCAATCACATGAAAGATGTCAGCGCCACCATGTCATTGGAATCGTTGGACTATGAAATCCTGCAATCGCTGATCAAAAATCCCAGCGAGGCTCAAGTGGCTTACCGCATGACCTACCACACGGTGCTGGTGGGTGATATTGTGCGCGAGACGGTCATGAATATGAGCCTGCAGGACGAAACCTGGAAGGTGCAATGGGAAGACGGCATGATCCTGCCGGAGCTGCGCGGCGGGAACCGGTTGACTATGGATATTTCCGTCCCGGCGCGCGGCAACATCTACGACAAAAACGGCAGCGCTCTGGCTGCCCAATCGGATGCAGTTGCGCTGGGCATCGAGCCTGGTCAGATCAACCCGGATACCGAGAGTGCGCTCCTGACCGAACTGTCCAACCTGACTAATCTCAACCCGGACTATATTGCTTCGCTGTACGAATTTGCCGAACCCGGATGGTATATCCCGGTGGGGGATGTCTCAGCGCAGGAAATCGAGAATCGCTTCGATGTGCTGACTTCACTGGGCGGAGCGATCATGAGCAGTTACAACACGCGTTACTACTTTGACCAGGCTGCCGCGCATGCCGTGGGGTACGTCCAGCCCATTCCCATCGAACAGGTGGATGAATACCGCCGCCTGGGGTACCGCGTGGATGAGAGGGTTGGTATGGTGGGCCTGGAGACCTGGGGTGAGGAGTACCTCACCGGTCAGCGCGGCGCTTCACTGTATGTCGTCGATCAACAGGGCAGCGTGATCACCCGGCTGGGGGAACGAGAATCCAAGCCAGCCAACGAGATTTACAGCACGCTGGATAAGGATTTGCAGGTGCAAACCCAGCGCGCGATCGAAGGCTTTCGCGGGGCGGTCGTGGTGCTGGAACGCGACACTGGCCGCGTACTGGCAATGGCGTCCAGTCCAACCTTCGACCCCAACCTGTTTGATCCCAATAACTTCAACAGCGGCTATTTACTGGGCGAAGTCTACGATCCTGCCACCCTCCCGCTGCTCAACCGTGCCACCAATGGTCAATACCCGCTCGGGTCGGTGTTCAAGATCATCACCATGGCGACTGCGCTGGAAACCGGCGTTTTCACCCAGTTTTCCGAATACAACTGCCTGCATACCTTTACAGAAATCCCAGGCGTCACGCTGTACGACTGGACCTATGAAAAAGAACGGCCCGCCAGCGGTCTGTTGACCCTGCCGGAAGGCCTGATGCGCTCGTGCAACCCCTGGTTCTACCATATCGGACTGGAACTGTATCAACTGGGGTACACCGAAGATGTCTCGAAAATGGCGCGATCCTTTGGCCTGGGTTCGCCGACCGGTATTGAGCAATTGGATGAAGCCGCCGGTAATATGCCAACCCCTATCAGCCAGGATGACGCCGTTCAGCTGGCCATTGGTCAGGGCGCAATGCTGGCAACGCCCCTTCAGGTGGCACGCTTTATCGCCGCTGTAGGCAATGGCGGTACGCTTTACCGTCCGCAGATCGTCGAGAGGGTGACCACGCCCGACGGCCAGCCGCTGATCAGTTTTAAAGCCGACCCGCAGGGTACGCTGCCAGTTTCAGAAGAAAACCTCAAGATTATTCAGGATGCCATGCGCGCCGTGGTGGCTGATACACGCGGCACAGCACGGACCGCCCTGGCTGGCTTGGGAGTACCTGTTTACGGCAAGACCGGTACCGCTTCCAACTCTACCGGCACCTCGCATGCCTGGTTTGCCGGTTACACCGATGCCGGGCGGGAAGACCTGCCGGATATCGCCATCGCGGTCATCGCTGAAAATGCCGGCGAGGGCTCTGAAATCGCCGCGCCCATCTTCCGGCGGGTGGTGGAAGCCTATTATTTCGGTCGACCGTCCAGGTTATACCCGTGGGAAGCCAGCTTCTACGTCACCAAGACGCCGACCCCTGAAGGCGGCGAGACGGAAGAAACCCCCCAACCTTAATTGGAGCTCACAGGATCGCCTTCGCATGGATGAAAATATGGTTTGGGGTTGGATAACCCGGCTGTTATCCGGTTTCTATACCGTGCAAACTCCGCAGGGGGATGTGGTTTGCCAGCTGCGCGGCAGGCTGAAGAAACACCGCTCGGGCGGCGACATTATCGCCCTGGGTGACCACGTACGCATTCAACTTCAGAATGACGGCACCGGCTCCATCGAAGAAATCGCACCGCGCACGCATGCGTTGGTGCGCACGGCGCCGTCTGCCCGCGGCGTGTATCGGCAGGTACTGCTGGCCAACCCCGACCAGGCGGTGTTTGTTTTCGCCTGCGCCAACCCCACGCCGCATTTGCGCATGCTCGACCGATTCTTGATTGTGGCTGAGCGGCAAGGCGTTCCGCCGTTGATTGTCGCCAATAAGCTGGACCTGGCGCCTCCGGAAGTCATCCGGCAATTCGAAATTTACCCTCCGCTGGGCTATCCGGTGATTTTTGCCTCCGCCAAAAGCGGTCAGGGCGTGGCAGAACTGAGAGAGCGGCTGCTTGGAAAACTATCGGCCTTTGCCGGTCCTTCCGGGGTGGGCAAAACCAGCTTGCTGAATGCGGTGGAACCCGGCCTCGGTCTGGCTGTCAAAGAGGTCTCAACTTTGACCCATAAAGGCCGCCACACCACCAATATTCGCCAGTTGTTCCCGCTGGCAGCCGGTGGTTATGTCGCCGACCTGCCCGGCATGCGTATGTTGTCCCTGTGGGATATTCAACCCGAGGAGTTGGACGGCTACTTCCCGGAGCTGCGCGACCTGGTCCAGGAATGCATGTATAACGACTGCACCCATCAAAATGAGCCTGGCTGCGCCGTGATTGAAGGAGTCCAGCAGGGACGGGTAAGTTCGGAACGGCATGAATCGTATTTACGCCTGCGCTATGGGGAGGCAGAATGACATCATCGCAAGGGCTGTGCTGGGAGAAAATCATCCTGAAACTGCGCAACCCATTTCGTTTGTCCTACGGTGTATCGGAGACCCGCCAGGCCTTCTGGCTGCGTCTGCCGAACGATGAAGGCTGGGGTGAGGGCACCATTCCGCCGTATTATGGCGTGCCAGACGAGGCCATGGAAGCCACCTGGCAGGCTGCGGCTGATTCCAACCGGCGGCTGCCGGACGACCCGGTAGAAATCGAAGGCTGGGTGGGCAGTCAGGGACCGGCGCCAGCGCGCTGTGCGCTGGATCTGGCGCTCTATGACCGCATCGCCCGGCAACGCGGCATGCCGCTCTACCAGCTGCTTGGCTTGCCTGCACCGCAGCCCATGCCGACCTCCTTCACCATTGCCATCGACACTCCGCAAGCCATGGCGCAGCTGGCAGCCGAAAACACTTACATGCCAATCATCAAGGTCAAGCTTGGCAGCGATGATGACGAAGCCCGGCTGAAAGCCATTCGCGCGGCTCGCCCCGACGCCCGCTTGCGCGTCGATGCCAACGCCGGCTGGACGCTGGACGAGGCTATTCGTCAGGTGCAAGCGCTTGAAGTGTACGATCTGGAAATGATCGAGCAGCCGCTGCCCAAAGATCAGATAGAAGCCATGGGCGAGGTGCAAAAACACACCCAGCTGTCCCTCGTGGCGGATGAATCGGTACAGACTCTGCAGGATGTGGAACGCCTGGCAGCCGCCGGCGTGCGCGGCATCAACCTCAAATTAATGAAGGTCGGCGGGTTGACGCCTGGATTGCGCATGTTACGGCGCGCGCGGGAACTGGGGCTGCAAATCATGCTTGGCTGCATGGTGGAGACCTCACTGGGTACCACGGCTATGGCGCATCTAGCCGGCCTGGCCGACTGGCTGGACCTGGATGCCCCGCTGCTCATCAGCAATGACCCGTTTGACGGAGTACAGTATTCGCCAACCCTAGATGTTTCGCTGCCGGGACGCCCGGGAATCGGCGTACAATTGAGGTAGGGGCGGGTCTCAGTGCCGCCCGATCGAAATAAAAGAGGATTTATGCGGGAAAAAATCGAATCAACCCTGGTTGACCTTAAAAATCAAAACGCAGATGACCGCGAGCACCTGTTTGACGTCAAAATCGCCGCTTTCGATGGAAAAAACGTGTCTCTGGATGGACGCGTACTGGCCGAGACTGACCGTCAGGCGCTGCGCCAGGCGCTGCAAGCGTGTGTTGGCGGGTTGACGGTGAATGACAGCGGGGTGCAGGTGCTGCGCCGCGTAGAGCCGCTCCTGATGGCCAATACGACCAATCTGACCAGCCTGTATCGCGAGCCGTCCTGGCTGGCAGAACAGGCCAATCAGCTATTGTACGGCGTCCAGGTGGAGATATTGGAAAAACAGAACAAATGGGCCTTCGTGCGCTGCATGGACGGGTACCTCGGCTGGGCATACCTGGCATATTTTACGCCTGGCGTACTGCCGCCTGCCACGCACCTGGTGACCGCGCCGGTGAGTTGGCTGCGCGCTGAGCCGAGTGCCAACGCACAACTGGTGACCCGGGTATTGGGCGGGACTTTTGTCTACCTCGAGGGTCAGCAAGGCGAGTGGGCTAAAATTCAGGCCAACCAAGTCGGCTGGGCGCATACCGATGACCTGCGCAACCTGCAGAATATTCCGGTCACAGCCAGCCAGCGGCGGACGCAAATGGTAGCAGATGCCTTCCGCATGGTCGGGGTTCCGTACTTGTGGGGCGGCGTCTCCGCCCACGGCATCGACTGCTCAGGCTTCGCGCAGCTGGTTCACCGCTGGTCCGGCATGACGCTACGCCGTGACGCGGACATGCAGATGGCAGATGGCAAACTGGTCGAACAGTCGCAATTACAGCCTGGCGATCTGGTGTTCTTTGGCGAAAATGGCGACCGGCGGGAGATCACCCATGTTGGCATCAGCCTGGGCGGTTGGGATATGATTCATTCGTCGCGTTCACGCAACGGCGTCTATACGGATAATATTCAAGCTGTGAAGGACCTGAGGGAAAGTTTCGTCGGCGCAGCCACGTATCTTTGATGCGGGACCAGGCGCCGTAGCGCAAATTTCCAATTTGCGTAAGCGAAATGTCCCATCCGGGACGCAACAACCGCGAAATTTCGCTCTACATTGGGCCGCCGTTACGGGCGGTTCGAGGACCCGCTGTCAAGTGGCACTTGACACTTGGCACGTGGCATTTACTTGTCTATACAATTCACTTGACCGTGTTTGACAGATACCTTGATTGCATTTATAATAATTTTGCCAGATATCAGCGATGCGGTAATCAATTCTCAGGGATTTTAGACTAGGCAGCGCTTGACTGGTAGATACCATCATGCCAACCGTTCGACGATTCTTCGTAGGAGAGGTTCTTGCTCCTAAGCCCACTAGCTCGAGCATCTTCCCTCTCGTTTTTATCCTCACTCATGATTGATCTCATACCGGCTGAGACTTCCAGTCCAAAAAACTGAACCAGCCCTTTTTGCGTACCTATGAAATGTGATTGGTTTTGCTAAACTTCGTCAACGCCGGCGGTGAGCAGAACCCAGTTACAGGATCAAAGCAAGAGGTTAAAACAAATAAAATGGCAGAGGATAAACGATTACGAAATCCTCGCCCATTCCGTACCTTTAGAAATTACGGGAAAGTTTGGTAAAAAGGTAGAAGTTGCGGTAAATCTGGTAAACTTTAACCGATCTCCGCTTTTGATGCCAAAATAAACAATTATTCTCACTTGGCGTATTCTTTGGAAG
>DATMXL010000107.1:0-9005 GCA_035561555.1 Bellilinea sp.
GGGTAGGCGTCACAGCCACGCCTGCCGCTTGAACGGTACGCGGGGCAGGCATCTGTTCGACCGGGTTCACGATTCCACGGAGGTAGGTTTCAGCGACTTCGACGCGCCAGGCTAGACGTGACTTAATCCCTGGCAGCTGAGTGGCGAGCAGGCCGAGAATCACAACCGAGACGGCAACTATAGGGAGCAGGATGCGCCAGCGTTTTTTTGTGCGGTAAGCAGAACTATATCTCATCAATTAAATTGATCCGTTTATTACACCATTAAAGTCTATACCGATCCGAGCCGAGAATTTTATCAGGAAATCGCCGGAATCAAGGATACGCCTGAGCAATATCATCATGGCTGAGGATGCGAACAGAGCTCAGCGGCCAATAGATGACCACAGCTCTCCCTACCACCGATTCCATGGGCACGAAACCCCAAATGTGCGAATCTGAGGAGCGATTGCGGTTATCACCCAGCACAAACAGCATGTCCTCGGGCACTTCCCAGACACCTTCATAGGCTGGCAGGGAGGCGAGATAGGGCTCGTTCAATAATTGGTCATTGACGCTAACCTGTCCTTTGAAGACCGTCACCGTGTCGCCGGGCAGACCGATGACACGTTTAATGTAATCTTCCGGAGGGTCCGGGTTGTGATGAAAAACGATAATATCGCCGCGATGGGGTTCGCCGAATTGATAAGCCAGTTTAGAGACAACCAGCAACTCGCCTTCGTATAAGGTCGGCTGCATGCTGACGTTTTCCACCCGCACCCGGTCGGTTACCGCGCTGATGGCAAAATACAATACCAGAGCCAGTAAGAGGGTTTTGAAAACTTCCGAAAGCAGACTGCCAAAAGTTGTTTTTGGCGAAATTTCAGGCTGCTTGGTTGGTACGACCTCATCGGTCTGGATCTCCTGGTAGTCATCGATCATGGTAAGGCGCATCTTATCACAGTTTGGAGGATAAGGCGAGCAAGGTTTGGGTGGCTATACGAGATGAAAAGTTGACTCCTTAATGATACAATTTAGCTGTCAACAGGGAGAAAACGGGCTGGGGTAAGGCATCCAGCCCGCTGACCAGGCTGTTTGCGGGGGAACATCAATTTCATATCCGCTTCTTTAACAACCAGGAGGACAGAGCAAAATGAAACTATCGGTTCGGTTCTGGAATGTGTTGATGGCCTGTGTGTTGGTATTCGGTGCGCTGCTGGCAGCGCCAGGGCAGTCCGCAGTGCAAGCGGTTTCGCCCGATATTGTTATCAGCCAGGTTTATGGCGGCGGCGGGAATAGTGGCGGGATTTACACAAATGATTTCGTGGAATTGTATAACCGCGGTTCGTCCCCGGTCTCGCTGGATGGTTGGTCAATCCAATATGCCAGCGCAACCGGCACCGGAAATTTTGGTTCAAGCACGACGCAGATCACTCCACTATCGGGCGTCGTAGAACCTGGCAAATACTTCCTTGTGCAGGAAGCCGCCGGGGCTACAGTTCAATTACCGCTTCCAACTCCCGATCTCATCGATGCCAGCCCGATCGCTTTGGGCGGAACTGGGGGCAAAGTGGCATTGGTAAACACAACCGTATCATTGGGTTGTAACGGAGGATCTACACCTTGCCCTGCTGCTGCATTGGCACAAATCGTTGACCTAGTGGGCTGGGGAGCTGCAAATTTCTATGAAGGTTCCGCTGCCGCTCCTGTAACCACGAATGCAACTGCAGTTATACGGAAGCTCTATGGGTCTCAAGATACCGATAATAATTCTGCAGATTTCGTCGCTGGCACACCAGTTCCGCACAACTCGACATTCCTCGATTCGGCTCCCAGCGTTGTATTTACTTCGCCAGCTAATGGCGATACAAACATATCAATCACTTCAGATATTAGCGTTACATTTAGTGAATCAGTGAATGTGACAGGAACATGGTTCGATATTACCTGCGACATATCTGGTTCCCATACTGCAGTAATAACTGGCGGACCTGAAACGTTCACGCTCAATCCGGATGCGGATTTTACTTCCGAAAGCTGTACTTTAACTGTCCTCGCAACAGGAGTTACAGACCAGGATCCCTTCGATCCACCTGATGTTATGGAGGCTGATTACAGCGTAACTTTCGATGCAGTCGATGTATGCTTATTAACAGACTACACACCGATACCCTCGATCCAGGGAACAGGGGCAAGTGTCGCAATTTCGGGTGCAATTAATACGCGCGGTGTGGTGGTTGGTGATTACGAAGGCGCAGCTCCAGCACTGCGCGGATTCTTTGTTCAAGATCCGACCGGTGATGGCGATCACGCCACCTCTGACGGAATATTTGTGTTTGAGTTTGATAACGCTGACCGCGTAATGCCTGGCGATGTAGTGTATATTAGCGGGACTGCGGGCGAGAATCAGGGGCAATCCCAGGTAACTTCCAACATAATCACAAAATGCGGAACCAGCAGCGTGGAACCTGTCGAGGTTACCTTTCCAGTTGAAAGTCCCACATTCCTGGAACAATACGAAGGCATGCTGGTGACCCTGCCGCAGACCATGTATGTCACCGAGCACTTCCAACTGGGGCGCTTTGGCCAGGTGGTGCTTTCGGTAGACGGTCGTCTACAGCAGCCGACCAGTGTGGTAGCTCCTGGACAGCCAGCACTGGATCTTCAAGCTGCTAACAACCTCAGCAAGATTATTTTGGACGATGCAGACAACAACCAAAACCCTGACCCGATCGTGTTCGCGCGCGGCGGGCAGGCGCTTTCAGCCAGCAACACCTTGCGCGGCGGTGATACGGCTACCGGCATCGTGGGCGTGATGACCTACACCTGGGCTGGCAACAACGCCAGCGGCAACGCTTACCGCGTGCGCCCGATCAATGCACTGAACGGTACTGTTAATTTTGAGCCAGTCAACGTGCGCCCATCTGTGCCGGACGATGTTAGCG
This sequence comes from Bellilinea sp., assembly GCA_035561555.1. Taxonomy (GTDB): domain Bacteria; phylum Chloroflexota; class Anaerolineae; order Anaerolineales; family Anaerolineaceae; genus Bellilinea. The sequence goes on from DATMXL010000107.1 coordinate 2,924, forward strand.
GTACACTCCGGGTAGGTGCGCTCAACCTGCTCAACTACTTTAATACCTTCGACGGGCTGCCGGACAATGTGAACAACTGCCGCAACGGCGTCGGCGGAGCCTTTACTGATTGCCGCGGCGCAGATACTCAAGCCGAGTTTGACCGTCAATATCCCAAGACGGTAGCTGCGATCCTGGCAATGAACACGGCTGTGACTGGCGTCAATGAGATCGAAAATGACGGTTACGGTCTCGACAGCGCCTTACAGCACCTGGTGGATCAACTGAACGCAGCCACCGCCCCCGGCACATATGCCTTTATTGACGTGGATGCAAACACCGGTCAGATCAATGCGCTCGGCACAGACGCCATCAAGGTTGGCATGATCTATCAACCAGCTCTGGTTACGCCGGTAGGGGTTACGGCAGCGCTTAATAGTGTTGCTTTTGTCAACGGCGGAGATGGTGCTCCCCGCTCCCGCCCGGCGTTGGCGCAAACCTTCCAGCAGAACTCGAACGGCGCGCGCTTCACCGCGGTGGTCAACCATTTGAAGAGCAAGGGCAGCGCCTGCGATGCGCCGGATGCCGGCGATGGGCAGGGTAACTGCAATATCGTGCGCACCAACGCCGCCATTGAGCAGGCTAACTGGTTGGCAAGCGATCCGACCCTGACGGGTGAAACCGACGTACTGATCCTGGGCGACTTGAACTCCTACGCCATGGAAGACCCGGTCACTGCTTTGAAAGCCGCTGGCTTCTCCAACCTGGTCGAATTGTTCCTCGGCCCGGAAGCCTATTCCTACGTCTTCGATGGGCAATGGGGCTACCTGGACTACGCCATGGCTTCCAATTCGCTGGTCCCACAGGTCACCGCTATTACCGAATTCCATATCAACGCCGATGAACCGAGCGTGCTGGACTACAACACTGATTTCAAATCACCAGGTCAGATAATCAGTCTGTACGCTCCAGATATGTTCCGTGTGTCTGATCACGACCCAATTATTGTGGGTCTGCATCTGCAAAATACGCCCTATCCATCAGCAGTAGGATTTGCAACCGGCAGTGGATGGGTGCCCGCCTCGGCTGGATCTTATCTCTACGATCAGGCCTGGAGTGGTAAAGCTCAATTCGCTCTCGACGTAAAATACAAAAAAGAAGAATTGATGCCACAAGGCAGCTTCAGCTTGATCTTGGAAAATGCCGGCTTTGAGTTCTACAGCTCTGGTGTCGAATGGCTGTGGGTCGCTCCAGACGGAAAATCGGCCATTTTGACTGGATTTGGCACCGCCAACAGCACCCCGGATTTCCGTTATATCGTCTGGCTGCAGGACGGCAAGAAGGATAACATCCGTATCCAGATCTGGGACGGAACGCAACTGGTGTTCGACAACGGCTCTATGCAGCGGTTGTCTGGCAACATCAGCATTCACCACTAAATATACCGATCATTTAATCAAAACTTGCGCCGGTTGAACCGGCGCAAGTTTTTTAATGATCAAGTGCGTTTGATGATGGATGCAAACCAGCGTTCCTGAAATTTAGTCAGCGCCCGGATTTGGTCATCTGTAAACTGCCTGCCGGGCGGTGCCAGGACCAATTTGTCATCAGAATCATCCAGCCGGTGAATGACCGCGATGCATTCGCCTTCGAAGCTGGATATGGGCTCAAAAACTCCAAGCACGTAGGCATCCAAATCTTCGCCATCATCCGAAGGTACGCCAGGAAGGTATCCGTAATTGAGTTGATAGAGAAAGCCGTGTTGCGCATGGCGGGAGCCGAGCGGACGGTCGATAACCACCTGCAGGGTTTGCCCAATGTATTGGCAAGTGTTCATTCTGAGGGTGTGACCGGATAGAGAGTGGGGTTTTTGAACGGGATGAAAGCCATGATGACGGCGTGCTCATAATAAGCGGCGCGGTCGAGTACGTCTCCGGTGAGCAGGCCGATGGCACCGTTAACCTGCTTGGAGTTCTCCCGGCCAAAATACTGGTCATCCGCCTTGCCAAGTTCCACCCCCTGGCGCACCAGATCAGCTATGGGCTGCGGCAGATAAAATGAGCCAGTGCGACCGCGGCCAGTACCGTTGGGTGAAAGCACTACCACCCAGGCGTAAGCCTGCATCTCCTGCCCGTCATCCGCCGTCCCGCCTTCTACCCCTACCCAGTAATTGGCCTGGGGAAATAGACTGCTAGCCGCGGCAACGCGATTTTGCGCGCCTAGGAAGGTCTCGGCTTCGGTAGCCGGCTGCTCGCTGACGCCTGAGGGTACTTCAACTCCCATGATTTGAAACGGTGTGCCCGGGAACATTTTTTCAAAAGCATCGCCCACGCACTTGATTTTCACCGGGTTCTTTGATGCAACCACAATGTTGACGGGCTTTTCCATTTAATCAAGCCTTTCCTTATCGAGACGTTTCGCAACTGGCGCCGGTCGATATTTCGATTCCTACTTACTTAGTGCTTGCGCTCGGAGCATCCGTCTCCCAGGAAACCCATTTCAGGCTGTCATCTGACTGCAGCTCAGCCAAGACATAACCGGTGTTGATAAAACTATGTTTTTGCATCTGAGGATGGGTCAGGTTGGCTAAAATTTCAGGCAGCATGGAAAAATAGATGCCGCCATGGCTGACCAGTACAATGCTTGCATCGCTAGTTCGATAGGATCGGACCAATTCATTGATGAACGGAATAAACCGAGCTCGGATATCCAGGTAACTTTCCCCGCCTGGCATGGCACAGGAGTAATCCTGCCCGGTAAACCAGGCTGTTTCCACTTCCTTCCTCAGGATCTTCCCGTCTTCAATTGGCTTTCCTTCGTAGATCCCAACGTCAAATTCTCGCAAGGCGTCTGCAACCGTGAAGGGAACCCCAAGGGAGGTTGAGAGGATTTCACTGGTCTGTACAGCTCGCATCACCGGGCTTGAATAGATTCGGTTAATCCCTTCCGGCAGGAGGCGTTTAGCCAGCGAATTTGCCTGTACTACTCCCAAAGCTATCAGCGGGTGCTTCCACCCGGTGTTGGAGTAAACCCTGAGGACGTTGGCTTCTGATTCGGCGTGCCGGACAAAAAACAGTCGAAGCATAGGGATGCTAGGGTTTTACCGCCCGAGTGGCGATAAATGTCGGCAGGGTTTTACCCAGCACGCTGGTCGGATCAATGTCTTCGAATAATCCGGTCAAGACAAAGCCGGCAGCGAGTTGACCGCCAATCTGCTCGTCCAGCGAATGACTCCACTCGTACGGCTGCTTCTCTTCCTCAAATTTCTTTAGCCGTTCGACTGAAAGGTCGGTCACATCGGCGTAGGGCAGCTTTTTGGTTACGCTGAGTTCGCCCGCATCCATCTTATCGAAATCGAAGATGTACACCACTGGATTGACGAAACCGGCCATAAGCACCCCGCCCGGACGCAGGACGCGGTAACACTCGCGCCAGACCGGTAATATTTCCGGAACGAAAATATTGGATACCGGGTGAAAAATCAGGTCAAAGTGATTATCGGGAAAGGCAGAAAGGTCGCGCATATCCCCCAGGGCTGTGACCAGATCCAGGCTGTCACGCTCCGCCACCATCTGATCGCGCGCCAGCTGTGCGGGCGAGTTGTCGTAAACCGTCACATGAGCGCCGGCAGCAGCCAACAACGGCCCTTGCTGACCGCCTCCCGAAGCCAGGCACAAGACGTTAGCTCCGGTCAAGGGCGGGTACCATTCTCGCGGAACCGGAATGGTTGGAGTCAGCACCAAGGTCCACTCGGCGCGGCGGGCGGCTTTAATCTGTTCGCTGGTTACAGGGATGGTCCATTCATTGCCGGTGGCTACCTGGTTGTCCCAAGCTTTGCGATTGTATTGAGCGTATGAGTCCAAACCGAAATTTCCTTTGGAATGGTGGATTATTCTTAATAGAAATGGTTGAAAACTAACCTAATCTATTCTACACTTGTTATCGGATTGAAAATGGCGTGCTTTAGAAAACGGGGTAAATTTCCAGTGGGTGTAAATATCAAGAAGTTAATAAATTTTAGCATCATCTTATGGACATTTTTCGTCATCCTTGGATATTACTATTTCCATAAGCCTTTTTCACTGGGTACTCTGTATCCGCCACTCAGAGCTCTGTTCGACGTCATTCTGGTCGGAGCTTTCGTCTCCCTCGCAGGCGGCATAGGTGCTCGATTCTTAAAGATGCCTAGTTTTTCGCCGCTCGAAAGAATTACTGTGCAAGGGGCCCTGGGTCTGGGAATAATCAGCTTGACATGGACAGGATTTGGATTTCTCCACCTGTTTACATCTTGGACTGCCTGGGGTTTGCTTGGGGTGGGTATGGTGTTTTTCCGGCATGCCATTTGGGAGTGGTTGAAACAATTTTCCGCAATCATTGAAATTTTTCGGCAAACGGGCCGATTCAAGCGTAGCATCGCAGTAATGTGCTTGATAATGGTTTTATTCCAGGCAGTAGTGGCACTGGCACCACCCGTCGACTGGGATGCAATGACTTACCATTTGCAACTACCGCGACTTTACCTCATCGCTGACTATCTGCGCCCTGTGGCGGAAAACCCGTACTCAGGCCATTTTCAATTGGCCGAGATGCTCTATACCTTCGCCATGGCAATCCACCGGTCAGAGACCGCTGCATTAACAGGATGGGCTGCTGGTCTTCTGCTTCTGCCTGGATTAGCCGGAGTGGTCATCCGTTTTCTTCAATCAGCGAAAAGCGAGTCTGGAGCGGTTCCTGCGGGATGGGTTGCAATATTTGCCTTACTGGCTGGGGAGACCTTCCGTTCTATGCTGGGCTTTTCCGCAACCGACCATTTTTCGGCTTTATTTGGATGTGGTGCACTCATTTTGATGTTTCAATGGCTGCAGGAACATCAAGCCCGCTGGTTTTACCTGACGTGCCTCTTCTGCGGTTTTGCTATTGCAACCAAACTAACCAGCATCGTGCTGTTGGTGGGTGTAATCCTCTGTGCGGTATTTATATCCTTCCAGAAAAAGTATTCTTTCCTCAACATTATTTTAGGTGCGTTGATTTCCTGGTTGCCGGTCATACCCTGGTTGGTCAAAAACACAGTTAATACAGGGAATCCATTCTTTCCTTATTCATGGTTAAGCACCTTTTCAAATGTTGGGTATGCAACCGGCAGCCAACTCATCAACTGGAGCGGCAATTGGCTCGAACGGATTTTTCTACCCGTCTCACTCACCTGGATGGGGTACAGCGACGGCGGGACTTTCCAAACCGATATCGGCCCCATCATCTTGTTGTTGGCACTGCCGGGCATCCTGGCGTTTAGGCGTGATCTTCGCATTCAGGCGGTAGCCATTCTATTGCTCCCGGCTGTTTTTGTCCTGGCGATTGGGGATATTTTTGCACAACATCTCATGCAGCCGAGATTGTACTTTGGTGTACTCCCCTTCCTGGGCATGCTGGCTGGAATCGGCTGGGGCTGGCTGCAGACAAAAATTATCGCCGGCGTACGATTGCGATATTTCATCGGGACAGCGATCTTGCTAGTGGGCGGATTAATCATCATACACGATAGCATAGCGTTGTCGGGGAGCCATCCATTCAGCACAGTCGTCGGGTCGGACACGGCAGAAGAATACAGGTTGACCAATCTCGGGTATTATGAACTCGCCATGCGAAAATTGAATGAGCTCCCAACCACCTCGCGTGTGATGATGTTATGGGAGCCGAAGGCTTTTTATGCCCCTCTTAGCACCCGACCAGATGCGTGGATTCAGCAATTTCATGACGATTGGCGGGAATTCCAGTCGCCAATAGCCATCCTGAACCACTGGAAATCCCAAGGGTTTACCCATATTCTTGTCAATCAATCTGGAATGGAATTTGTTAAGAGAACCGACAATAGTTACGAACCCGAGGTCTGGCATGACCTCGAAAAAACTCTGGCACAATTGATGATCGTCGAAACGTTGGATGATGTGTATGTGCTTTATCAATTTAATGATGCAGCGAATGGATTGCGATAGTTGAAAATTGGTAAGCATAATCATAATGGCAAATTTTTTACGGGAGATAAGACCTAAATAATCCAATACCAAGGAAGATTTCTTCTATCATATTAAATTCGCTTCCGGTC
>DATMXL010000108.1:0-8778 GCA_035561555.1 Bellilinea sp.
TAAGGAACATCAAATATATCCTATTAATAAGAACGATTCTGGACTGGCATGAAACTACTTGTCGTTGAAGATGAAAAAGATGTGGCCATCGCTCTTTGCCGGGGGCTGACCCAGAATGGGTATGCTATTGGTATTGCAGAAAATGGTAATAAAGCACTTGATTTGCTTGAGACCAATAATTATGACTTAATGGTCCTGGATTTAAACCTGCCAGACGTGGATGGATTGGATATTTGCCGTTTGGCGCATAGTAAACAGCCGTTATTGCTTATTCTCATTTTAACTGCCCGAGGAAAACAGAAGGATATCATCACGGGTCTGGATAATGGCGCGGATGATTATTTAATTAAACCCTTCCATTTACAGGAATTGCTCGCAAGAATCCGCGCGTTACTGCGCCGAGACACGCGTACTAGAGAGCCGATATTGAAAATTCGGGATATCTCTCTTGATTCAGTTGAAAAGGTCGTTTGGAAAGCTGATCATAGGATTCGACTGACCCGAAAAGAGTTCGGGATCCTCGAGTATTTAATGAGGCATCCCAATGAAGTGATCAGCCAGGAAGAATTGCTAGAGCATGTTTGGGGGTCTTTAACAAACATCTTTTCAAATACCATACGAGTGCATATTCAATCACTACGAGAAAAATTGGGTGACAATTCTGAAAATTCAAAGTATATTGCGACGATTATTGGAGCCGGATATAGCTTCATTCGTTCAGATGATGTTCTAATCGAGAATGAAGAGAAATAGCCGGCTTTCGATGCGTAATCAGTGGAAAAAATTAACGTTGCAACAGCGCATAACCTGGTCGACCAGCGGGGTGGTGTTTGTATTCGGCTTAATTCTCACTGTTTTTATCAATTCGATCGCTCCTATCTTTATTACTCGCGAAGTTGGGTCTCCTGATGCTTTAGTATTAATTCAAACAGTAGATACAGAAGGAAATCCACTAACGCTTATGGTCGAAACCCCTGGCCCGGAAGGTTATACAATTGCTCGCGATCCGGGGATTACCAGGACTGATCCTTATGTCAGCGTCAGGCTTCTTTCCGGAATTGGATTAATAGCGTTTAGTGTATTAGGATTCTTGGCCGCAAAGTGGATTGCGCAAAAATCATTACAACCCATAAACGCAATAAGCGAAACCGCTCAACAAATTAGCGCCCATAATTTGGATCAAAGATTAAATTATCAGGGAGCAACGGACGAGGTAAAAATTCTGGCTGATGCCTTCGACACAATGTTACAGAGGCTTAAGCTAAATTTTGATGATCAAAGTGAATTCAATGCAAATTTAGCGCATGAACTGCGAACTCCATTAACCTCCCTGCGTATGAACCTGGAAATTCTGAAAACTGCTCCTCAGGCAACATTAGAAGAATATCAAAACTTTTCGTCAACCGCAGAAAGAGCTATTACCCGCCTTCAGCGCTTAGTGGAAGATATGCTTTTACTCGCCAAAGCAGACAAAGAGATCGATTATCATCGAATCTTCTTAGGGGTTATGTTTGAAGAGATTCTCGAAGAATTGGAGCCAATTGCGAATCAACACGATATCTTGTTAAATATGGGCGGTGATCTGGAACTTGAAGTGTGGGGAGATCCAGTATTATTGCCTCGTGCTTTTGCAAACCTTGTTGAAAACAGTATTCATTACAACCATCCGGGCGGTTTTGTCAAACTCTCATTAAGGAAAAAAAACAATCTAGTGATCATCGAGATTCAAGACAATGGCATTGGTATTTCAGAGCAACAGCAAGCCCATATATTTGAGCGATTCTATCGGGGTAAAGAAGCCGCCAGCAATAACCATAAAGGTAAAGGGATGGGATTAGCAATTACAGCTCACATCATTAGTTTACATAATGGAAGGATTGAATTAGAGAGCATCAAAGAAATCGGAAGCACTTTTCGCATTTTTCTGCCGGAAATGCGTGCAAATCAGGCATAGCATCAGTAAACCGGTCATGGTGTCGATGTACTATCAACAGTAATGCAAACAATTTAACTTACCTTTCTTACCATATTGATATTGGTAATTTCAAATCCCACCTTCTCATACAACGCTCGGGCAGCCGTGTTGTGACCAAACACATGCAGTTCGATAGACCGGATTCCCTCCGCTCGCGCCCGTTCCTCCAGCGCAGCCAGCGCCTGAGAGGCATACCCCTGCCGGCGCTGCTCTGGATCGATGGATAAATCGAAAATAAACCAGATCGGCTGGGTCGATTCTGCAACCCGGGCGTACCAGATCATCCCAACCCCTGCCCCGCTCTCCAGATCTACCAGCGTGCAGACATCGTTGTCGGGGGTTTCTAAACCTTTCGGGAGGTATTTCACGAATTCCTGGCGTGAACGTTCCACAGCACCCTCAGCCGGCCAATTACCTGCCTTCACTTTATCTTCTGCATACTCTGCCGCCGCCTGGGTAAAGTAGGCTTCGTACTCATCTGATGTCATCGGCCTCAAGTCGATCATTAAAAATTCCCTCTTTTCTTACTGCAATAATACAGTATAATAAAAACTAGAACTTTTATTCTATTATCAACTTTGTGGATTGCGCGACAGGATTAAGTGTGGAAAAATGGTCATATTCCTTTTTCGGAATCATTCCACATATTTCGCCGTAATGCCCCTGCCTGGTTGACCTCATGGACCATCGTGTTAACGGCTTGTCAATTGTAGCACTCGCCCTGATCGTGCTGGGTGTTTTTACCGTTTTGGCGGACCGCTCTGTGCCGACCAGTATCTATGCTGCTGCGGTCGATCCGGACGCCCCCCAGTATACCGCCACCAACACCCCTTTTCAGCCGCTGCCGACCATGGCTCCCACGCTGATCGAAGCAGCTCCTGCCTTTGTTGATGTCATTGCGGAAGCCGCTGTGGAGGTTGTTGTCTCTGAACCGGAGCCTGTTGTGGAGGAAGATCCGCTCGACAGTCCTGAAGATATCCGCCTGCCCTATGACAGTTACGTGTTGACCCAGGGAACCCACGGCGCGTCCTATGGTGACGCTGCCATTGATCTGGCTGCCGGTCGCGGCGCGGATATCCTTTCACCAATTACCGGACAAATCATCACGAACGGGCGTGATATCTACGGCAACACCATCATTGTCATCGAAAACGAAGTGTGGACGGTCAAGCTGCTGCATGGCGAATACTATCCAGACGAAGGCGAATGGGTTGGTCTAGGTCAAATGATCGGCTCAGAAAGCAACATCGGCTACACCGTCGATATCTACGGTGTCTCTTGCCGCGGCCGCCGCTGCGGCAACCACACCCATATGAATGTCGTCGACCGGCGAACTGGCAGAAATGCCAATTTAATTAAGCTGCTTCGTCCTTAGTTCGTCGTCAGATTACCCAAAAGGCTCAGCTGCACGTTAACGCGATCCAAATAACCGCGAGCCCCCATCCGTTCAAAAGCCGCAGCTGCTTCGCTCAATTTTTGCTGGGCATCCGCCAGATCCTTCGGCTGCGCGCGCTGTAACAGCACATTCGCCCAGTCGATCTCCAGCCGCGCGCGTACCCAGGCTAACCCTTTATCGCTAGCCTGTGTGGTTATGTCCTGGTATATTTCCAGAGCTTCGTCAAATTTGTTCTCAGCAGCCATGAGCTTCGCCAGAGCCCAACGGTACCGGGTCTGGTGAGTGACTGCCCCGTTCACTGCTAAAGACCTGCTGACTTGATCTAAAATCTTACGGGCTGCCTCCACATTTTCCTTACGGATGTAAATTTCTGCCATTAAACACAGGCCCTGCGGAGAATCAGTTACCGGTTCGTCGGTCGCGGATAGGCTGACTTCATGAAGTAACTCTGATGCGCGGTCCAATTCCCGTTCTGCCACCAGTACTTCTGCCATGGTAAGGAAAGTATCTTCCTTAATATCGCCAAATTGATTGATCCGAATTTCCTCCACCAGTTCGTCGAAAGCGTTGATGGCATCCTTGTGAAAACCCTGGAATAAAAGCATGCGCGCCTGGACGATTTTTCGAATCAGCGAATAATATTCGCGGTTGACGATTTGCGGCTCCATCAGACTCATGGTTCTCAATGCGTTTTCAGCCACCGAAAAATCGCCAAGGATCAATGAGTAATTGGCAATATGACCCAATTGAGAAAATTCCCAATCGGTCATGCCCATTTTCTGGGTTAACTCGCGACCGCGGATCTGATGTGCGCGCCCTCCCGAATAGTCGCTGTCAAGTATCAGTAACTCGCTCAAATTGTTATGCGCCCGGACAGCTGCAGCGAGTAATCCTGCGCCCTCCGCCAATTTGATCGCTTTTCGCAGTGATTGTCGCGCCTCATCCGGCGGAATGTTGGGCAGAATGCCAAGCGTAGCCAGTGCCTCAGCCTGAACTTCCACCAGTCCAAGTTTTTCCGCCAGATCCAGCGATTGCCTTAATATGGGCAAAGCCTCATCATATTGATAATTAAAGCGGTAATCGCGAGCGATTTCATGCAGCAGGTACGCCATGCCGGGGGTTTCAAGATCCGCCGGGTCGCTGACCATCGTCTTGATTTGTTCAAGCGTTCTGACGCACAGCTCGAGTGCTTTCGAGCCGTATTCCGTAAACCATTCTGCCCGGGCTGCCCTCGCGGTGATTCGAGCCCCGTTATCGTGGTCATTGTTGGCCAGGTAGCGTTTCGCGGCTTCTGCCCAGCGGACAGCGGCATCATCGTATCGTCCCAGACGGTATTGGCCTTCGCCTAATCCATCCAGAACATGGGTGCGTTCAGAATCGGTTAAGTCCATTTCCAGGGCTTCTTTATAATATCGAACCGCTTCACGATTGGCAAAAAGCCCCAACGCCCGATCTGCTGCTTGGATTGTGTAGCGGCGTGCCAGTTCCTGGTCACCGGCCTGGCGGGCGTGGAAGGCGATTCGGTCAAAATCATCCGGGCGTAATTCCTGAATAGCCGCAATCACCCGGCGGTGCATCCGGTGCAGCCGCAAGGTGGATAAATCCTCGCGCAAAGAAATCGGAATGAGGCCATGTGCGAAAGAGAATGCCTCCTCACCTTCCGGGCAGCAGGTAGACGAGTCGTTCTCATGGATCAACTGCGCCCGCTCTGCTTTCTCCAGCCGGGCAATCAATTCGTCCTCATCCTGGCCGCTGGCCTTTTTCAATGTGTCGAAATCAAATTCTTTGCCGATCACCGCCGCCACGCGCAGCAGCTCCCGCGTCGGTTCATCCAGTTTGTTGATGCGCGACTGGATGGTCAGGTGGATGCTTTGCGGCAGTTGGATTTCTTTTACATCCGGCTTCAAACGCCAGAGCTTCTCATCCCGGTAGATGGCGCCTTCTTCGATTAACGCCTTACACACCTCCTCGATAAACAGCGAATTCCCCTCGGTAACTTTGTATACCAGGTTGGTAAATTCCGGATTGACTGTCTGCTGGAACATCGATTCGAGGATGTCCTGCGTCTGTTCGCGGCTGAACCGCGGCAGCGTGATATGTTGCGCCATGTTCTCAATGTTAAGATCGATGAGTACTTCGCCCAATCCATATCCCAAATCCAGATCGGAATCCCGGTATGTGAGGATAAACCAGATGGGCGGCACGGGTCGCAGCGCCCGAATGCGACGCGCCAGATAACGCACCATCGCCAGCGAACCTCCATCCGCCCACTGGGTATCTTCAAATTCGATTACCACGGGTCCTTTAGCTGCCAGCGTCTGGCAAAGCAGCAGCATGTTTTCAAACAATTGCAGTTGCTCAGACATCGGATCAATCGGCGCCAGGTAAGCCTCACCGGTTTGTAGTGCAAATTCCGGCACCAATCTGCGCAGACTGGCACTAACCGGGGCGGGCAGCGCTGATTCAACCATCGGGAGGGCTTCGCGCAGAACATGCACAATCGGTGTGTAAGGGGCACTGTCCTGCAGGAAACAATGACCGGAAAATACGCGTGCTCCAGACACCTCCACCATGGCGTTGATTTCCCGCAGGAATGGTGTTTTGCCGACGCCAGCTTCGCCGCTGATCAGTAAAATCGGTTGGCGCTGGGCTTCCGTCAGAACTTGTTTCCACTCCTTACGGGCGGCCGCAATCTGCTCCTCGCGTCCTACCAGGCGTCCGCGAGTCAACCGGTCCAGTGGCGATGATTTATCGACTCTGGGGGTTAATGCCTTCTTTTCAAGAATATTTGATAACTCAGCCAGCACCTCGGCAGCTGAACTTGGACGGTCTTCCGGGCGTTTGTTCATCAACCGCAGATCCAAATCGTCCAATGCCTGCGGGATGAGCGGGTTATAAGTGCTGGGTGGCACAGCGGGTGCATGAATGTGCTGTGATATCACAGCCAGCGGATCGTCACTGGTGAATGGCAGCCGCCCGGCAGCCAGTTCATACAACATCACGCCTAGCGCATACAGGTCAGTGCGTGCATCCACGGTTTTTCCAAGCGCGGCTTCGGGAGCAATGTAAAACACCGTTCCAGCGAACATCCCCTCCTGTGACAGACGCGTGGCAATTGAGCGAGCCAACCCAAAGTCGGATAGTTTGACCAGTCCCTCCTGGGTGCGCAGCACATTTTCCGGCTTGAGGTCCCGGTGGATAATGCCGTGTTCATGCGCTGCCTGCAGCGCCAGACACACCTGTTTCAGGACTTCGAGTGTTTCTTCCAGGGTGTCAGGTCTTTTATCATGCAGAGACTCACCTTCGACCAGCTCCATAACGATGAAGCTTAGATCCAGTCCAGGGTTGAACTCTGGGTCAGTCCGACCCGCGTCAAAAATACTGACGATATTCGGGTGGTTCAGCCGTGCTGCTGCCCGAGCTTCCGCCAGCAGGCGTGCCTGCCCTTGCGAACCAAGCCCCGAATCCGAATTCAAAACTTTTACCGCTACCGGCCGTTCCAGCAGTGTATCCAGCGCCTCATAAATCGTTCCCAGGCCGCCATGGCCGATTTCACGATCCAGCCGGTAGCGCTGATTGAGAAAACTTCCAATCATTCCTTCGTCCCCGCTGACTTCCCATCCCTGCGCAAGAGGACAACCAGTGTCAAATCATCCGAAGGATGATCCCGTTGACTGAACTGTTTGACGCTATCCACAATGTGATCGACCAGCTCGGCGGCATTCGGGTGCCGGTGCTCCAGCAAAATATCCTCGAGCCTTTTTTCGCCGAACGCCTGGTTGGTGAGATTAAATGCCTCCGTAACGCCGTCTGTATATAACAAAATAAAATCATCCGGCGCCATCTTTATCGAGTGCTGCACAAATTGTGCAGATTCATCCACTCCCAACGCCATACCTGTGCGCGTCAAACGGGTCAGTTTGTGATTCGCTGCGCTGTAATGCAGCGGCGGGTTGTGTCCGGCGTTGACGTAGGTGAAGGTCCCGGTCGTGGGATTGAGCTGACCGTAGAAAACCGTCACGAACATACCGGAATGCGAATCCTGGCAGATCAACTGATTGGCCTGCCGAATTCCTTCAGATAAACTGCTGGTATGCAACACAGATGCCCGGATGATCGTACGGGATATGGCCATATACAACGCAGCTGCCATACCTTTGTCGCTGACATCAGCGACCACCGCGCACACCCGGTTCTTCTCGGTTGGCTGCAAGTCGTAAAAGTCGCCGGCAACCTCATAGGCAGGGTCCCACCTGGCGGCAAATTCCCAACCGGCAAATTGCGGCAGTTCGACCGGCAGCAGGTTGACCTGCACCTCGTGCGCCAGCTGCAGTTCGCGCTCCAACCGGCCTTTGTCAATCGCCAGCTGATACAATCGCGCATTTTCAATGGCTACCGCGGCTGAGGACGCGATCGAGTTGAGTAAATCCAGGTCATCCGATGTGAAAATCCCGGATTGAACCCGGTTGTCCACGTAAATGATGCCGCTGGTAGAGCCCTTGTGCCGCAGCGGGACGCATAACACCGAACGCAGCCCCAGCATCATGACGCTCTTTCTTTCGCTCAACCAATCTTCGCTTTGTGCATTGCTCGTCAACAGCGGACGACCTTCGCGCAGCACCCGGTCGATCACGCCTCGCGATACCTGGCTGCGCGGATCGTCAATGGGGGTTTGTTCTTGCCCGCGTGCCACCCGGAAGGTTTGCACCTCGCCATCCGTCATCACCAAAAATGCGCGTTCGGCTCGGGTTGCAGCAATGACCTCATCTAATACAGTTTTTAACACCTCATCAAGATCAAGCGATGAGTTGATGGTTTGTGATATTCGGTAAAGAAGCGAAAGCCGTTCCGTCTCGCGTGAAATACCCTGCCGCAATACCATTCAAGCTCCTCCCGCATTGTCCCGCTTAGCTTCAGCGCTCCCTATTATAACAATCTGCGGTCAACAATAGAACAATTTTACCGTTAATGGAACATTAATGCTGAGTCAACATCAACCTTCCTTCTGTTGGTCGGATAAGCAGATGGTAAAGATACACATGCAAAATTTGACTTTTTCCCCAATCCAACCCATCATTCCGTCTGCGTTGCATAGTGTCACACGATCATTGGTTAGGTGGAGCCATGCCTGCTTAGTTACAGCCTGGCTGGCAATGATTGACGTCCTTATCCATCAAACCGTATAATCTGTTTGCTGGTCATAAACGCTTAACCATCCCGGGAGGATCCATCCCCATGAAAAACCACGTCAAAACGATCGTCCTCGCCGTAGTATTCCTGGCACTCGTTACAGCCGCCTGCGAACCCGCACCCACCCAGCTGCCGCCTACCACAACTCCCGAACCCGTTCTGGTGACCTTCACATCTGTTCCGCCAACCCCGATTCCGCTGTCGGACACTCCCACCC
>DATMXL010000109.1:0-18378 GCA_035561555.1 Bellilinea sp.
AATAGGACACGCCAAAGCCCGCTAGGTGGTAGCCGACTGCCCGGAAAAACGGCAGTCCCCCGCCCAGAGCTCCCACCAAAATCCACCAGCGCAGGCTGAAAATCGCAATCACGCCGAGGTTAATCGCCACCAGAGCGGTGATCTGCCAGACGCGTAAATTTGTCAGGACCGCGGCGATTTGCTGATACGGAACTGCCCGAAGCGCCCACCACAAGGCTGGTATGGCTAAGAGCCATAATAACCTGGCAATCTTTAGTCTTCCTGATGGTCGAATCGTTCCAGAATCTACGTTTATGGCTGCGGCTTGATTTGGCGAGATAGGTGTAAAATCCATGGTTGTATTGTACCAATTAGGTTGATTTTGTCATAGTTTTAATAGTTTTTACGTGTCAACTTTGGGATTGGATCCATTGCAATACAAAACAGGTCTTTCCCACACGGGAAAGACCTGTTTTTATCGGAATGCCTGCTCAGCGGGTGACTTGCAAACCGACGGTCAGCTGTTCGCCGTCAAATTCGGCTTCGGTTACGGCTGCCCCTTCCGGCGGTGCGCCATTGACCAGGTCGACCGTCAGAGTCTCGCTCATGATGTAGGTTTGGAAATCGGCTACAGCTGCCGCGAGACCGGTGGATGCTTCATAATAGAGTTGGATACGGTCTGATATCTCCAGACCAGCAGTTTTCCGCAGGTCCTGGACACGCCGGACAAATTCACGGGCCAGTCCTTCACGCACCAGGTCCGGCGTCAATTCGGTGACCAATGCCGCCAGGTATGCCCCTTCCGAGGCAACCGCAAAGCCATCACGGGCCTGTACCCGCACCTCAACCTCTTCCGGCAAGATGGCAAACGTATCTCCATCGACTGCGATGTCCACCGGTTGACCCTCCAGCAGGCGTTTGGCAGCCGGTTCAGCATCGGTTTCCAATAATTTCTTGCGAATCGCAGGAAACCGGGAGCCATATTTTTGACCGAGCTGCTTGGGCAACGGGTTTAATTGATACGCCACCGCTTCGCCAGCCGTATCCAGTGCTCGCACATGCTTGACGTTCAGTTCGTCCTCGAGCAGATCAGCATAAGCCTGCACCACGCGAGCTTCATCAGCTCCGCCAACCGAGAAGGCGGCTTCTGCCAATGGTTGACGCACCTTACGGTTCGCCTTGTTGCGCGCGGCATGCCCGACAGACGCCAACTTCACAACCAGCGCCATATCTTTGTTAAGGGTCTCGTTCACCAACGCCGGATCAAAAGACGGCCACAGGGCCAGATGCACTGATTCAACGGCAGCTTCGTCCAATTGCGCCACCAGATTCTGGTACAGCTCTTCTGCCAGAAATGGCATGCTGGGTGCCAGTAACTTGCTGACGGTCAACAAGGCTTCGTATAAGGTGGCATAAGCTGCCTGCTTGTCACCGTCCGATTCGGATTTCCAGAAGCGGCGGCGCGAGCGGCGCAGGTACCAGTTGGAGAGCTGATCTACAAAGGTCTCGATCGGGCGGGTGGCACCCAGTACGTCGTAATTTTCCATGGCAGTTGTGACATCCCGCACCAGCGCATGCAGCGTCGAGCGCAGCCAGTGATCCAGGTCGCTGTACTGCGGCGTCTCGCCCTTACCCGGCACCCACCCATCCAGGTTGGCGTAGGTGACAAAGAAGGAGTAGGTATTCCATAACGTCAGGGTGAAATTACGCAGTACCTCGCTGACCAGATCGTTGGAAAAGCGTCTTTCCTGACCCGGAGGACCAGCCGTGTACAAATACCAGCGCATGGCATCTGCCCCATTCTCATTGAGCACCTGCCACGGATCTGCCACATTCCCGCGTGACTTGGACATTTTTTGGCCGTTGCCATCCAGTATCAACCCCAGGCAGATCACATTTTTATAGCTGACCTGGTCATTGAGCAGAGTGCTGATGGCATGCAGCGAGTAGAACCAGCCGCGGGTTTGATCGACAGCTTCGCAGATATAATCTGCCGGGTATTGCTGCTTGAATTCCTCGGCGTGCTCAAACGGATAATGCCATTGAGCATACGGCATCGAGCCGGAATCAAACCAGACGTCAATCAACTCGGGCACCCGCTTCATTTTGCCGCCGCATTCCTGGCAGGGCAAGGTGATCTCGTCAACGTACGGGCGGTGTAAATCCAGACTATTCAGATCGCGCCCAGCCAATGAAGATAATTCAGCAACTGAACCGACAGCCTGCTGGTGATGACATTCAGTGCACTCCCACACAGGCAGCGGCGTACCCCAGTAGCGTTCACGCCCAAGGGCCCAATCGACATTGTTCGAAAGCCAGTTGCCAAACCGGCCCGCCTTAATATGACCCGGATACCAGTTGATGGTATTGTTGAGCTCCACCATGCGATCTTTGAACTGGCTGGTGCGGATATACCAGGTAGGGCGGGCATAATACAGCAACGGAGTGCTGCAGCGCCAACAGAACGGGTAGGTGTGGGTGTATTTTTCACTGCGCAGCAGGAGACCGCGGGCATACAACTCGTCGATGATGCGCGAGTCGGCATCCTTCACGAAAATCCCTGCCCAGGGCCGCACTGCCTGAATAAATGTGCCGTCGTCCGCTACCGTCATTAGCAGCGGCAGGTCATGTTCCAGCCCGACCGCCATATCTTCCGCGCCAAATGCCGGAGCGATATGCACAAAGCCGGTGCCATCTTCAGTGGTGACATAGTCCGCCAGCACCACATAGTAAGCCTGTTTTTGCACCGGTAAAAAGGTGTACAGCGGTTGGTAACGCTTGCCTTTTAAGGCTTTGCCTTTCATCCGGTTGACTACTGTGACAGGCTCATCATGGAAAACATTGGAAACCAGCGCTTCTGCCAGAATCAATTTTTCAGTGCCGCCTTCAGGCAGCGTATGCTCGACCACCACGTAATCTACATCCGGGTGAGCTGCCACCGCCACATTTCCCGGGAACGTCCAGGGGGTGGTCGTCCAGACCAACAGGGATGTGCCAGGCTCATCTACCAACGGCAGGCGCACAAATACCGACGGGTCATCCGTTTCTTCATACCCCTGCGCCACCTCATGGTCAGAGAGCGGTGTGCCGCAGCGCGGGCAATATGGAACGACCTTGAAACCCTGGTAGAGCAGGTCTTTCTCCCAAAAATTTTTCAGGATCGCCCACACCGATTCGATATACTCGTTTTTATAGGTGATGTAAGCCGTTTCCAGATCGACCCAGTAGCCAATGCGGTCGGTCAGCCGCTCCCATTCCTGGATGTAGGTAAAAGCTGATTCACGGCACAGGGCATTGAATTTGTCGATGCCGTAAGCGTCAATGTCCCGCTTGGCTTTGAATCCTAGTTTTTTCTCAACCTCGATCTCCACCGGCAGACCATGGGTATCCCAACCGCCGCGGCGCGAGACATGAAATCCCTGCATGGTTTTATAACGCGGGAAAATATCCTTGAATACCCGCGCCAGCACGTGATGCACTCCCGGTTTGCCGTTGGCAGTCGGCGGGCCTTCGTAAAATACAAATTCCGGACCGCCTTCACGCTGCTGCATGGTTTTATGGAAGATGCCGTGTGATTTCCAGAAACGCTGTACAGCTTCTTCGGTCAGGGTGACGTTGAATTTAGGTGAGACAGGTCGAAACATTCGTGCTCCTCAATGAGAGATGGAAAGAATCGTATTAATATCAAAACCCCTCGGCCACCAGGGGCGAAAGGGGTTCTCGCGGTACCACCCTGTTTCCTGCGAAGTTGCAGGCACTCGGTCAGGTACGTCCATAAACGGTTATACCTGTGCACAGGCTAACGGTAGGCAAGTCCGGCTCCCCTACTGGCGAAGATTTCGCGTTCAGTTCGCAGCTCCGGAATGATTTTCGGCTCTCGGTTCTGCCCCGGCTCGCACCACACCCGGGTTCGCTTTCAGATTAACCAGAACTTACTCTTTTCCATCATCGCTTTTAAAGATAGAACGATCTTACCATTAACGACTGTAAATGGCAACGATCAGGCTGAAAAATGACGGTCGGTGATCCAATAATGGCAGTCACTGACCGCCGCTACGTTATGACTTCGTAAAATAACGGTAAACGCGGGCAGGGTTGATCGGACCAGGTGTGGGCTGCCAATAAGCGTGCTTTAGCTTGCGTCAGCTTCTCTTTGCTGCTGGCATGGATGGTGAAAAGTGGATCGCCAATGCCCACCCGGTCACCTACTTTTCTGTGAATCACGAACCCGACGCCCATATCAATGACGTCTCCTTTGCGCGCGCGGCCTGCGCCCAGGTCAACCGAGGCTTCGCCAATCTCGCGGGCGTTGATACCTTGCAGCCAGCCCGCCTGTGGCGCACGGACAACTTCTACCAATTCAGCTGCCGGCAGTAATTTGGGATCGTCCACCTGACGCACATCGCCTCCCTGCACCTCGATCAGGCGGCGGAATTTCTGCCAGGCACGACCATCCTTTAAAGCCGTTTCTGCCAGGTAGCGGGCTTCATCCAGTGTGCCAGCCTTGCTGCCCAACAGCAACATCTGGCTGGCAACTTCCAGTGCATGCTCATGAAAATCCCGCGGACCATGGAGGTGCAGCGTATCAATCGCTTCTTTCACTTCCAGGGCATTGCCAACCGCATTCCCCAGCGGCTGATTCATATCAGAGAGAAGGCAAACCGCCCGGCGTCCGCTTAATCGAGCAATGGCGACCATTAAATGTGCCAGCTTGCGGCCTTCTTCCAGGGTTTCCATAAAGGCGCCGAGCCCAATCTTGACATCCAAAACAATGGCTTGGGCCCCTCCGGCAATTTTCTTGCTCATGATCGAAGAAGCAATCAATGGCATAGAGGGTACCGTTCCGGTCACATCGCGTAGAGCATACAGTTTTCCATCCGCCGGCGCTAAATCAGCTGTTTGGCCGGTCAGCACCAGGCCTTCAGTGCGCAGTTGAGAAATGAATTCTTCAGTGCTTAGATTGGTGCGGTAGCCGTTGATCGATTCCAGTTTGTCCAGCGTGCCGCCGCTAAAGCCCAGCCCCCGCCCGGACATTTTACCGACAGGCAGTCCGCAAGACGCCACGATCGGTTCGACGACCAACGTGGTCTTATCCCCTACCCCGCCGGTAGAGTGTTTATCTACGGCCAGTGGAACCACGCCTTCCAGATTGATCACCTCGCCAGAGTGTGCCATAGCCAGGGTCAGGTCCGTAGTCTCCTGCTGATCCATGCCATTTAGCGTCACCGCCATAGCGAAAGCCGCAGCCTGATAATCCGGGATTTCACCAGTGGTGTAGCCTTGAACAAAAAAATCTATTTCCTTGCGGGAAAGAGCTTTTTTGTCCCGTTTATTAATGATGATATCGACTGCTTTCATGATCACAGCCTCCGGATATAAGGTTCATGAAAAAAAATAAAGGCATTGCGCGGGGTCTGCCCGGGCAATGCCTTTATCGGTTTACGACTTACAGCACTTGTTTCTTGGGAACGATGGTGACCTTGCGGTTAGGTTCTTCACCGATGCTCTCAGTGGTCACATCCGGGTGTTCACGTAATTCCAGATGGATAATGCGGCGTTCATTGGCAGGCATGGGTTCTAGCGCCATGCGCCGGCCGGTGTTGTGGACCTGATCCGCCATACGGCGGGCTAAAACTCTAAGTTGACGTTCGCGGCGAGCACGGTAGCCCTGCACATCAATCAACAGCGGCACCCATTGCCCGGCTTCCTTCGATACGATCAAACTACTGATATATTGGAGTGCATTCAGGGTCTCGGAGCGGCGTCCAATGAGAATGGACAGATCGTCCCCCTGGACCTCAACCAAAATTATCCGCTGATCGTTTTCGTCAACCGGCGGCACAATTTGCGCCTTGACGCGTGCGCGAACGCGCATTTTCTCGAGCAATTCGCCAACCACCTGCTCGGCAATCGCCAACGCGGGTTCCAACGCTGCATCCGATTCTATGGCTGCGGGTGCTATCTTGACGGGTGCTTCTTCAGCAATTACGGCAGGTTTCGGCCGAACCGGAGCTTTCCGGGCGGCTGGTTTGGCTTCCATTTCCTTAGTGGCGGAAAGGTCCTTGATCTTCAAGCGAATGCGGGCCAGACGGGTGCCTAAACCAAGGAAACCCTTGTTTCCCTGATCTAAAACCTCCACCTCGACCGCGCTTTCCGGCAGTCCGAGTTGACTTAACCCTTTGCCAACCGCTTCTTCAACGGATGATGCGATGATTTCCAATGTTGTTGTCTCTTGACTCATCTCAGCCTCAATGATTGCTTCTTCCTGCATCCAAGTGTGAGCGGCTTATTTAGCCTTCAACAGTTTAGTTTTCCCTTTGGCGGCTTTTTCTTCCTTTTTCTTCAAGAACGGAAAGACATTTGCCCAGTTCACTTTCCCGAGCATGGCATATTGCGCGATACCGACCAGGTTGGAAGCCACAAAGTATAGAGCCAATCCAGAAGCCAGGGTATAAGCCAGATAGCCCATAAAGATCGGCATATACAGGTTCATCATGCCGCTCATGGCTGCGGTCTGGTCTTTTGCATTGGTGGACGGCGGCTGAACCAATTTACCTTGAATGTAGGTGGTCAACACAACGATCACGACCATCACCGGGATGCCGAA
Organism: Bellilinea sp.; assembly: GCA_035561555.1. Classification (GTDB taxonomy): domain Bacteria; phylum Chloroflexota; class Anaerolineae; order Anaerolineales; family Anaerolineaceae; genus Bellilinea. The sequence goes on from DATMXL010000109.1 coordinate 6,587, forward strand.
TTCAAGTCCGGGGATGTTAAGCCGTTCTGGCTGTGAAAGATCCATCCACAGGAACCGGTTGTTAAGCGGGATCAGCGTTTCGACTTTCAACAGACCCGGATAGATATGTCGCACCAGGTTCAGCAGATCGATCGGGGTGGTCGCCATGGCGTAGATAACCGCCTGGTACAGACCGAAAATGATTGGCAGTTGGATGAGGGTCGGCAGACAGGAAGAAAAGGGATTGATACCCAGCTCTTTGTAAAGCGCCATCTGCTCTTGAGCCAGTTTTTCTTTATCGCCTTTGTATTTTTCCTGAGTCTTGATCCACTTTTCATTCTTCTGCAAATCCTGCATACCCTGAGCTCCCTTGATCTGTTTCACCATCAAGGGATGGGTAACCAGGCGGATGAGCAGGGTGAACAGGATTATCGCGATGCCGAAGTTCTGTCCAATCAGGTTATAGATGAACAACAGCACGTTGATAAACGGCGTGATAATTAACGAATCCCAGATATTCATGGTTCGCTCCTACTTCGGTGCGATAAAGGACCAGATATTCTGGCCCGAATTGGTCTTGAGCACCAGTGGGCTTTCACCCAGCGCTACGCCGACCAGTAATTTGTCTTCGAACTGGACCGGTCCATTGTAGAGTTTGCCGGTCACTGTCTCGGTCCATTTGCGTTCGCCAGTAAAGCTCAACGCAGCCAGGGTCCCGTTCTCCGTGGCAAATATGACCGAATCTTCAGTCACCGTGGGTTCACCGGTAACCGGATCAGTCAGCGATTGCACCCAAATATCTTTGCCATTCAAGCGGTTGATGCCGTAAGCCTTACCGCCCAGATCGCCAAAGAATAGGGTATCTTCGTGCAGAGCTGGCTGGCTCCACAGGCTCTCTTCAAACTTACGCTGCCAGAGGATTTCGCCATTTTTAGTGCTGAGGGCGATCAATTCCCGGGCCATAGTCGCGACGTATAACATACCATCATCGCTCAAGGTAGGCGAGTAGATTACTGCGCCTCCAAGGTTCTTGGTCCATTTTACTGATCCAGAGGTCATATCCAGCGCGTAAATGTTATGATCCATCGAAGCTTGGTAGATGGTATCGCCATTGCCTACCGGCCGAGACCACAACGCCTTCTCCGCGGTGAATTTCCACAATTGATTTCCGCTCAAGTCCAAAGCATATAAATTGCCATCGCCGTTGGGCGCGAAAATCGTGCTGTCAACGACCAGTGGACTAGCAATCCAGGGACCTTTGGCCACAAACGTCCAATTTACGCTGCCAGTAGCCGGATTCAGGCTCTGCAGTGTTTTTTGATAGTCACCAACGATTAATTGGTTTTCAACCAGCACTGGCGCCGCGAAGTACATGGTGCGGGTAGGTTTTTCGGGGAAACGCCAGACCTGGCTGCCGTCGGTTGCGCGAATGGCATAAACTTGAGCCATATTGGCAACATAAAATGTGTCGCCGTTGGTTGTAATGCCCGGCCAGCTGCTCCCGGAAAGTCCCGAGGAACAAGCCGTCAGCAGTACTGCTGCCAGGATCACGATAGAGATGAGATTGAATTTTCTTTTGTTCATTCCGTATGGTTGATATGCGAAAGATAAATCCCGAATCCTGAGCGGTGTTGCTGATCAGGGTACCGGGTCATAACCGCCTGAATTCCAGGGGTTGCAGCGCAAGACGCGCCAGATTGCCATTAAAGTTCCTCGCCAGGCACCGTGCTTATAAATTGCCTGGTAACCGTAGTGGGAACAGGACGGATAAAAACGGCAAGTGTTGGAGGGCAAAGAAGGGGAAACCGTTTTCTGATAAAGGCGAATTAATCCCAGAAGAGGCCAGCGGAAGGCGGTTTTCAGATTAAACGGCAAATCCCGCAATTGCGGTTCATTGGGATAATCGTGCTCGATCATTCAACTCGGCTCTTTCTAGCTGGAGCAGTCCTGCCCGGAGGAGCACAGTCCGCACCCCAGCCAATATCTGATCAAAATTTGCGTCCCGAATGGGTGCACGCGCTAAAAAAATCAGGTCCCAGCCTGGCAGTAGTGAAGGCAAAAGCCGGTCGATGGCTGCTCGTAATTGACGTTTTGCCCGGTTGCGAAGAACGGCTGTACCGACTACCCTGCCAGCAGACACCCCGATTCGCAAGGTGGAGTCTGGATTGGGGAGGACAATCAATACGACCAACGGGTGCGGAAATGATTTCCCATTTCGCCGCACCCGCGTAAAGTCGGTAGATTGCCTTAGTCGGAATGCGCGTTTCAACAATGTACCTGTCCGTGTTATTGTCCCTTCCGTCTAGTGGATGGACCAAGACAGGTGTACCAATTACCAGCGAACTGTTTTCTTGACGTGGTTATTCTTGGAAACAGTCAGGTGAACACGGCCGCGCAGGCGGCGGCGTTTCAGCACTTCGCGACCATCAGCGGTAGCCATGCGGGCGCGGAAGCCATGGACTCGAACACGGCGGCGAATTTTTGGTTGATAAGTCCGTTTGGTACTCATTAAACAATCCTTTCAAAAGGAGGTTATGGCACCGCTGTGTTCTGCGCAAATCACCAAACATGAGTATTACCAGGTTGTTTAGCCATTTCCGCAACCCACAGGTGCGATCATGCCGATAGGCAAGTGAATATTATACTCCATGCCGGCATAATGGTCAAAGGAAGATTTTAGAATCTAGCGGTTGTTGTTTTTTCGGCCGGTGAAGAATTTTGCCAGCTGGCGCGCGCCTTCCACGTTCGTAACTGCCAATACTTCATCGCCAGCTTCAAACACGGTGGCGCCTCGCGGTACCACAACTTCCCCGTTGCGGATGATGGCTGCAATCACACATTGATCAGGCAGTTGTATATCTTTAATCTGTTGCCCGATCGCTGGCGCGTCATCCGGAATCTTTTCCTCAACCAGAGAATAGTTGCCACGACGCAATTTGAGCAGCGTCATCATATCGCCCATTGACATCTCTTCTTCAATGACCGATGCCATAATCGATGCCTGATTAACTGCAACATCCACATGGAAAATACTGTCGAACAACCAGGCATTGCGGGGATTATTAATTCGCGCAATGGTACGGGGAATCTTGAAATCTTTACGAGCCAGATAGCAAATGATCAGGTTTGCTTCATCCTCCGTGGTGCAGGATGCCAGAACATCAGCATTGGCAGCACCAGCACCCTCCAAAACCTTCGGATTGATCGGGTTGCCTTCGTAAATGACCTCAGTAGGAAGTTCACGGTGAATGTGCTCCAATATCGACCGCCGATTTTCGATCAAACGCACCTGATGATTTTCGGCCAATAAAATGCGTGCCAGTTGAGCGCCAGTTCTTCCGCCGCCAGTAATAATGACAAACATATCAGGCCTCCTCTTTGCCTTCCAGGCGGGTGCGAAGGTGATTGACGCCTTCAAAGGTCGCGCTAAAGTGAATTACATCCTCTGCCGCCAATACCATCTCGGGGTCAGGTAAGACAGCCCGACCAGCGCGGGTCAGTGCAATCGGTACGCAACCTTGATTTTTCAATAGCTCGCTCAGTTTCTTGCCAGCATACGATTCGGGAATTTTAAATTCATAAACCTCTACTTCTCCATTTCCGGCAGAGAAGACCGAGTAAAAACTGGCATCATACAGCAGCTCTTCCACACGTTGAGCACCCCAGGTGGTCGAACTGATTACCTGCAGTCCCATACCTTCGTACAGGGAGCGCAACGTTGGATCATAATTGCGCGCCACCACCTGTGGGACATGGTATCTTTCGTGCGCAACGCGCGCCACGACAGCGTTGATCGCATCCGAATCCGTCACGGCAGCCAGGCCGTCTGCGCCTTCGATGCCCGCACGCACCAGCACATCCTGCTGCAATCCATTGCCCTCATGAATGCGTCCAATAAAGTCAGAGGGGAGTTTATTGAACGCCGCCTCATTGCTATCGATCACTGCCACGTTATTGCCAGCTTTGGAGAGGCGATCTGCCAGATCGGCGCCCAGTCTGCCGCACCCTACCACAAGAATTTTCATTATGAATCCTTTTTTGAACCTTAGATCCTAGTCCACCTGGTACGGGACATTGGTAATAATAATGTCCTTACGGAAATGGAGCGCCTCGCGCAAGGTATTAGCGGTTTTGGTATGCAGCATATTGGACCACCAGTGACGCGGCACAAACTCCGGCACGACGATGGTGATCACTTCCTTAGGCTGCTTCAAATTGTCTATTTCATCGATGTATTCCAGCAAAGGCTCTATGAAGGTCCGGAAAGGTGACTCCAGGATGACCAGGCGATGCCCATCACCCCAGGTTTCCCATTTTTGACGGATGCGTTCTGTCTCCTCTGGATCGATCGAGACATGAACAGCAGTGATATCGTCGCTGAGAGTGCGCGCATACCGCAGCGCAGCCAATGTGCCACGGTGGACCCCGCCTATGGGTAAGATCACACGCTGCCGGTGGACAGGCGCTGGTGTGCCAATAATTTCCAGGCTCAGATCGCCTGCCAGATTTTTATAATGGCGGTGAATGTTGGAAAAGAGGATGACCATCACCGGAATGATGATAATCACCAGCCAGGCTCCCTGTGAAAATTTGGTAATGGCAAATACGAACATGACGATACCGGTCAAAACTGCTCCGATAGCGTTGATCACCATTTTGGTCTGCCAGCCTTTTTCGTACACCAGGGTGGAGCCGCGCTCTTTCAGTTCCTGCCCTTGCTTCAACTGCCCGATTTTCTTCCAACGCAATGCCATGCCAAACTGCGATAGTGTAAAAGATAGAAAAACGCCAATCGCATACAACGGAATCAGGCGGGTGACGCTGGCATTGAACGCTAAAATCAACCCCCCGGCCACAACTGCCAACAAAAAAATCCCGTTTGAGTAAACCAGCCGGCTGCCCCGGTAAGCCAATTGCCTTGGCAGGAAACCGTCTATGGCGACAATGGCACTCAGGCGGGGGAAACCCGCGAACGAGGTATTGGCAGCCAATATTAAAATAATCATGGTGGAAATGACAGTCGCGATGTATAAAATGCCACGACTGCCATAGGCGGTGCGCACAATTTGAGAAATGACCGTTTCCTGCTCGGATGGGACCGCTTGCACATGCGAAGTCAGGAATGAGATCCCCAGGGTCATCGCTGCCAGAATAACGGACATAATGATCAACGTGATACCGGCATTTTTAGAGCGTGGTTCTTTAAAAGCCGGGATACCGTTAGAGATGGCTTCAACACCGGTCAAAGCGGAGGTGCCAGAGGAAAATGCACGCAAGAGAAGCAAGATTAATACGGCACTGGTCGCATGCACGGTTTCCAGTTCAGGTGGGTCGATGACCGTGCCAAGCGATCCGGTGAAATATTTATACAAACCAACACCAATTGCGACCAGCATGGCAACGATGAAGAAGTAGGTTGGAACAGCTATGGCATTACCTGATTCCCGCACCCCCCGCAGGTTGATCAGCATGATGAACACCACCATTCCGATCGCCAGCCAAACGCGGTAGTCTAACAACCCTGGGACCGCGGATACCAGGTTGGCGACTCCAGACGAGATCGATACTGCTACGGTCAGGATGTAATCGGTGAGTAAAGCAGCCGCTGCGATTTTGGCTGGCATCTCACCAATATTGTCCCGCGAGACAATATATGAACCGCCACCGTTTGGATAAGCGTGGATAGTTTGCTCGTATGAAATTACGACGATCGCCAGCAAGCCGATAATTGCCAGTGAAAGCGGAAAAACATACTGGTAAGCTCCTGAACCCAAGGCTGCCAGAATCACCAGCATTTCCTGGGTGCCGTATGCCGAGGACGATAATGCATCCGAGGCAAAAACTGCCAGACCAATCGGAATACCAATGGTCTGATGCGGAGCATCAGCGGTAGGTAATGGTCTGCCTATTAACCAGGTTCGCCAAGAGCGCTTCGGTTTGAACTGGGTATCTCGCCTGAGGACCGTCGTACCGCTTTTATCTTCGATATTCATTGTTTAATGGCCGTTTCTGACGTGACCTGAGATTGACGACAAAGGGAGCGATTATAATGACTATTTAGGCTGCCGTCAATTATAATATTAAGACTTATCTGGGATCGCTTGTCACTGCCATGCTTTCCAACCTTGGTCATGACTGAGTTTTTGGAACCAAATTTGGGGTAATCTAACTTCCATCCGAAACCAGAAAACAAGGCACTTGAGAATTGCAGCCGGGTTGGTTAAGCTTATTCATTATGGCATTGTTTTTCGTTAAGGTGTGTTGACAGATTGCACAAAGCGCAATTCTATTCAACCATACCATCAACCGTCTATTATGTACCGGTAACTACCCGAATATCGTGACCCTGTAAAACCATTATGGCGAATCAACCTGGAAGACCCAACCTTCTGATCAGCCTGAGAAAATACTGGCTGTATGTGTTGGGAATCTTGATCGGTTTGGCGTTGCCAGTTGTCGCCACTATGATCGCGATGTCGACCACTGGTTATCCCCGTTCGCTGAGCGGGTTTATTCTGGCCCAGGCACCAAACCCTTTACTTTGGGTAATCGACCTGGCAGCGGTAATTTTCATGGGCTTTATCGTTGCTGGTATCTTCCGTGAGATGTCTCACCTGCAGCGAGCGAATGAACTTCAGGATCAGTTGGCTCAACGCATCAGCGAGTTGTATAACCTGCAAGAGATTTCGCAGCGAGAGATTCGGGTGCGCCACCGCGCGGAAGCCAATATCACCCGAGCCAAAAAAGAATGGGAAGCCACATTTGATGCCATCTCCGACCTGATTATTGTCATCGATTCACAGGGGAAGATTGTACGCTGCAATCAGGCAACCGTCGACAAGTTGGAGACGACTTTCGATGAAGTGATTGGTAAATCGATTGACAAAATCTTCCCGGGTGTCGCCGAGCCGATCCAGAAACGGGTAATCACCAAAACGCAGCTGATCCCCATGCCGTCTCAGTTCGGCTGGTTCGAGGTCGGCGGTTTTCCGTTTTTGCTGCCCGGCGGACAACAGGGTGCGATCTATATTTTCCGTGATATTGCCCAACGCAAGCGAGACGAGGCGGAAATCCAACGCCAAAAACAATATTTTGAGGCGATTTTCCAAAACAGCCCGGTTGCCATCGTCACCCTCGATCTCAGCGGCGGGATCGTCACGCTCAATCCAGCTTTTGAACGTCTGTTTGGGTATTCGCCAGTGGAAGTCGCTGGTCGCAAACTTGACGATTTGATTACTCCGCCAGAATTTAAGGATGCAGCCCAGGATTACACCCGGCGTATCCGCCGGCGAGAGGTGATGCGCGGGGTAAGCCAGCGTATTACCCGCGGAGGCGTACCTATTGAGGTAGAAGTCTTCAATGTTCCGGTAGTAGTCAACAATGAACTACTTGGCACGCTGGCTCTTTTCCATAACATCACCGAACTGGTCCAGGCCCGACGCAAAGCCGAGGAAGCCGACCTGGCTAAAAGCGAATATCTGGCTAATATCTCGCATGAGATTCGCACCCCCCTCAATGGTCTGATCGGGATGTTGAATCTGACTCTGGATACGGACCTTTCTGCCAGTCAAAATGAGTATCTAAAAACCGCTTCGGACCAGGCTGAAGCCTTGCTCACCCTGCTCAATGACGTGCTTGATCTGTCTAAAATCGAAGCGCGGCGCATGCAACTGGAAGAAATCATTTTTGACCTGCGCACCGTGATGGAAAATGTAGCCTTGACTATGGGACAGCGCGCCAACGATAAGGGGCTTGAATTGGTGTGCATTATTCCACCGGCCGTTCCAGCCACGCTGCGCGGCGACCCAAACCGCTTACGTCAGGTGCTGACCAATCTGGTCTCGAACGCCATAAAGTTCACAGAACAAGGCGAAATTGTCATTGGCGTACACCAGGAAGCTCTCAATGAAGGGAAGGTGACCCTGGGATTTTCAATCCAGGATACGGGAATCGGCATCCCTCCCAACCGCCAGGCAGCCATCTTCGATCGTTTTACCCAGGCATCCGATGCGACCTCACGGAAATACGGCGGCACTGGTCTGGGACTCTCGATTTCCGCTCAGTTGGTCGAGTTAATGGGTGGCAAAATTAGTCTCTCCAGTGATGGAACTACTGGCAGTGAATTTTCCTTCACCGCTGTGTTCGACGTCATAGGTGAAAACGAACCCATTCCAGAGGATTTATTGCACCGTGCTAAAGGTCTACGGATACTTATCGCGGATGCCAATGCCAGCAGCCGTTCCAACCTCACCCTCTTGATCGAAGGATTAGGATGCAAAGCTGCCGGGGTAGGGACAACCGCTGCCCTGTGGTCTCGCCTTGAGAAAGCTGAGAGCAGCGGCAATCCTTATCAACTTCTGATCCTGGACAACCGGCTATCAGGCAAAGTTGATTATGACCCGGTGGAAAAGCTGCGGGACGATCCCCGCTTTATACATTTGAAGGTTATTTTGTTGTCCCGGCTGGGGGATACGATATCCGAGTCAAAGTTCCAAGAGTTGGACCTCAGCGGCGTGGTACTTAAACCCGTTCGCTGGCAACCGCTGCAGTTGATCCTGCTGGATCTGCTAACCCCGCCCAAAAAGAAGACTGGTCAACTGCCGCCATTACCGGTGGACAGCCGCGCCAGTCAGGCTATGCAAACCGCCAATCCACAACAGGTGCTATTGGCAGAGGACAATCCAGTCAATCGCAAAGTTGTCATCAAACTGCTGGAAAAATTCGGCCACACGGTTACTGCTGTTGAGAATGGAAAAATGGTGCTGGAAGCGCTGCAAAAACAAGGCTATAACATCATCCTGATGGATGTTCAGATGCCGGAAATGGATGGCAACGAAGCCACCCAGCGGATCCGGGTGATGGAAAGCAGCGAGCACCATACGCCCATCATCGCCATGACGGCGCAGACATTCACCAGCGAAATTCAAATGCTTTACGCCAGCGGGATGGACGCTTATCTATCCAAACCCGTCCGCCCGCAAGAGTTATTCGACGCCATCGAACAATGGTCGCTGCCCTCCCCGGTAAAACGACCCTGGGTCGAGAGAGCCCAAAAACGGTCAACCAGTCCTTTCATTATGAACCCTGGACAAGCCGAAACTGGCAGCGGCGAGATCACCGATCTGGAATTCGCGGAATTTTCTTCTGAATTTGACCATCTGATCCTTTCCACTACCGAACCTGCTGCCGCAGAGACCAGTGAGAAATCCTCCGACCAGGATGAATTTTTGACGCGCGCATTGCAGGGAACCCTTCCGGCAGTTTTCGGCGATCCGATGTACGTGCGAAACATTCTGCCCCGTTTTGGCAACGATTTTGACTTCTTCGTAGTAACGTTTGAAGAATTCGTGCAGCAATGCCATTCTCATCTGATTGAAATTCGCACAGCCATCAAAAGTAAAGATGCTCACGGGTTGAAATTGCTGGCACATAACTTAAAAGGAGTGGCAGCCAATTTTGAGACGGTTAAAATCACAAAATTGGCGTACGAACTTGAAATGCAGGCAGAAGAAAGCGATTTCGCAAAATCGTCGGCAATAGCGGATGCAATCGAAAATCTCATTCCGGAACTTGAAAAGAAATTAATCGAAATCCGTGCCCAACATTAACCCCCTACTCTGTTGAGGATCATAATGGCAAACATTTTATTGATTGACGACGAAACCATTTTCCATCGATTGATCGAGCACAGCCTGGAACCCCTGGGACATACGGTCCATAGCGAATTGACCGGCATTTCCGGGTTGACAGCGGCTGCCCGACTGCACCCGGATGTCGTGATTACGGACCTCAATCTGCCGGACATTTCCGGTTACGAAGTTACCCGCCGACTGCGGCGCGACCCGGCCTTCGCTCAAACACCCATCCTGGTGTTGACCAGCCAGTCCGGACTGCAGGACAAGCTGGCCTCATTTGAGGCTGGCGCAGACGACCATATCACCAAACCTTTCGAACCAGTCGAACTGGTTGCGCGCATGAATGTTCTGATGCGGCGGGTAGAAATGTTCCGCCAGGCGCTGCCAGCCTCGGCAGCAGCTTCCCCGCAGCGGACGGCTCGCTTGACCGCGGTTCATACGCTGCGCGGCGGCGTTGGCAGCTCGATGCTGGCAGTGAACCTGGCTCTGGGTCTAAACGGACTTTGGAATGCTCCCACGGCACTTCTCGATTTAGTGTTAACTGCCGGGCAAGTGGCGCTGCTTTTGAATATGCCGCTTAAAAGGACCTGGGCAGACCTGGCGGATTACAAACCGCAGGAGATGGATTTCGACATCCTCCAGTCCATCCTCGCTCACCACAGCTCTGGATTGGATTTTATCGCCGCACCGACCTACCCCACCGATGCAGAACAGTTGACAACCGAGGCATTTACTACCTCGCTGCGGCTGTTGCGGCCAGAATATGACTATTTGGTCGCTGACCTGCCGCATGATTTTTCGGAGGTCTCGTTGTTAACCCTGGATGCGGCGGATACCATTCTATTAATGATTGCTCCGGAGCTGTCTTCCGTCCGGGCCGCAGCTGCCGCGTTGGACACCTACAACCGGCTTGGCTACCCCCCGGATAAGGTGCGGCTGGTACTCAACCATATCTTCCCGCGCGGCGGTCTGCCTCGCGAGCGTATCGAGCAGGCGTTGAACAAAACAGTCACCATCACACTGCCGTATACCCCAGATGTGCCTATTCAAGCCATCAACCTCGGTCGTCCGATAATCCAGGAAGAACCTGGTGAACAACTGGCTATCTTAATGGAAGATTTCGCTTTCTACCTGAGCCACGATCACCATAAAAAGACCCGGCCGGAAAAACCCACCCAGGCCTGGAAGCGTGTTTATGACCGTTTCGTGCAGGCGCGTAACCGGCGGCAAAAAGTGAAATGATCGATCGCCGCTGTCGTTGCTATTCGATGATCAGGCGGCCAGAAAGACCACTTTCTGTCAGACGTTCGAGCTGCACCTGGCTAATTTGATTCCATAGTCTCTGCGGCGATTGGGTCTCGATCCGCAAATAATTGTCGGTCAGACCATGCAGGCGCCAACCCGCCGGTCCGTAGATATTGGTCGCCTCCCAGAGCACCGACACCTGGCTGCCGATGAAGAGTTCGCGGAATTTTTGAGACGCTCTCGCCAGTACATGGCGGAGATGTTGGCTTCTCTGATGCGCAACCGAGGTAGGCACCGGGTTGGGCAGCCTCATGGCAGGAGTGCCGGGCCTCGCCGAATAGCTGAACACGTGTCCGCTGGCAAATTCCATTTCTTCCACGAACGCCACACTCTCGCAAAATTCACGGTCATCCTCACCGGGAAAACCGACGATCAAATCGGTGGTCACCGCCATCTCAGGTGCAGCTTGCCGGGCAAACCCCAGCAATCTTCGGAAGCTGTCGGGGGTGGTGTGGCGCGCCATGCGGTGTAGAGTTTGCTCACTGCCAGACTGGAGGGGCAGGTGCAAATGCCGACATAGGCGCGGATTTTCCCACAGGCGGAAAAAATCTTCGGCCAGATCCCAGGGTTCGAGTGAGGATAAGCGCAAGCGTTCGACATCTGTGTGCTGCAAGATGGCCTGAATCAAATGACTCAGATGGAGCCGTGGAACAAGGTCATAACCCCAGGAACCAAGATGTACGCCGGAAAGAACCACTTCACGCGTTCCGCCGGCAACCGCATGTTGTATATCCCCAATGATGCTGGAAATTGGCTCGCTGCGACCGGCACCGCGAGCAATGTGGGTAATGCAGAAAGTACAATGATTGTCGCAGCCATCCTGTGTTTTGATAAAAGCGCGGGTGCGTAAATGCGCACCTGGCAGCGGTTCTC
>DATMXL010000110.1:0-8193 GCA_035561555.1 Bellilinea sp.
GTCCAACCGACCGATAAAAAGGTCAGCCGCCGCGAAGCTTTTCGCGCGCAACGCCAATCTCAACAACGCCGCAACCGAACCATTTGGATCAGTATTGCCACTGTGGCTGCACTGGCGATCGCAGCCATTCTGATCATACCGAATTTGCCGGTCAGTCCGGAGAACCTTCAAATACCGGAAATGCCTGTCCGGACCCTGGTGGACGGCACGACTGCCGGAGATCCAAACGCGCCGGTGACGGTGGTTGAGTATTCTGATTTCAACTGCGTCCACTGCAAGAATTTTTGGGTGAACTCACAGGATCAACTGTTAACCGATTACATTGAAACTGGAAAAGTGTTCTTTCAGTATGTGCCGATGAGCTTTATCAGCCCAACCTCTTTTACTGCCGCCGAAGCCGCTTATTGCGCCATGGACCAGAATATGTTCTGGGAATATCATGATTACCTTTTCGCAAATTACGGCGCCGAATTTACCTCACCGATGTTGAAAGCCATCGCGCAGGAGGTCGGGTTGGATACCGGCGACTTCAACGCTTGTTTTAACAGCAGCAAGTATCAATTAAAAGTCCAACAGGACCTGCAATCAGCGCAGGGTCTCGGTATTACCTCGACTCCAACCTTCCTGGTCAATGGCGAGCGCGCCGATAGCAGCACTTTATTCGGCATGATCGAACAAGCGTTAAGCGAGAATTAATCGATTACTGGTTAAATCAGAAACCGCGCGGATAATCCGCGTGGTTTTTTGATCAGTAAACGCCCAGCCACTTCATCAATAACACCATCAATGGTGCAATCGCCAACGCGGGGAGGAAATTGCCGGTGCGCAGCTTTTTAATTTCGAGCAGGCTGCTCAATGCAATCGCCAGCAAGAGCACGCCGCCGGTCGCATTCATTTCGACCATCATAGCGTCAGTGACAATACTTTGCACCTGAACCGCCAACAATGAAATCGCACCCTGGTATAACAACACGATTCCAGCAGAAAATAGGACTCCCACCCCGAGGGATGAGGCAAATGCCAATGCCCCAAAGCCGTCCAACACAGCCTTTACCACTAGAGTTTGGTAGTCGCCGGTTAACCCGTCCTGAATCGAACCCAGAATGGCCATCGGCCCGACGCAAAAAACCAACGACGCGGTCACAAATCCGCGCACAAAGCGGTTATCCGAGGAGATGTCTTTTGTTCTGGCAAAGCGGCTTTCCAACCAGTTGCCCAATTGCTGCAAAGCCCGATCGATTTGTATCCATTCCCCCAACAGGACGCCAATCAATAAGCTGCCAAGCACTGCCAGTGCGTTCTGGGTGGAAAGAAATAGCTTTAATCCGTATGCCAGCGTGAACAGCCCCAGCCCGGCGATGACGGTCTGGCGTACCCGTTCTGGCAACCGGGAGCCGAGCAATAACCCCAGGAAGCCGCCGACCAAAATTGTGGCGACGTTCACCAATGTGCCAACCATGGTCAAATCCCTTTGGCCAGGGTTGGTTTGCCCTTACCTGAGTGCTGCAAAACGTAAAGCTCTAAGATAAAAAGTAGTGAGGATAGTCGGTTTAAGTAGGCTGTCAATTCCGGGTTGGTTACCAAGCCGCGGGTAATCAACTCTACCACGCGTCGTTCTGCACGCCGAACGATGGTACGTGCGATCGATACCGCCGCGCTGACGGTTGAATCCCCGGGAACGATAAATTCACCCGGCAAGCGGACCTGGTCATTCAGGCGGTCAATGTGCGTTTCCAAGCTTTTCACAGTTTTCGCATCAATTTGCATAAAGCGAGCAGAGTTCTCAGGAGTAGCGGCAATTTCGGCCATCATGTGATACAGCTGCCGTTGAATTTCCAGTAACATTTCGGCTTCTGAGGTCTGCTCCATCAGACTGCGTGCCATACCCAGAGCAGCGTTAGCCTCATCCAAAGTGCCGAGGGCTTCCATGCGCAGGTCACTTTTCGGCACCCGCCCTGAACCCAATAAACCAGTCGTCCCGTCATCACCGTGCCCGCTAAATACCATTTTTAACTGCCTTCATTCGATGGATCTTTCAGTCAACTCGACCTTAATCATTTAACTTTTTGCCCCCAGAAATTAGTTTCTTTCACTTAAATTCTTTGCTATGCGCAATAAATATTTGCCTCTATTATGAAAAGCTTCATTCCGCTCCGCAGAAGCCAGAATGAAGCCTATTTTAACCCGGTTTCGTTTTTTTCTTCAGAATTGCATATACAAATACCAAAACTCGTCGGACGGAAACCCCGTGGTGAACGTCTCATCCCACACAAAATTCCCAGGCTCGCCTTTGCCTTTTAGTCGCTGGTCGAGCGAATGTAACAATGCCTTTTCCTGTACCAGCAGCGCGTCGGTTTCTTTAAGAAGCAGCTCCAGGATCACCCGCAGGCGAACATTGTAGGGATAGTCACCAGACCTTGATTTTGACTCCTCCCCCCATTCACTCAGGTAGTTTTTCCACAACATTAATCGGTTTGGGATTTCCTGTTGGATTTTTATATCCCAGCGTGAGCGCCATTGACCGTGAACCTGGTCAATTTGCCGAGTAAACTCACTAAACTGAGCCGAGGCATCTGCCGGCAGGGTGACGCTGGATAATCGTTTTTGGCTGAGCAGCAAGTTGCCCAGAGTCAAACGGGTCGTGTCCCCGGTTAATTGCCGACCGCGCAGACCGGTAACGGGGTAATATAGCAGATCCGATAAAAGATATTCTTCCAATACGGGTGTCGAAGCCTGCAAAAATGCCAAGTCATTTTCCAAAAACTGCATTTTAGCTCCTTTCGACCTGAGGAGATTAAGGGGTTGGTGGTGTAGGGGTGGGCACGCGTGCGACCAGGAACCATTGCAGTATGGTGGCAAACCGGTCGCTGGTATCCAATAGCGGACCCATGCGAACGCCCTGGATTTGACGGTCTACGCCGTAGTTATACACCGGGTAATACAACGGCAGAGAGGGCAATTCGTCGGTGAAAATGACCTGGAAATTCCGGTAGAGGCGGGCGCGCTCGCCGACATCAACCGTGATGCGGGCCTCCTCTAGGTATTCGCTGGCTATTTTGTCATCCCATTGGGAATAATTTTGACCGCCCGTTGCCTGGATCGAATCCCAAAAGGGGTAAGGGTCGGGGTCCGGGTATTGCGCCAGGTTAAGGTCAACCAGGGCGGCTTGATATTCCCGGTTCGCCAGCCGTTCCATCACCAGCACATCGTACGGCACAGCTTCCAGGGTCACTGATACGCCCAAGCCAGACCAATCCTGCTGGATGGACTCTGCCACCTGACGATGCAGGTCAGTATCTGGATGGAGTAATGTGAATTTGAGGACCATTCCATCGGAACTGACTCGCTCGGTAGTATTCTCCGGGTTTACCGGGAAGCCGGCTTCGTCGAGCAGCGTTTTGGCAGTCTCGACATCCAACTCGACCCGCGGCGTGGCATCATAAAATGCCCAGGTTCCCGGGAAAATTGGCCCATCCGCCAAAATGGCCTGACCGGCAAATATTCTGTCGACGATATACTGGCGATTGATCCCCATGTACAACGCCCGCCGCAAGTTGGCATCCTGGAAAAACGATGTTTCATCATTTTTCAAGTTGAACAGAACCATACTCAATTCCGGCAGCCGGCCGGTGTATACAGCCAGGTTTGGTTCTCCCAGAGCTGCCGGTAATGCATCCTGTGAAATGTGGCTGATGCCCTGCACCTGACCCGCCCGGTAAGCTTGAAGGGCAGCGGCTGAATCGGGATAATAGCGGAATATGAGCTGCTCAATAAATGGCGCTGTGCCATAATAGCCAGCATAGGCAGTGAGTACCAGGCCGGAAATTTGACCTTCCTCTACAATCAGGCGTTCGAACTTGTATGGACCGCTGCCAACGGGTTGGATGTTGAAATCCATGTCCTTGATTTCATCCATTGTCTTCCCGGACAAGATATGGCTTGGCAAGATTCCGAATGACAAGTAATCCAGGAATGGCGAGAATGGCTCAGGCAGTTTGAATTGCAGGGAATTTGGGCTGAGTTTGACCACCTCAATGCCAGACCAGAATTCCTGCAAGTCCGACGGCACATATTCTCCACCATTGCGCAGCAGTTCCGTCGTAAACAGAATGTCATCGGCAGTAAGCGGTTCACCGTCATGCCAGGTGATATCAGGCTTTAGCTCGAAATTGTAAACTGTTCCGTCTCGTGAAACACCCCAACCGCTGGCCAGGTCAGCCACTGCACTGCCGCGCTCATCAAAAGTGATCAGCCGGCTGTAGAGTAGACGATCGACGTCGCGGTCGGCAGGATTGCCAAAATCGAGCATGGGATTAAGCCGCTGCAATGATCCAACCAGAGCTTCCGTGTAAAAGCCGCCTTTCACTGGTTCAGTCGTTTCACCCGGGGCTGCATCTGGTTGTTGGCTTAACAAAAGGATCCCAACCACGATTCCGGTCAGGAAGATGATAAGGAGTTGCCAGCGAAATTTTTTCATAGGAGTGTAATGAGAAAAGGGCGTACTCCCAAATTAAGGTAGTCGCCCCGTGAGCAAGGATGGCAGGCAGTGCTGCCACCGGATTGCTGACTCTTTATCCGAATGCCACCGTCGCCAGGGTGAGAAGCACAAAGACAATTGCCAGCACAATGGTGATGATGAAGATTGTTTTCTCGAGGCCCCGTCGGGCAGAAAAAACCTGGCTGCTGTCCGCCCCGGATAAACTGCCAAGGCCAACGCCTTTGTTCTGAAAGATGACGCTGGCGATCAATGCGATCGAGATTATAATCAGTGCGATATCAAGGTAATTGGTCAAGCTCGTTCCTCCATTTATGTAGACCCACGAATTATACCTGTCTCGGACGGAAAACGTCAATGCATGAATATGTTATTAACCTGCACGTGCATACACGCTTTTCCGATGGCACTGGCACACACACGCAGGCGGCAGAGGCAGCGCTGGATGCCGGCCTGGATGCACTGATATTTACCGATCATAATGTTCGGGTGGAGGGGATTGAAGGCTACCTTCGTAGAGACGGGCGAAAGATGCTGGTTTTGGTTGGCGAAGAGATCCATGACCAGGCGCTACAACCGCAAAAAGACCATATGCTGGTTTTGGGTGTCGACCATGAGATGGCGATTTATGCAGAGAATCCCCAACAGCTGATCGACCGCGTTAACCAGGCAGGAGGAATTAGTTTTATCGCCCACCCGGTTGACCCGGCATTGTCTCTGTTCCAGGAACCCGACATCTCCTGGGAGAGCTGGGAAGTGCGCAATTATACCGGTATCGAGTTGTGGAACGGGTTGAGTGAACTCAAACAAGTGATCCATAGTGCTTTGGATGCCACGCGCTACGGGTTATTTCCGGACCTTGTAGCTCACAGCCCGCACCCGGCTGCTCTGCAACGGTGGGACAATCTGCTGGCGCAGGGGCAGCGGGTGGTAGCGATTGGCGGATCGGATGCTCATCAGCTCAAAATGAAATTTGGCTTGATCCGACGGGATATTTTTCCCTATTCGTATCATTTCCAGGCAATCAACACACACGTTCTGACCAGCGAGCCGCTCAGCGGAAACAATTTCAACGGGGATAGGAAACTGATTTATCAGGCGCTGCAGAAGGGTCATTGCTTTATCGGCTATGACCTGCCGGCCTCTACGCGCGGGTTTCGCTTTACTGCCCAAACGAAACAAGGCGTCCTTTCGATGGGTGATGCCGCGGAAATGCGGGGCGCCGTCACCCTGCAGGTACGTCTACCTTTGCCAACCGAGTGCCGGCTGATTCGAGACGGACGGGTAATCAGAACTTGGAAGGATCAACAGGTAGGCGCTCACATCACCAAGGATCCGGGTGTGTATCGCGTAGAGGCTTCTATACCCTTCCTTGGCAAGCAGCGCGGTTGGATCTATAGCAATCCGATTTACCTGCACCCACCAAGCTCAGAGCGTAGTTCTTACTTAGGTCCGCAATGGTCACAAACAACGTTACCCGATTTTTAGATTCACGGAAGATTCCCTACACACCCTACGAACTTCCCGCTGAAAAAATCGGCGCATTGGAAAGTGCCCGATTAATTGGGGTATCCCCTTCGCTTGTGTACAAGACAATTGTGGTGGTCCGTGAAAGACCTGCCAAACCGATTCTGGCTGTGGTGCCAGGGGATCATGCGGTCAATTTAAAAAGTCTGGCTGCGTTTATCGGCGAGAAAAAACTCAAAATACCCTCGCTGCGCGAAGCTGAACAGCTTACCGGGCTGCAAGCCGGCGGAATTTCTCCGCTTGCTCTGCTTAACAAAGGTTTCCAGGTAGTGGTCGCCAGCGAGGCGTTGCAATACGAGCAGATTCACATTTCAGGCGGTCAGCGTGGATTGAATATCCGGCTGGCGGTCAAAGCGTTGATCGAGTTAACCCATGCGCGCACTGCCGCCATTAGCGACCCACTGCCGGAGGAGGAAATCGGCGGCGAGGATTACTGACCCAGTCCGGTATTACAGTTTGAACCAGGCAAACTGGTACGGCTTAAGGTTCAGGTTGGTTTGTTCGGGCAATAGACGCAGATAACTTCCCAACTGATCGGTGCGGGGTTCCTGTCGCAGTTCACGGGGTATCCGTGCGCCGCGCGACGTATCAGAAAGGTTGAAAACTGCCAGGAGACCTTTATCTCCCAGTCGGCGGGTAAAGGCTGCCACAGCCGGGTTATCGGTTTCCACCCAGGACATGGTTCCAGATGCCAGTTCGGGGTGAGTTTTCCGGTGGCGGATTAACATACGCATGAAATTGAGCAGGGAGTCGGGGTCGACATCTTGTTGAACCACATTGACGCTGCGGAAATCATACGGCGCCTTGTCGATCAACGGCGCATAGAATTGATCCGGTTTGGCAGTGGAAAAACCGGCTCCCCGCGTCTCATCCCACTGCATGGGAGTGCGCACTCCATTGCGGTCAAACAGGTCAATATTGTCACCCATGCCGATTTCATCACCATAATACAAGATCGGCGTCCCGGGCAGGCTGTAGAGCAAGGCATTCAAAAGCCGAATTCGGCGCGGATCATTATCCAGAAGGGATGCCAGACGCCGGCGGATTCCTAGATTGAGTCTCATCTTGTGATCTGGCGCGTAAGCCTGCCAAAGCGCTTCCCGCTCCTCCGGCGTGACCATTTCCAGAGTCAGCTCGTCGTGGTTGCGCAGGAAAGTGCACCATTGACAATTTTCCGGGATAGTTGGAGTTCGGCTAAAGACCCATTTGATGGGTTCCACATCCTGATCGTGCAGCGCCAGGTAGAGCCGCGGCATGAGTGGGAAATGGAAATTCATGTGGACTTCATCCCCATCCGCGAAATACGGGCGCACATCCTCAGGCCACTGGTTGGCTTCGCCTAATAATATGCGTCCCGGATACTCCGTATCCAGAATGGAGCGGACAGTCTTCAGGAAGGCATGAGTCTCGGGCAAGTTCTCGCAGTTGGTGCTTTCCCGTTCAAAAAGGTAAGGAATGGCATCAGCTCTGAAGCCATCAATGCCGAGATTCAACCAGAAGCGCATCACAGCGTGCATTTCAGCCTGGACGGCTGGATTAGCATAGTTCAAATCTGGCTGGGATGGGTAAAAACGGTGCCAGAAATATTGGCCAGCTTTTTCATCCCAACTCCAGTTGGATTTCTGGGTATCGATAAAAATGATGCGGGCATCGCTGTATTTTTGGTCGGTATCTGACCAGACATAATAATCCCGGAAAGTCGACTGCCGGTCGCTGCGAGCCGCCTGGAACCAGGGGTGCTGATCTGAGGTGTGATTAAGCACCAGGTCAGTGATCACGCGCAGACCGCGTGCATGGGCACCGTCAACCAATTGTTTGAAGTCGTCCAGAGTGCCGTACTCCCGCAAGACGCTGGTGAAATCGGCGATATCGTAGCCATCATCGCGCAAGGGTGAAGGAT
Organism: Bellilinea sp.; assembly: GCA_035561555.1. Lineage (GTDB taxonomy): Bacteria > Chloroflexota > Anaerolineae > Anaerolineales > Anaerolineaceae > Bellilinea. The sequence continues at coordinate 7,923 of DATMXL010000110.1, forward strand.
AGATGGGCATCAACCAGATGCAATCCACGCCAAGGTCGTGAATGTAATCCAGCTTCGAGATCAACCCCTGCAGGTCGCCATGACCATCGCCGTTGCTGTCACAAAATGCACGGACGTATACCTGGTAGAAAATGGCGTTGATGTACCAGCTTCGATTGTCTTCCATGCTAAATCCCCTTGACTCCGGTTGAACTCCAATGCTTAACATCTTTAGCCAACGGGTAAATTATATCAAATCTAGAAATTAACGATTCAGGTCTTGCAATTATAG
>DATMXL010000111.1:0-14144 GCA_035561555.1 Bellilinea sp.
CTCTATATATCCGCCATGTTGAAACAGGCGAATTACCGGCGGCTGCTTGTAAGCAAGTTATAGGAGGATACCATGCTGCAAAAAGAAGCGGTTGAAACCGATTTGGAAGCTAAAATCAACTCGCTTGAATTCCTCAATCAAGTTTTCCAGCCGACAGGGGTCGAATCAGTCGGAGTGCGGTTATGGGATGGCACGGTATGGCCCGACTCAAACCCGCGACCCGCGACCCTGGTCTTGCATCACCCGGGTGCGCTGCGATCGATGTTTTCAGCCGGCACCGAGTTGGCACTGGCAGAGGCCTACCTGTATAACGAATTTGACATCGAAGGCGACATTATCACCATATTTGACCTGGCAGATGCGCTGGTGAAGGTTACCAACGGCTGGGGCTCAAAATTGAGCGCCGCCGGCAAGTTGATGCGCCTGCCAAAACATGACCTGGATCGAACGAACGGACGGAAGGCAGCTAATTTGCGTGGAAAAGTTCACTCGATCGACCGTGACCGACAGGCGGTTACCTATCACTACGACGTTTCCAACGACTTTTACCAATTGTTTCTGGATTCCCGCATGGTGTATTCATGCGCCTATTTCCCCTCACCCGACATGAGTCTGGAAGCTGCCCAAACCGCCAAGTTGGAGCATATTTGCCGGAAGCTGCGGCTACAGCCGGGTCAACGCCTGTTGGACGTTGGCTGCGGTTGGGGCGGACTGGCAATCTATGCTGCGCAAAATTACGGCGTGGACGTCCTGGGGATCACGCTCAGCCGACCGCAGGCTGAACTGGCAAACCAGCGCATCGCCGCTGCCGGGCTGGGCGAGAACTGCCGGGTGGAAGTGCGCGATTACCGCGAATTGGATGAATCACAGCCGTATGATGCGTTGGTCAGCATTGGCATGTTCGAGCATGTCGGTGCGGCGCTGCTGCCGGTGTATTTCAAAAAGGCAGTATCGCTGCTAAAACCAGGAGGGGTATTCCTCAATCACGGCATAGCGCGCCGCTTGAACGATGGTCCGTCCAAGCGCGGCGACTTCAGCGATGCCTATGTCTTTCCGGACGGCGAACTCGAACCGATTTCCGAATCATTGCGCGCCGCCGAGGAAGCGAACCTGGAAGTTCGCGACGTCGAGTCGCTGCGCGAGCATTACGCCCTGACGCTGCGGCACTGGGTCAGCCGGCTGGAGAGCCATCATCAGCAGGCGCTGCAATTCGTGGACGAGGTGACCTACCGGGTGTGGCGTTTATACATGGCCGGGTCGTCGCATGGCTTTCACAGTGGGAGGTTGAATGTGTATCAATCCCTGCTGGTCAAACCGACCGCGGATGGTCCAAGCGGATTGCCAGCCACCCGAAAAGATTGGTATGCCTAAGAACGCCTGAGGGGCGTGGCTACACTTAATATTTTGGCGCTCATTGAGCGCCGCTACATCGTCTGGTCTACTTTTTCTACGACGATGGTCAGTTTGGCTGCCAGAGCGGCGATAGCGCCTACGGCTGCCCAAACCGGCAGCAGCAGGGCACCCACCACGCCAATCGTCAAGGGCAATTCGACCAGCACCTCGTCTTTTTCGTTTTTGATGATAATGCGGCGGACGTTGCCCTCGTGGATGATCTCTTTGATTTTCGAGACCAACTGCTCACCATCCACTCGGAACTCTTCATATTTTACTTTTTCTTCTGTCATTAGTTTTTCTCCTACATGATTTGGCGATTGGCTGAGTCAAACGCCTGGATGTTGATTTTGTGTGCTGGGCTTTCCGGGTAATCCGCGGCAAAGATCGACCAGATCATAATGTCGGTCCATTCACTTTCAGCGGCGGGAAAGCGTTCGCGCAGAGTAGCCTCATGAATAAATCCCAGCTTGCGCGGCACGGCAGCGCTGCGGTGATTGAGCGGGTCGCAATGGATTTCAACCCGGCGTACATCCATGATCTCGAAGGCGGTCTTGACCAGCGCTGCGCTGACCTCGGTGGCATATCCCTGATTAATGACTTCATGATCGATCCAGTAGCCAATTTCAAAGGCGCGGTCGCCAACGCGTTTGTGCAGCCCGGTGCCGCCGACTACCCGGCTTTCCTCGGCATTGAAAATCCCATAGGTGTAATCCACGTCCGAATCAAACCGTGAGCGCCAATATCGCATGCGTTCGATTTTGACCTGCAATTCTTCCGGTTCGTTGCGTGCGAACGGCAGCCAGGGTAGTAAATGGTCGACATTGGCCTGCATGGCCGTTTTCAGCAGCGGTGCGTCCTGTGGATTCCAGCAGCGGATGACTAATCGGGGAGTGACGATGCGGTAGGCTGGTCCTGGGATGGCTGTCGGCATGGGTTTCCTCGCGGTTCAATGGGTGAAAAGGATTGTTCTTAAGCATACAACGCTCATAGGAGGTTTTCAACATTTCCTGACAAACATACGGCGATTTGTTCCGGTACTTGCATCCTGGCTTTGCGGCTGGACGTATAATTAGGCCTGAAGAAGCCAGCGGAGCCTTAATTTGACCGTAATCGCGCAAGATACCATGCAAGCCATCCAGACCGCGGTGCAGGCGCGCCAGGGACTGATCGATGCACGTCATGCCGCTGCCCTGCGCCTGTTCAACGGTTACACCGAAGGCTGTCCGGGGTTGGTAATTGACCTTTATGCACGCACGCTGGTTTTCTTTAATCAGGCTAACCAGCCCGCCGAATTCGAAGCCTTGATCCTGCTGCTTCAGCACTGGCTGCTCGAATATCTGCCGTGGCTGCAGGCGGTGATTGTCAAAACCCGTAATGCCGAGGATGCTGACAGCCGGCGCGGTGTTTTGACCCATGGACAACAAGCGGATGGGGAAATCAGCGAGCACGGGGTACGCTACGCGCTGAATTTGACCCTGAATCAGGATGCCAGTTTGTATCTCGACACACGGAACCTGAGGGAGTGGCTGCGGCGGCGATTGAAAAGCCGGCAGGTGCTCAATACTTTTGCTTACACTGGCAGCCTGGGTGTGGCAGCTCTGGCTGGCGGCGCCACCCGAGTGGTTCAATTGGATTTAAGCGCAAATTTTCTGGCATTGGCCCGCCAATCCTATGCGCTCAACGGGTTTACGGTGCACAGCCAGGATTTTCTGGCCGGCGATTATTTCCGCCAGGTGGCTCGGCTGAAGGATTCGGGTGCTTTGTTCGACTGCGTCATCCTCGATCCGCCTTTTTTCTCAGTCACTCCAGCCGGACGGGTGGATCTGGCTGCTGAGAATGCACGCCTGATCAATAAAGTGCGGCCATTAGTAGCGCATAACGGCATTTTGGTAGCCGTCAATAATGCCCTGTTTGTCAGCGGCAGCGATTACCTGGACGAGCTGCGCGACCTGAACAACGGTGGTTATCTGGTGCTGGAGGAAATTATCCCGGTGCCGCTGGATGTGACTGGTTACCCGGAAACCATCCGCGAGTCGCACTACCCGACGGATCCTGCACCGTTCAACCACCCGACCAAAATTGCTGTGCTGCGTGTTCAGCGCAAAGATCAAGCGGGTATACCAGTCCGAAGTCTGTAGGGGCGCAGTGTCACTGCGCCCCTACAAAAGATCTAAATTTATGCCGCCGGTGTGTCGTTGACAAACTGGATGCGATTGCCTTCCGGGTCATAGAAGGTCCCATAAGTCACCGCGCCGGGAATCGTCACCACATCGTCACAGCGCACACCTTTGGCCTGCAGAGACTCGGTCACCTCGTGAGCATCTTTGACCAGCAGGGTGCAGGTGGCGCCGCCTGCCTTCGCCGGTGGTGTCCCTTCATCCCAGCGGTTGATGGCGATGTGGGTTGCGCCGTCCTCGCCGTATTCTTCCCATCCCATGCCTTCATCGGTGAAGGCAATCGGCCAACCAAGTGTCTCGCAGTAAAACTTCTTGCCGGCTTCCCAATTGGTAACGTAAAAATACACCACATTGACATTCATGAATTCGGACATGCGTTCCTCTGTTCCAATAGAACAATTGTTTTATACGTAGATGAATTATACGGAAATAGAAATGCAAATACAAGTCCCTTTTTCGGGACCTGCAGGGTGAGAGAACAGCACCTCACGCTTAGACCGGCGCCGGGTTGACCGTTTCCGTGTGCTGCCGGCCTTCCATCAGGCGGATGATCACCACGCCGCCAATGATCAACAGGCTGCCGATGATCTGCGGCAATGTAAACCGTTCCCCCAACAGCAGATAGGATTGAATCGCAGTCATGGCAGGTTCCATGGTCGCCAGCAGGTTGACCACCGACGCCGGCAGGAATCCCAGGCTGTAGTTGTATAACCCATAGCCGCCGATGGTTGGCCCAAGTCCCAGCAGCAGCAGCGCCACCCAGCCGCGTGCATCCAATGCCGGCATCAGCGTTGGACTGCCCAGGATAACGCCGCCAAGCTCTGGCAGCAGGAAATTGTAGGCGACCAGCAGAACCGAGGCTAACATGAAGGTGTAGGTCAGGGCTGCCCAGGAAGAAATGCCGCGCCGGGCTGCCACCTTGCCCATCAGCGAATAAGCGGTGAAAGCCAGCCCGGAAATCAAGCCGGTAACGACTCCCAGCAGATTGCTTTGCCAGGCGACTGGATTATTGGCGCCGGCAACCAGGACGCAACCGCCAATCCCGAGCAAGACTGCCGCGATTTTGGGCAGGCTCATGCCTTCATCAAACATGCGCCAGGCGATCAGCGCGGTAAAAGCTGCAGAACTGTAAACCATCACTGTCGAGACGGCGGCGCCGTTCAGCACCACCGAGACCGTCCACAGGGCATTGAATCCGGAAAGCAGCAGACCGTACCCAAAGATGAAACCCCACTGACTGCGAGGCATTCGCAGCAGGTTGGGTCGTACCGTCCGCAGCACCAGCCAGACCGTCACCCCGGCGATGGCGTCGCGCCAGGCAGCCAGCAGAAAGGGCGGAAAGTCATACCGCGAGGTCAGATAGGCAATAAAGGTTGCCGTGGCAGACCAGACCGCGATGCCAAAAATCGCGATGGCATAACCGCGGCCCACCGCCGGTTTGGGATTTCCTGCAACGGGCTGGCTCAATACATGACTCCAGAGGGGGAATGCACTAATCTTATCACAGGCAGCTGTTCAATCTGGCGGTTTAAGGTGTGCTAAGCGAGTACTTGATGACCCGCTTCTGCCAGTGCTTTCAAAGCTGTCGGTAAATCCGGCTCGGTGACCAGCACATAATCGGTGTCGTAGGTAGCGATCGAGAGGATCGAAACCTGCGCGGCTGCCAGCGGATTGGCTACCGAAGCCAATACGCCTATTTGAGTGAATTCGAAGGGACCTTCCATTTTGAGGGCACGCCAACCCCCTTCGCTGCTGATTTCTGCGGGCACCTGATCAGCGTCGCAAATAATGGAGCACTCTTCCCGGGTGCGGGTTATGGTCAAAAATTTTGAAGCCCAAATCCACTCCGGGATGGTCGCTGAAGGATCGAGTTTGAAGATAGCCAGGGACTGCGGCAACAGAATCAGGCGGTAAGCAAGCGTTTCATCCATGGGAACACTCCTCGCAGGAACTTATTTTAGGAAGATGCTGTCCGGTTTGCGCTTTACGTCTTTGACCGGCCTGAAACGCAGCGCAGCCCAGGCGTCATCGATGGCTACGATAGCAATCCCAACCCAGCCAGCCTGCCACAACACGTCCCAACCAGCGTCGCGGTTTATGTCGGATTGGATCGATTTCGAGCGTTTGGGGTAGATCATCCACACAATCCCGCCTTCACGCACAGCCAGGGTGGATTCAAGCGCCTGGCTGTCCACATCGGCTTTGTGTTGAACGAATTGCAGCACCACATCAAAGGAACCTTCTACGGTCGTCAGCAACTCACCGCCGTCAGACAGCAGTTCCAGCTTATCAAGGTACCCTGGAGGCGCATTACGTACCAGAATCCTGCTGCCCGGTTTGATCAATAATTTCTTCGCCAGCTGGTCAGACATTGATTGTGCTCCCTTAGGTACCTTCAAGATATTGATAATGCTTGAAGATGACTACCTGGATGGCTTCGCCAGTGGAGATCGTGCCAGGCTGTTCCACCATGGCGACCAAACCGCGGCGATGCTGGGCGCTGCGAACGAACGCCGGTGCCAGGCCGTCGCGATTGGAATAATTGGCCTGGATCATTTTGCCGGGAAGTGAACAAGGATTATTAAAATGGGTAATGTACAATACCGTCCCGCCCGCGAAGACCAAACGCGATCCAGGTGGGAGCCGGGTGAGGTTTGGAATACCGCTGACAAGTATATTCGCCCCCAGCCATTCCGGTCTAACTTCAGGTATGTCCATATCGCTGGCAATGGCTGCCAGTTCCTCTGCCGAGACGATGCAAACCTGTCGGTCGTTCAGGATGGGTGTTCCGCGGGGATACTGCGGAGTCCGGGAGTCAGATGGACGAGTACGGCCGGCATGTTTATCATTTTCGAGTCCATCCCAGGTCGCCTGAACCTGTTGTACACGGGTGGTCTCGATAGAATCGGATTGCATCCCGAGCATAAGAAGTTCAACTTTACCGATAATTTCCATCACAGGGTGAAAGTAACCGCTCATTGGCGCTTCTTCTTGTGTTTCCAAATCTCTCCGGCGATTACTACTCCCGGCAAAGCCGCCCCAAACGGACAGATCTTTTCAATGCCCTGGCGTACCTGAGCCTGGATCCAATCCAGGATCATTTGCTCCATATCCTCGACTTGCTGCCGCGCCCATTCACGGATTTGACCTTCCAATTCTTCTTTTTTGTCTTCCAGTTCTGGCGGGATGACGATCACATGGATGAGGATGGGCTTGTCGGTAAATTCCTGGCTGCTGCGGACGATTTGCCATTGCGATACGAACACGCCAGTTTTCTCAAACACCGGGGTGGTCCAGTTAAAGGCGACATCTGCACCCGGCGGAACTTCCACCGGAAGTTCAAGGCGTTCGCCGGCTCCCCAGTCGTTACGCTGGTTAAGCAGGGCTACGTCGCCCGGCTGCCAGGTTTCACTGCCAGCATTGGTCAGGGAGAGTTCGATGTCCAAAGGTTTGCCCTGGACCACAATTTCCCAATCACTCTGACGAACCACTTTCATAGCATAAGCCGCTTGTTCACCGGCGGTGATCCCAATTGCCTGGGGGATGCTGCGATCAGAATAGACTTGCGGCTGATTGTTACACATCATTTGAGCTGAGTCGCCGCCGTCCAGCATGATCACATCGTCCGCGCCAAAGGTGCGCAGTACACCGGCGGCTTCCGCCGCGCGGCTGGTCTTGGATGAAATAAACAGGACGGTTTCCAGGCTGCCGTTGCCGTCGGCATCATCAACACCGGCGAAGGTGCGCCCGACCAGCGAGTTCGAGTCTTTTTCGGCATTTTCAGCCAGACCGGTGAGAATATTGGGTGCATCGGAAGCAGCTAAAGTTTCAGCGGTCAAGCTGGTGATGCGCGCCTGATCTGTCCACAATTCAAGCATGCGCTTCTGGTCGGGGAATTCGTCCCTGCCATAGCCTTCGCTAAGGATTTGTCCATCGACCTTGAGTGGAAAAGCCAGAGCGGTTGGGTCGCCGTCAGTGGAAAAGAACTCACCGTTGACCAGACAGACTGCATCGGTGGTTGCCGCCGTAAAACCGTCCCAGAACTGTTGTAGCGATTGACGCACCAGGGTGGGATTATTCCCACCATAAGCGCCAGTTCCCGCGCCTGCATCCGCCACGGCGCCGTGCAGCAGCTGGATTCCGGCTTCTTTGGAAAGGTCGATCACGATTACATAGTCGGGTGTACCCCCGGCGTACTCTTTACGGTAAAGGTCCACCCCGGGCGCGCTGTCGATTAAGACAAAATCAGGAGGAATGGTAGCCGGGAGGGAATAAGCCTGTGCTGCTCGGGCTGGAATAGCCAGCAATATCACAGACAGGGTAATGGAAATCAGGGTGAAAAAAGTGTATCTTTTCATGTCTGTATTATAGATGAATGTTGCGGATATTTCTCGTAACACTGTTTATTGCGGAATTATCAGGGATTTAACCAGGAAAAATCTGGTTCAACAACAGCAGGATGATCATGCCAGTGGCGATGACCAGCAGAGAGTTTTTGGTGCGCACTCCGACCAGTATGGCGGCGATTCCGGCCAACAAGCGGAAATTGTTCACTGATAGCATCAGTACGCTATCGCGGATCAACAATTCCTGGAAAACGATAGCCGAGAGCACGGCTGGCGGCACAAAGCGCAGTGCGCGCCGCAGCACTTCAGGTGGATCGAGGATGCCGAATAGAAATATAAACGAAAGGCGTGTGAGGTAGGTCAACACTCCGCCGGCGATGAGGGCAGGCCAAATATTCATTTGCGCCGACCTTCCACCAACATGCCTGTTACGATTCCAGCAAATGCGGCAGCCACCAGACCCAATTTGTAGGGCAGCGGGAAAGCCACAATTGCCACCATGCCGGCAGCGATCGCAGCTGACACGGTTGCGCGGTCCCTTAAGAGCGGCAGGGTCATTGCGATAAAAGTCAAAGCCGCTGCGAAGTCCAGCGACCATTCTGCCGGAATCACCGCCCCCAGCAATATACCCGCAGCGGCGCTGAGCTGCCAGAAGATCCAGAGCGTTAAACCGGCACCCAGGAAAAACCAGTGTTTGTAGGAATTGTCACCTTCTCGCTCATAGTTGCCAATTGTGACGGCGTAGGCTTCATCGGTTAGGAGATAGCTGAGCCCTGCTTTCCACCAGCCCGAAAGGTGTTTGGTATAAGGGGCGATGGATGCGCTGTACAACGCATGCCGCAAATTTAAAATGAAAATGGTCATCACCAAAACCAGGGTCGGAGCTCCGCCAGCTACCAATTGGGCTGTGGCAAATTGGGCAGAACCGGCGAAAACTATCGCCGACATCGCCTGGGCTGCGCTGGCTGGCATGCCGGCACTGATGGCTATCACACCGTAAATCATTCCAAAGGGAAAAACCCCTACGATGAGGGGCAATTCGCCGCGTACCCCCGCCCAAAATTCGCGGCGCCGGCGCCGGCGGGGAGACGCGCTGTCAGTCAATGATTCCATCACCGCAAGTTATTTGATATCGTAGCGGTACAGATTGGTTTGGCGCAGCTCAAACCCGACCCGGCGATACAGGCGATTAGCGGCCTCGCGCGATGGACGGGAGGTCAAGTCGACCGTTTTGGCGCCTAATTCCGCTGCGCGCTGCAGAGCAGCCCGCGTCAACGCCTCGCCAATGCCTTTGCCGCGCATGGAAGTGTCCACCACCACATCCTCGATCCAGGAGCGTACGCCAGTGGGGATGCGAAAGGTCACCAGTGTCAGCGAACCAACGATTTGCCCGCCCAGTTCCGGGTCCCGTGCGATAAAAAATGAATCGTTATCGGCAATTTCCTGCAACTCGGCGCGGGTGGGGATGACCGCACTGGTACTGAGTTGCGGCAGAAGCTGGGCAAAAGACTCTACAATTTCATCCGTGACTTCGGTGAGCAGGGAGATTTCCATCGCAAAGATTTCCTGAAAGTGGGTTTATGGCGGAGCTATCCCGCCGATTTTAATCGATAACAGCCGGGTTGGTGGATTTCCGCCCACGGGATCTCAACTCCAGGCCCTGTGTCAGCAATCCGATCTGCGCCAGACCCAACCAGATAAAGAAGAATGCCGCTGCCAAGGTTGCCAGGCGCAACTGGCCGGGCAGATTTGTCTGCAGCGTCTTAACCCGGGTCTGAACACCGCTGACAAGGGTTTTATAATCGTTGATCACGCGCTGGGACTCAACCGTACTGGCGCTTATTGCACCGGTGCTTTCCACTACCCCGTCCATGTCAGTATTGATAGTTTCCAGATTGGTGTTGGCGGTATCCAGCCCGATTTTGGCTTTTCGTAGGGAACCGGGGATTGGATCCAGGCTGTCTGAAATGCTGGCCAGCGTCTCATTTAACGGGACCTCCGGGTTGTATACCAGGGAGCCAAGAAATGGAATTTGGCTGATTGAGGTTAATACCCCGTCGATGTTTTTAGCGCTGGTTTCAGCTGATGCCAGTGAATCCTGGGTGGCTTCGATTGTAGCTGGTAAATCTGTGCCAAGCAGTGTGCGCAGCGCATCCAGGGTTACATCCATCCCGCTCAGGGATTGGTTAACCCCATCCAGTGTGCCAGTCATGGAAATCAGTGCAGAATCGGCATCCTGCAGGGCAGTGTCTGCTACAGTCAATCCATCCTGGGTGATCACCAGCGCCTGCGACAGGCTGTCCAGCGTGTCCGTCAAGCTCGAAGTCACGCGGCTGGAGTACCTCCCCAGATAAATCAGCCCTGCCAGGCTGAAAATCAAACCAAGTACCGCTGCAAAAATCAATGCGGTTCCAGTGATACGAGAAAGCCCTGGTTTCATTGGCATTTTCTCCCTGAGTGCTGATCCATATGGTCTTGCTCGCAAAAGTCTCTCTGATTTAATTTTACTTGAAATGAAAACCGGCCGGAAAACCATTTCCGACCGGAAATTACCAAGGTAAAGGATTAATTAATTTACCTGGCGTCCCCCCTGGAGTGATTCCTGTAATTTTTTCAATTCATCCCACTTGCCCTCGGCAGCAAAACGGGCTTGATCTGGCCAGGTGGTCGGATCTGTCATGAAAATGCCCGCAGAAGCCAGAACCACCAGCAGTTTCTCGGAATCGGTATTGGCGAGTTGAGCGTAGGTGTGAATATCAGCCTGAGCTAATATTTTGGCGATTTTTTGGCCAATGCCTTCAATAATCGTCAAGTCGTCCGGCGCGAGATAACTGGTATCGAAGTCTGGTTGAATAGGGATTTCCTCATCCACCGATTCAACAAAGGGAGGGGGATTGGCTGCGGGCGACTCGGTTTCCCCGATACGATCTGCATACGGACCGAAATCGACATCGTCGTCCTCCAGGTCAAATGCCGATGAGCTCTTGCCAGAACTCATAGGTATCTGGATTTCCTGATATTTTTCCGCTTTCTCGTCGCGGTCTTCTTCTTTGGGGCGGGTGAAGAGCATCCATACCAGAAGACCCAAGGTGAGGACCATTAATCCCCAAAACCACCAGGGGATGCCTGTTTTTACCTGCTGCAGCACCCCAGCGGGCAGCCGGTACGCCAGGATGAATAGTGTCCCAACAGACAGGATTGCGTTCATTTAGTTCCTCCCTGGAAATTGTTGACGCCGTATTCGGTGCAAATCTAGTTCACTTTACAACAATTATCTGCAAGTGTCAAACCCGTTGTTAATCCATTTTAAAACCGCCATCGGGTTGCGGATTTTGGAAAATCCTGTTCATGGAAGGCAAAAACCGCGCTGGCTCGGACTGCAAAGGTAACGTTGCCTGGGTCAGGGTCGGCCTCCGGGGGCATGCCCGGATATTTTTTGGCTATCTCACGGGTAATTCGATCCAGCAGTGACCGCTCCGCGACTTCCACCACCACTCCTTCGAGGATTACAACTTCGTCACCGCTCTCCGTGTGTGCGCTGACAGTCGGGTTGGCAAAAAGATTTAACGCCTTGCGGGATGTCCGCGCGATGCCAAAATATAAGGTATCATCCAGCCAGACGCCCCATACGGGCATGGCGTGCGGACGTCCGTCGGGCCGGGTACTGTTGATCCAGTAATTGTGCGATTTGACCATTTGCTGGCGCACATACTCCCAGCTGAGCAACCCCTGGCTGCCGGAAGAAATGCCATATTCAGCTGGCATGCTGGGACGTTCGGGCGGGCTGATGGGGGTGGCCGGATCCTTCTCCATCGTTACCTCCGTGGGCGGGTTTAAGTTGACTCAATTTTACCGCGCCATGCGATACAATCGTCAGGCGGAGGGTTTATGAGCGAACAATCCCTGGATAACAACCGATTGGTCTGGCGAACTCTTGATTTGACCGACAAGGCGGCACTGATCGACCTGGATGCAGCCTGCAAGGCAGTCGATGGCGAAGAACCGGTCAGTAATCTACCGGGAGATGCACTCACAGCAGCCGCATTACTCAGCGATAATACACTGTGCGTGGCGGTTCGGGAGCAACTGGCCGCCGCCGCTTGGGTTACCTTTTCCGCATCTATGGACGGAATTCAGCGCATCCAGCTGGGTGGCAAGGTGCGACCCGAGTTCCGCCGGCGTGGAATCGGCGAAGCACTGCTGTCCTGGGCTGAATCGCGCGCATTGCAGGCTGCGCAGCCGGACGTTACGCTACAATTGCTGATCACCAACGAAGCGCTCACCGAGGATGCCAACAAATTGTATTTGGATTATGGGTATGAAAATATCTTCAGCGAAATGATGCTGGTACGGTCCCTTGGCGATCCGCTGCCGGAAGTTCAACTGGCAGATGGGTTGACCGAATGCGCCTGGGACGCCGCCAGCGCGCCGCTGTTCTTTCAGGCTTACGCTGCGGGATTCCGCGACCGTCTGGGCGAGGTTGTCCCGGTGCAATCGGAGTGGATCACAGGGTATACCGAGGAGGACGAACAATTTCGTCCGGATTTGTCGCGGGTGGTGATGGAAGAGGGAGCGCCCGTGGGATTTGTCACCTGTGAGGTGGATGGGAAAATTGGCTGGATTTCTCAAATAGCCGTGGTGCAGGAAAAGCGCCGTAAGGGGCTGGCACATGTCCTGGTGACCGGTGCACTGCAGCGTTTGCAGCAGGCAGGGTGCCGGGAGGCTGCGCTGCACGTCAATATCAATAACCCCAAGGCACAGTCCGTTTTTTATGACGCCGGTTTCACCCACCGCCTGATTCGCGCAAAATTTATTAAAGAGATTATGCTGGCAGCGTAATGGGATAAAAAAAAACAGGCGCCAAACGGCGCCTGTGTAATCAACAATCTCAGCAACCTAGTGGCTGGCTTCGAATTCCTTCATGGTATCCACCAACACCTGGACGCTTTCCAGCGGCAAAGCGTTGTAGAGCGAAGCGCGGAACCCACCAACCGAGCGGTGACCCTTCAAACCAACCATGCCTTTGGTCTTGGTCAAGCCGAGGAATTCCTCCTCAAGGTTCTCGAAGCCCGGCGCCATGACAAAGGTGACGTTCATGCGTGAGCGGTCTTCCTTGGCAACCGTGCCCACGAACAAGTTGCTGGCATCGATGGCGTTGTACAGCAAATTGGCCTTGGCAATGTTGATTTTCTCCATGCCAGCCACGCCGCCTAGATTCTTCAACCAGCGCAGGGTCAACATACCGGAATAGATGGGCACTACTGGTGGAGTGTTATACAGTGAGTTTTCCTTGATGTGCGTGCGGTAATCCACCATGGTCGGGATTGCGCGGCTGACTTTGCCAAGGATATCCTCCCGCACAATCACAAAAGTCACGCCGGCTGGGGCGAAATTCTTCTGTGCTCCCCCGTAGATCAGACCGTACTTCGAAACGTCAATCGGGCGGGAGAAGATATCCGATGACATATCCGCTACCAGCGGAACGGGGGAATCAAGGTCTTTCAGCAGTTCAGTGCCGTAGATGGTGTTGTTGGTAGTGATGTGGAAGTAGTCGGCGTCCGCCGGGATGGTGAAATCTTTCGGGATGGAGGTGAAGTTCTTATCCTCAGAGGAAGCTACTACCTCCACTGTACCGAACAGTTTGGCCTCTTTATAGGCTTTTTTCGCCCAGGTACCCGTCACCAGATACGCAGCTTTTTTCTCGAGCAGATTGTAGGGGATACTGAAGAATTGCGAGGAAGCGCCGCCGCCAACAAACAGGACAGCGTAGCCTTCCGGAATCCCAAGCAGCTCTTTGAAGAGCGACACGGTCTCGTTCATTACCGCTTCGAATTCTTTGCTGCGATGCGATACTTCCAGCAGGGAAAGACCTGTCCCGGCGAAATTTTTCATCGCTTCAATGGTTCCATCGATGCATTCTTGCGGCAGAATGGAGGGACCGGGATTGAAATTGTGTTTTTTCATGCATTCCTTCCTTATCGGAAATTGTGATTGGGCAAATGAATCTATGGCAGGTAATTATCCAAGTTTTATTATAGAGGTAAATCAATTCTCACCGATAGTGAAAGAATTAACGATTTTAGTACTCGTTTGTCAGTAACCTCTGTGTCCATAGATGGATAACGATTTGAAATGGTACAGCTATTGCCATTTCCGTTCCCAGACCGCCATTCAGCGGGATTGAGAAGAAATTCACGCATGGGAAGCCATCCGAACGGAAGGGTGA
>DATMXL010000112.1:0-10389 GCA_035561555.1 Bellilinea sp.
AAAAATGGGGAAACAGTTTTGCGGTTCGAATTCCGCGAAACCTGATAAATTCTTTATCATTAACCTCTCGAGTATCACTCGACATTCGAGAAGAAGATGGTAAATTGATACTCACTCCAATTCAGCCAAAAAAATTTCAACTTTCAGAAATGATTGCCCAAATAACCCCACAAAACATCCATGATGAGGTCGATTTTGGTAATGAAACCGGCAACGAGGTGTGGTGATGGATTTTGTCCCAGATCGCGGCGATATCATTTGGCTTACATTCAACCCGCAAGCCGGTAGAAGACCTGCAATGGTTGTTTCACCTGCAACTTATAATTCCAAAACCAGCCTTGCCCTGGTATGTCCGATCACCAGCCAGGTGAAAAACTACCCGTTTGAGGTTCAAATACCTAAGGGTATACCAATTGTAGGGGTGATCCTCGCCGATCAAGTAAAAAGTCTGGATTGGAAGGCTCGACAAGGAGAAAAAATAACCAGCCTTCCAGGTGATACCGTTGAGGAAGTAATAGGCAAATTGATAACGTTAATTGAGTAAGATCCAAAATTGTATATGAAAAAAGACCGGAAATTTTCCGGGCTTTTTAATTACACATCCAGGTTCCTTACTGTCCTCGCATGCGTTGTGATGAATCGCGTACGCGGCGGAACCGCCTCGCCCATCAGCATGTCAAAAGTACGGTCGGCTGCCGTGGCGTCTTCGATTGAGACTGACAGTAGGGTGCGATTCTCCGGATTCATGGTGGTCTCCCACAGTTGCTCCGGATTCATCTCTCCCAGACCTTTGTAGCGCTGCAGCGAGGCTTTATCAGCGCTTGCTCCCATTTCTTTCAGCGCCTGGTCCTTTTCAGCCTCAGTATAGACGTACTTCTTCGTATTCCGATGAGAAATCAGATATAACGGCGGTTGCGCAATAAACAAGTGCCCGCCATCGATCAGAGATTGCATGTAGCGAAAGAAGAAGGTCAACAACAGCGTTCGGATGTGACTGCCATCCACGTCGGCATCGGTCATGATGATCACGCGTCCGTAACGCAATCCAGATAGGTCGAACGAATCGCCAATTCCAGTGCCCAGCGCGGAAATTAATGCCTTTACTTCATTGTTCGATAATATCTTATCTAAACGGGCGCGCTCGGTGTTGAGGATCTTTCCGCGTAACGGTAAAATCGCCTGGAAATGCCGGTCGCGGCCTTGCTTGGCTGAACCGCCGGCGCTCTCACCCTCGACGATATACATCTCGGTTTTGGTTGGGTCGCGTTCCGAGCAATCAGCCAGCTTACCAGGTAGAGTCAAGCTCTCCAGCGCTGACTTGCGGATCACCAGATCGCGGGCTTTGCGGGCAGCATCGCGGGCGCGAGCAGAGGTTAAACACTTTGATACAATCGCTTTGGCCGCTGAGGGATTTTCCTCGAGGAAGGTGGTGAAGTTCTCACCTACCACCTGCTGCACGTAGGTTTGCACCTCGGGATTCATCAACTTGACTTTGGTCTGCGATTCAAACTGTGGATCGGGATGCTTGATCGAGACGATGGCTGTCATACCCTCGCGGGTATCATCGCCGGCGAAGTTTGGGTCGGCGTCTTTGAGCAGATTGGTGCGGCGAGCGTAGTCGTTAATCACGCGGGTGATCGCGGCGCGCAGGCCCGTCATATGCGTGCCGCCATCAATGGTGTTGATGGTGTTAGCAAACGAGTAGACAGACTCGGAATAGGCGTCCGTGTATTGCACGGCGACCTCGATACCGATATTGTCGATATCCCTCTCGGTGAAGAATACTGGATGCAAGGTGTCGCGGTTTCGATTGAGGTAGCGCACAAATGAAACGATCCCGCCTTCAAAATAGAAGGTCATCTCGCGTGAGGTGCGTTCGTCGACCAACTTGATCTGTACTTTGCGGGTGACAAATGCCATCTCGCGAAAACGCTGCACCAATGTCTCGAACTTGTAATCGATCTCTTCCCGGAAAATTTCCTGGTCAAAGCGGAAAGTGGTGATGGTGCCGGTCAGGTCTGGATCGCACTTACCGATTTGCTTGACGGCTTCCTGCGGGATTCCGCGTTCGTAGCGCTGGAAATACATCTTGCCTTCGCGGCACACCCGCACTTCGCACCATTCCGATAACGCATTGACGGCCGAAACACCCACGCCGTGCAACCCGCCGGAGACTCTATAACTCGAATGACTAAATTTTCCACCGGCGTGCAGGGTCGTCATGACCACTTCCAGCGCCGATTTTTTCTTCTCCGGGTGAATGTCGACCGGGATGCCGCGGCCATTATCCTGAACCGTTACGGAACTGTCTGCATGGATGATGACGGAGATCTCGTCACATACCCCCGCCAGGGCCTCATCGATCGAATTATCGACGACTTCATAGACCAGGTGGTGCAGTGCTCTAATATCCGTACCGCCAACATACATGCCGGGGCGGCGGCGGACGGCTTCCAGCCCTTCCAACACCTGAATATCTTTAGCACCGTAGGACGAAATGTTCACCGGTTGTACCACTTATACCTCCTGGATCAATGAAGACACCCTACCTCAAACCACGGGGGCGGGGACGTTCGGAATGTTAATCAGGTTTTTAATTCCTGCGGGCGTACCGGCTGAGAAGATGCTAACATCCAGCGCAGCCCATTGCGAAAATAAACAAAACTGGCAGCGAAAATCGCAGTCAAGATGAAAGCGTGCCCCAAGATTCCAATCAATGTCATCCATGAATTCGTGGGGGGCACGCGCCACAGTACATTCAACCCCTGCGAGAACACCAGTGCCACGATCAGAAAGATTCCAGTGCCGGGCATAAAACTGCGCACCAACCGGACACTGGTCATGGCTGATACTACCAATCCGGATTTCCCCGAAAAAATGGCGTGCGGTGTAAAGACAAGGGGCAGCAGCATCCAGATCAACAGAAAACCAACGAACATCACGGCAAAATCACCGAGTCCCGGACTGATCAGAGCGATAACGGATATCAGCATCAAGGCTGGTATTGTGATGACGAGCAACCCCACAACCAGACTGAGGGTCAGTGCAAGAGCATACAGCACTTTTTTGAGGAAAAATTTAAACTCGAAAATCCCGCCATCCTCGGCTGTAGCCCGCGCCAGCATACAAAAATAAACGCAACCGACTATAAAGCCAACCAGGATCACCACAAGCCATATGCCGAAGGCAAAAGGAATCGACGGTACCTCATAGATCGTGGCAGAACCCAGCGGCGTGGATTGGGTGAGCGCGGAAGACATAAGACTGGGTACACCGATCGGCATGGTGCGGATGGTGCCAAGGAGGTTAAACTCTACCAGAATCTGCTCCCACACCTCACTGATCACGTTCATTTGGCTGGCTACCTGAGGAGAATTGATCTGCTTTAACAGGCGCACAACATCATCAATGGAAGGTTTGAGCGTCTCACGGATACTTACTTGCGGTCCCAGCCATAGGAACAGATCGATAAGCACCGGCAGCACCAGCAATACCAGATTGTTGGCTACAACATTAAACCCCGCGATGATCGCGTTCATCATGCGCGGGGGAGCGCCGGAACTCGTGCTGCGATTTTCCATAGACTCCTTAATTTTACCATATCTGGCCGTTGCCTGCTCTCACCGAGGTGGGCGACTGGTCCTCTGGTCGGGGGGAAATGGTGGCAATTCCCGTCTAAAATACCGCGTGCAAGGTAAAATTCTTGTATGCAAGCCCATCAGCACATGCCGGAAACGAATCGCCTTAGTGTGATCACCGCCACTATTTTTTTGGCGTATGCGCTCATTCCATTCGTAGATTTACCCAGCCAGAACATCAGTCTGCAATTGCCCGGCTTTCTATTTCAACTGGAAATTAATTTTGGAACGATCGTTTCCATCCTGGTGGCAATATTAGCCGCGGCCGGAACGGATTGGCTGATTCAGGGTCACCCCACAGCCGCTGGCGCAGCACGCCTGCCGAACTGGCTGTTGCCAGCCCTGACAGCCTGGGTAATCGGCGTGCCATTGACCACACTGGAAGTCAGTGCACAGTGGTGGGCAGTGTTCGCTCTTGGAGGATTACTGTTCGTTTTAGTGCTTTTGTCTGAATACATTGTGGTCGATCCGGATGATGACCGTTTTGCGCCAGCCAGTGTTGGATTGATCGCGGTTTCATTTGCGCTATACCTGGTGCTGATGATCGCCATCAAGGGAGCATCCGTACGCCTCTACGCAGTATTATTTGCTGTATCGCCAACAGTATTTCTGATCGCTTTGCGCACGCTATACCTGCGCTGCGGCGGGCGATGGCTCTACGGGTGGGCTTTTGGCATAACCCTGGTGATTGGTCAAGCAGCGGTTGGGCTGCACTATCTGCCGCTCAGTCCGTTGCGCTTTGGTCTTTTCCTGGTTGGTTTAACCTACGCCTTGATCAGCCTTGCCAGTGGAATCGAAGACCCGAACGAACGGAAGAATATCTGGATCGAACCGGCGATCATGCTGGTCATCCTATGGGGAATTGCGGTCCTGATGCGGGCCTAGCCGTGAACGTATTGACCCTGTCCCAAGAGCACATCAGTATTATGCAACGCCATGTCGCCAGCTGTATTCCTGAAGAAGGATGCGGCCTGTTAGCCGGGGTGGAGAACCAGGTTCAGCTTGCAATTCCGGTAACCAATCAAGATCATTCTACAGTGCGGTACAATATGGAACCAGGTGAATTGCTTCGGGCTTTTTACGATATCGATGCTCGTGGTCTGGAAATGTTAGCAAGTTTCCATTCGCATCCGAATGGTCCTGACGTTCCCTCTATTACGGATATCGCTGAATTTTATTACCCGGGAACTGTGATGTTGATCTGGAGCAGGACAAATCAGAATTGGATTGTTAAGGGATTCGAAATCCTGGCAGACAGCTTTGTTCCAATTGAGTTGCAGATCAACGCATAAACGCAACTACCAATGGTATGGAGTGTTACTTAACGTGTTCGGAGGAACCTTATGAGTGAATTTTGGAAAATCTTATTGGTATTCGTTCTTTCCTACGTAGCAGGATCGATACCTTTTGGATTACTGGTTGTCTGGATATTTAATGGTAAAGATATCCGCTCGATCGAAAGCGGCCGCACTGGCGGTACAAACGCCATGCGGGCAGCCGGCTTTATGGCAGGGATACTGACCGCTGGTTTGGATGTGTTAAAAGGCGTTGCTACAGGTTGGATCGTTTCCTGGTTAATGCCGGGAACACCCTGGGTCAGTGTGGTCGCTGCTCTCATGGCAATCCTCGGTCACAATTACTCGATCTTCCTTATCGAGGAAAAAATCGGCGGCGGTATCCGTTTGCGCGGTGGGGCGGGTGGCGCTACGGCAGTAGGTGGCGCGATCGCACTTTGGCCGCCCAGCGCATTGATTATCCTTCCGCTGGCTGCCCTGGTGTATGTCTTTGTTGGCTACGCCTCGGTCACAACTATGTCCATCTCAATTTTTGCCGCGATCATTTTTGCTGTACGTGCAGTGCAGGGATCGGATCCTTGGGTTTATGTGTGGTACGGTATCGCAGCCTTGTTGATCGTCCTGTGGGCTCTGCGGCCTAACCTGGCGCGTTTAGTCGCTGGCAACGAAAGAGTGGTAGGTCTGCGAGCTTACTGGAAAAGGCGCCATGAGAAGGAAACCCGGGAAAAAGCATCGGCAGCCCGCCCGTCACAACAGCGGCGTCCTGAACACGGAATCTAATCCTCAAAAAATATAAAAAGGCATCGTAAAGATGCCTTTTTGCTTTTCGAGCATAAATGGGAATATTTCAGGCTTCGGTAACCAGGGTCTCTTCAGCAGCGATATTTTTATATAAGTAGCGCACATTGCGCTTGTGCAGGTCGTCGGCAATGCCGCCTAATAATACCCGGCTCTTGCCGCAGGATTCTATGTCGATGGCCGCCAACGCCTCGAGCGGATTCTTTCGGCGGGCAGCTGCCCGGACCGCTTTACGGACATTGGCTATATACGCCAGATTGTCACGTACTGCGTCATCGATTTCACCACGTAGGATGATATCACCGTGGCCCTGGATGATATTCTCCAGTCCCATTTTACCGATTGCTTTGATGGTGTTGCTCATGACGTCCGGATCACCATCGACCATATAGGGCAATGGCAGGAAGGCATCGCCGGCGAATAACACCCGGTCTTCTTCCACCAAAATGGAGATTCCGTCCGAGCTGTGACCGGGGGTGTGGATAAAGACCAGGTTTTTCTTCCCGGTACGCAGCGTCAATGAGCCGTCGTCGAAGGTCAGGTGTGGATACACCAGTTTCACCTGACGGAAGGAAGAATTCTGGCGGCGGGCGGTTTCCAACGAGGCCGGTCCGCGGACTTCCATTAATTCACGGCAAGTAGCATGAGAAACGATCGTCGCACCTGGAAAGAAGCAATTTCCCCAGGTATGGTCGGCGTGGTAATGTGTGTTGACCACATAGCGTACCGGTACACCCAGTTGTTCTTCGATGTAGGAACGCATCGCCAGGGTTTCTTCAGGGGTTGCCAAGGTATCGATGACTACCGCCCATTGCGGTCCAGTTATCGCACCAGCCGTTACTTGAGCATAAATTTCACTTTGAAACCAATAGACATTTTCAGAAACACGTTCGCGATGCATAGAAATTTCCCTGAGTAATAAATGGGTAATGCTGAAGGATTGAAACTACTTCTTTGTGTGCCCCGCAAGCCACTAAGGGTAAAGAATAGCATAAATAAAATGAAAAGTCAAAAAACGGTAATAAAATAACAGCCGTGGATTTCTATCTACCAGCGCTGTAAATTCAGTTTTGAGCCGCTAAATTTGGATATCTTCTTCGTATGGTGCTGGCTCATCCGGTGAAATCAAAGGAAATTTAAGCATGCCTCGTCGCCGGAGAATCACAGCTGCCATGCCGAGTGTAGACAGTTCCAAACCAAGCAACCCCAAAATCCATGGCCAATTGCGCGCGCCAAAATTAAGAATTTCAGGGGACCCCTGACTGCCGTCTGCATCCGGAGGAATGGAAATAATCGTGATTGCCGTTTCAGGACTGCCGAGGCTGGTTAGTACGGCAGTCAGGTTGCTTGCGATAGGAGTGCCATCCGCTGGAAGCGTACCTTCCAGCGTTGGTAAATCTGTCGGGAGTCCAATAATGTCCAGTGTTGAAGTGGAGAAGACTGTTGGCGATTGTCCCGGCAGCAGGGTGCTGTTGACTTGAGCAGTGGAAGTTTTTGCTCCAGGGAACAATGTCCAGGTGGGGGTTACCGTCCGAGTTGGGAATGGCGTGCGGGATGGCTTCATCGTGGGAGAGCGGTAAACATAAAAAGTTGCGTAGCGAATCGGTGTACGGGTGCGGGTCGGTAAACGGGTGAGGGTGATGGTTCTTGTTCGGGTAGCTGTTAACGAGCCCGTAGGGGTGGGGGTTGGTCCTGTAGGTGTAATCGTACCCGTTTGGGTTACCGTCCGAGTAGGCGTGAGTGTTTGCGTGATTGTGGGGGTCGGTTGCCCGAGGGTGATGCTGATCACATTTGAAAAAGTTGAACCCAGGCTGCTGCTGATCATTTCCAGCCGGTAATAATAGGTGACATGGTTGCTTAACCCTGAGTTGATGTATTCATAATTTGCGCCGCTGGTACTGTTGCCAAGCTGAGGGATGAATCCACTGACGCGGTCGAACGTACCACCAGCCGTCAGGCTGCGCAGGACATAAAAGCCGGAGGTATTGACCTCACTGGCGGTTGTCCACTGGATGGAAGCCTGCAGCACGCCGGGGACGGCTTCAAAGCGAGTGATGACCACCGATGACTGTTGGGGCAATAATCCTACAACGAAGGGTGTGAAATTTAAATCGGTAAGATAATCCGGGCGACCCGAAGCGTCAATTTGAACCTGGATCTCTTTGGCAGTGATATCACAGGAGGTAGTTTGACCCGTCGCACTGGTCGTGTTCCAACCGCTGGGAGCCGTGAGGGATGGAGAATACCACCACAGCGGGATTTTGCCCGTATCTGCCGCAGCACAATAGGCGCTACTTTCTACGGTAGCTGCGCAGCCAGAAGTCCTGTCGTAGCGCAGCCAAAGGTTCAGCTGGGTTGAAGGGACTGCACGGTTCTCCAGAAATACATCGTAATAATTGGAGCAGGCGATCAGGCTGCCCGGTGCCCCACCGGTGAAAGGCACATTTTCCGGTGAACCGGCACCGTGATTGACGATGTTCAAGACATAATCCGCGCCGTCATTGGAACGCTGGTAGCTGATCAGGCCGTTGAAGGCTGACTGTTTGCCGGTGCTAACCATCACCCGTTCACCCTGAACGCCGGGTTCACCACTGCGCGGCAATATTGGCGCGCCCAGCCGTTTATTTTCATTGATGGTGCATTGAAAAGTTGCTGTATTACTGGAAATTCCGGCACCCCAATAGTTATGATCCGCGCTGCCTGCGAATCCACAATCCACCTGCACGCCTGGACGGTTGTTATACAGATTATTGCCGTAGGCTTGCAAGGCTCCATCCGCACCAGGAACTCGAAAGATCGCATAACCGGAATTGTTTATTATCTGGCTGAAACGCAACGTGACAGCGCCAGTGTTAGCAGCAACTTTAAGTGCATCCAAGCCAGAAACCAGGTCAACTTTTTCGATGAGCACATCTTGTGGGCTATCCACAATCATCAGGTCGCGGTTGTCAACTGAGCAGGAACCGTCTGTGAGGGTCAATGCCCTCAGGCTGCCGCCGGCTGTCCAGCGCAGAAGAGGCTCAGAGCAGATTGACCCCTGGTACGTGATCCGCGAATCATTCACACCCTGAATAGTCACGGTTTGGTCGACCACCACCGGGCTGCCTTTGACCGTATAACTGCCCAGGACCGTTATGCTGTCAGGAGCGGCGTCAATGACATCAACGGCATCAATGGCATCCTTTAGACCGGTACCCAGCCCGCCTGGCAGGTCAGTACCGGAATTGAGGTAACAGGGGGAAAAATCGCCGCAGGCAGCAGCGTCATTGGCAACGTACACCGCAGCTGAGGTGGGCGTGATCGGAATCTGGGCAATACTCTGATCAATTTGCTGCCAGACTGCAGCATTTTCTTTGTAAATTCGCAATTGGGCCGCACCACCTGGCGTAGCGTTTCGCCCAATGCGGAAACCGAGGTTCAACAAGTCGCCCAGAGCTCCGGCAGGAATGATAGCGGATACTCCACCCAACGAATCAAAACCCGCTACGGAAGCGCAGCTTGTGGATGGCTGGTAGGGAACTCCGGTTACAGCTCCCAGGAGACCGATGCGAAAGGATCCAGCTGCCCAGTTGGTCGGTGTATACAGGCAAACCAGGATATTTTGGTCAGCGGGTGGATCTAGAATTGGCAGATCATAGGTGGCACGTAAATCCACAGTCTGTCCCACGGCGCAGCCTGCCGGCGGACAGGTGGATGGGCTAATCAGGCTCAAGGTGGTCGCCTGAATGGTCTGCGCCTGCGAAGCAGATACTCCCAGGAAGGCGATGACCAATACCAGACCGCAGGCCAAGCCTTTGAGCAGCCTAACCATGCCGCAGACCCCCGAATGTTTTGGATTGTTCCGAATGGGCTTGAATCACACTGATCTGACCCGGTCATAAGGTGAAGAGGTCAAATTGCCCCTCTTGATTGGATTATACAATCAAAGAGGGGATTGTGTACTCGAAACTGGTTGGCTAATGGAGGACTTTGCTCAAAAAAGCTTTGGTTCGTTCCTGAGTGGGGTGGCTGAAAAGCACGTCCGGCGGAGCCTCTTCAACGATCTGACCGGCGTCCATCAGGATGGCACGGTTAGCGCAGGCGCGGGCAAAACCCATCTCGTGCGAAACCACCACCATGGTCATGCCTTCACGCGCCAGCGTGATCATTACGTCCAGCACTTCCTGGATCATCTCTGGGTCAAGGGCGCTGGTGGGTTCGTCGAAAAGCATTATTTTCGGGTTCATTGCCAACGCACGCGCAATGGCGACCCGCTGCTGCTGACCGCCGGAAAGCTGACCGGGGAATGCTTTAGCTTTCTCTGGGATGCCAACCTTATTGAGCAATTCCATCGCCACTCGCTTGGCTTCAGCCTGATCCCGTTTGCGCACAATTTTCTGCGCCAGCATGACATTTTCCAAGACGGACAGATGCGGGAAAAGGTTGAATTGCTGGAAAACCATACCAACTTCCGTACGCACTACATTGATGTTCTCAGCAGTGTCGAGCGGAATGGCATCCACCACAATGCTGCCCTGGTCGAACTCCTCCAGACGATTGATGCAGCGCAAAAGGGTTGATTTTCCCGAGCCGGAAGGTCCGATTACGACCACCACATCACCCTTCATGATATCGAGGCTGACACCTTTGATGGCTTCCACATGGCCGAAGTATTTGTG
>DATMXL010000113.1:0-6843 GCA_035561555.1 Bellilinea sp.
CAAATCAACTAACATGTAGCACAAACTTTAGTTTGTGATACGCGAACTGAAGTTCGCGCAACAGAAGACAGACAAAAAAACCGCCTGTTGCGAGACAGGCGGTTTGGCGAATTATGAAGCGTTTAATCCGCGGGTTGGAGTTTGGCGGAGGCAGCCACTCTAAGCGCCTCTGCCTTGTCGGTGCGTTCCCAGGCTAAATCCAGATCGTCGCGGCCGAAGTGACCGTAGGCAGCCAATTTCTGATAAATCGGCTTGCGTAAGTCAAGCTGGTGGATAATGGCACCTGGCCGCAGATCAAAATGCTCGGTGATCAATGCAGCAATTTCGTCATCGGGGATACCGCCGGTGCCAAACGTTTCCACGTTAACGCTCAGCGGATGCGCTACGCCAATGGCATACGCCACCTGAATCTCGACCCGTTCGGCCAACCCGGCAGCCACAATGTTTTTGGCAACCCAACGAGCTGCATAGGCTGCTGAACGGTCGACTTTAGTGGGGTCTTTACCCGAGAAAGCGCCGCCGCCATGCCGTCCCATGCCGCCATAGGTGTCGACGATGATCTTACGGCCTGTCAGACCCGAATCACCCATAGGACCGCCAACGACGAATCGTCCAGTTGGGTTGACGAAGATCTTCATTTCGTTGTCCACCATTTCGGCGGGCAGCACTGGCAGAATAACCTGCTTGATTACTTCAGCCCGAATTTCTTCTTGCGAGACTTCTGGCGCATGCTGAGTGCTGACAAGAACCGTATCCACCCGATAGGGTTTACCGAAACGATACTCCACCGTCACCTGTGACTTGCCGTCCGGACGCAGCCATGGGAGGGTGCCGTTCTTGCGAACTTCAGCCAACTTGTGGGTCAACTTGTGCGCCAGGTAAATCGGCATGGGCATCAGGACGTCCGTCTCGTTACAGGCAAATCCGAACATCATACCCTGGTCGCCGGCGCCAACATCCTCAACGCCGTTGCTAGCTAGTTCGCCAGCTTTGCTCTCGGCCGAATGATTAACACCCAGTGCAATATCGCCAGATTGTTTGGCGATGGCAACCTGCACGGCGCAGGTGTTGCCGTCGAAGCCCTTGTCGCTGTGGTCGTAACCAATGTCAATAACGACTTTGCGTACCAAATCATTGAAATTGATATGTGCGTTGGTGGTAATCTCACCCAGCAGCATGACAAAGCCGGTTTTCGTGGCGGCTTCGCACGCGACCCGGGAATTGGGATCCTGCTCCAGGCAGGCATCTAAAACCGCATCCGAAACCTGATCGCACAGCTTGTCCGGGTGTCCCTCAGTAACCGATTCGGAAGTGAAAAGGTATTTGGGGGAATTCATAAAAGTTGTATTCATGCGAGAGTAACCTCCATTTTGAATAAAAAAGCCCCTTCTGAGACAAGGGGCAACCGCATTCGAGGTCGATACTGCCCTCTCATCTTCCAGAATCGTCCTGCCGGAATTGGCACCTTGGAATACCCATTTACACCACACCCGGGTATCCAGGTTGTCGAGGCTTCACAGGGCCGGTCCCTCCGCCTCTCTGGATAAGAGCGCCTTATTGGGGCTTATTTGATTGTTGCAGCTATCTTAACATAAGACATTTTAGATGTCAATCGATACGGGTCATAAAAAAGACACAACCGGTCATGATTCAAGTCCTATCGAATGTCAGACCATGGTAGGTCAAAAATCCCCCAGAAAGTGATCCTCCAGGGGATTTAATAACGGTTATGTTTATGGCGTTCGTTCGATCTACAACTCCGGCGAACGGGTTGCGATCTTTTGCTGCACGTCAGCAATGAACTGGCTTACACCCAGGTCGTTGTGACGTGTGCCATCACGTTTGCGCAGGGCAATCGTCCCGGCAGCCATTTCAGCATCGCCGACCACCGCCATATACGGCACCTTGAACAGCTGAGCATTGCGAATCTTGGCATTCATGCGGTCGGAGCTCAGGTCAGCGGAAGCACGAATACCAGCGGCTCGCATTTGTTTGGCCAACCCGGCGGCATACTCATTGTGCAGATCGGTAATCGGCACGATGGTCACCTGGTCTGGTGAGAGCCAAACCGGGAAGTTGCCGGCATAGTGTTCCAGCAGGAAGCCGACCATGCGCTCGTGGGTGCTGAGCGGAGCGCGGTGGATGCACAACGGCACTTCATCCTCACCCTTGCTGTTGACGAAGGACAGGTCGAAGCGTGCCGGTACAGCAAAATCCACCTGGTTGGTCGCCAGGGAGAACTCCTTACCGATGGCGCTCCAGATCTGAACATCGATTTTCGGTCCATAGAAGGCAGCTTCATCGGCGGCTTCCACGAAGGGTACATTGTGTTTGATCATCGCGCGGCGAACCATGTCTTCAGTCTTGAGCCACAGACGTTCGTTGTCGACATACTTCTTGCCGAGACCTTTTTTGTGGTGAGTCGACAGCCGCATAACGAATTTCTGAACGTTGAGCAGGTCGAAATAGGACTGATACATGGCGACCACACCCATGAACTCGGACTCGAACTGCTCCTCGGAGCAGTAGATGTGGGCGTCGTTCATCTGCATTGATCGCACGCGCATCAGGCCAAACAGCTCGCCGCTTTTTTCATAGCGGTAGCAGGTGCCGTACT
This sequence comes from Bellilinea sp., assembly GCA_035561555.1. Classification (GTDB taxonomy): domain Bacteria; phylum Chloroflexota; class Anaerolineae; order Anaerolineales; family Anaerolineaceae; genus Bellilinea. The sequence continues at coordinate 2,618 of DATMXL010000113.1, forward strand.
CTGCCAGACGCACCGGCAGATCGCGGTAGGAGCGCTGCTTGCTGCCGAAAATTTTGTGATGGAACGGGCAGTTCATCGGTTTAACGTAATATTTCACGCCTTCCAGTTCCATGGGTGGGTACATCGACTCAGCGTAGTAGGGCAAGTGACCCGAGCGGATGAAAAGGTCCTCTTTGGTCAGGTGGGGGGTACGCACCCGGTCATAACCAGCTTTTTCTTCCATTTCTTTGGCCAGTTTTTCCAATTCCTCGATCATGACTCCGCCGCGCGGCAGCCAAAGCGGCAAGCCGGGACCCACTTCGTCGTCAAAGATGAAAATTTCCAGCTCGCGACCCAATTTGCGGTGATCGCGGCGCTTGGCTTCTTCCATCATCTGCAGGTATTGGTTTAGCTCGTCTTTGGTCTTGAAGGCAATGCCATAGATACGCTGCAACTGCGGGTTGTGTTCGTCACCGCGCCAGTAGGCACCGGCTACAGTGGTCAGCTTGAAAGCTGACGGATTGATTTTGGCGGTATTGTCAACGTGCGGACCGCGGCACAGATCGACGAAAGTGTCGGAGGTATAGATCGAGATTTCCGGCTTTTCGGTCAACGGATTGCCGTGTTCGTCGGTCTCGCCAAGTTCCAGGTCGTGGATCAGTTCCAGCTTGTAGGGCTGGTCTTTGAAAATCTGGCGAGCTTCGTCGGCGGTAACGACTTTACGTACGAAATCATGCCGTCCGGCGATAAGCTGGCGCACGCGTTTTTCGAGCTGTTCCAAATCCTCGGGAGTGAGTGTACGGGGCAGGTCAAAATCATAATAGAAGCCGTTCTCAACCGGAGGGCCAATAGTATATTTGGCTTCCGGAATCAACTCGAGCACTGCTTCAGCCATCAGATGGGCCAGCGAGTGGCGGATGCGATAAAGTTCACTTTCGTGATAGTTTTCTTGTGCTTCCTGTACCATACGTACCTCCGTAAGATAAAGTATTATATCAGCGTAGGAAGCGTAATTCAAAAGATACTCACCACAGAGGACGCAGAGCACGCAGAGGAAGATCAAGAAAAAATGTGGATAGAATAAAGAGAAATAGATAAAAAATAATAAACATACACATAAATTTTTAGAATCCAGTTGATGAGGAATTATGAATTATCGACAGGCTTTACCCTCTGACTTTCCCCGTCTGGCGCAAATGCGCTGGGATTTTCGTACCGGACTGCACTCCACGCCGCTGCCAGCGGGGACAGAAGAAGCATTTATTGCGGTCATGCTGGAATTCCTTGAGGACGCCCACCATAGCGGTCAATGGGTGATGTGGCTGGCTGAGGAAGAGGGGGAGATCGTGTCCCATGTGTATATCGAGCGCATTCGAAAGGTGCCGCGTCCCACCAGCTTTGATTGCGCGTACGGCTACCTCACGAATATGTATACAGTTCCAGCCTGGCGGGGCAAGGGGATCGGCGCGGAGTTGCTGGAGCATGCGGTGAATTGGGCGCGCGCGCAGAAGCTGGAAATGATCATTTTATGGCCGGCGAAAGGCCGTGAGGCGTTTTATCAGCGCGGCGGGTTCATTCATGAACCAGAAGCCATGTCACAGGAGTTGGAGTGAATGCAAGTTTATAATGTGCGGTCTGAACTAAGAGCCAAGTATCAACCCAAAGTTTGGGGGTGAATTTGAAACGATTTATAAAGTTCCTGGTAGCGCATTTAGATATCATGGTTTTGTTAATTGGTTTAGGCATTGCTTTTGCCATCCGGTTAATCCTGCGCGGCTATATATCCGGTGATGCAGTCACCGGATTTTTGCCCTGGTACGAATACATAAAGTCTCAAGGCGGTTTCCCCGCCCTAGCTCATAACTTTTCAGGTTACTCCCCACTCTATCTGTACATGTTAACCCTGAGCGAACGGCTCAATAGTCTGTTGAATATCAGCGACCTGACTGTTATTAAATTCATTCCGATCGCCTTCGACTTTTTTGGCGCCTTTTGGTTTGCAAAAATCATACGGATTCGCTATCCGCGACCAGCAGTCGGCTATATGGCTGCTTTAGCTTATTTACTGCTGCCTACTGTGTTCATCAACAGCGCTATGTGGGGGCAGATTGATGGCATTTTTACCGCACTTTTGTTACCAGCCATTTATTTCCTGCTTATCAATCGAAATTTCCCTGCTATGATCTTTTTTGGATTGGCTTTGTCCATCAAATTTCAGGCAATATTTTGGGCTCCGGTTTTGTTGATCTACTTCCTTCGCGGCAGAATCCAGCTAAAATATTTTATGATTGTGCCAGCCGTTTATATTTTGACTATTTTGCCGGCATGGGCTATTGGTCGAGATCTCTGGCAGCTGCTCACGTTGTTTTTTACTCAGGTGGGTTCATTTGAAAATCTGACCTTGAACGCACCTACATTCTATGCCCTTATCGATGGCTCGGTAAATTACCTTTTCAATCCAGTGGGGATTTTATTAGCACTGGCAGTCACTGGACTCCTGGCTTATGCTATTTCAGCGCTCAAGCCTGTTTTGAATGCGACTGTCGGCCTGCATTTGTCGGCCTGCTCAGTCCTTCTCGTCCCATATCTCCTGCCGAAAATGCATGAGAGGTATTTCTTTCCGGCCGAGGCATTAACCCTGCTGTTAGCGTTTTACCGGCCCCGGTTGGCTTTCATCCCAGTGATTCTTCAAATTACAGCCTTATCAACCTATAACAACTATCTATTTGGTAGGACATTTCTACCCCTCCCAATTGCCAGCCTGATTAATTTGGCTGTGATCATCTACCTGGCATATGATCTAGCAAAAATCCTGCGCCCGGCTGAAGAACAGGTGCAGTTACAAACTGGTTAAAAATATTTCTGCCAACAGATCTACCTGACACTCCTATTAATGATTTAAGAGAGAGTCCTTCATGTAAATCAAAGCCACATCATCCCGATAGAGTAGTTGGTACCCTTGTACTGTGCCATTGTAGGCATCGGTATAGAAGATTAAGCTCTGCGCGAAATTTTCAGGGTCGATACCGGTGACATTTGGGTTGATGTAATCCCGAATGCGCTGGTCGTAAAGCAGCAGAACGTCAAAGTTAGCGCTTTGAATGTAGTTGTAATCCAGAAGTTCATAAGATGTTTCTACTAACCAGCCGCCAGTCGCTGGAACATACAGGCGGTAATCGTAATACACACGCAGTTCACCATTGGTGATTGCTCCAATTTGTTCAACTGCGGTGGTATAGAAAGTAATCTCGACATTATTTTCAGCGCGGTGCAGACGCGCCGAATAGGCATGTACATCCTGATAAAGAAATTGGACAAACTGGGATACTACCAATACGATCAACGCAATTTGGATTGAAGCGTGCAGCCATTTTCCCTGGTCGAAATTCAACTTTTCCGGAAAGATCAATGCAACGCAGGAAATCAAAGGCAAAGCTACCGGCAGCCAGTATTGGAATTTAAAATGCGTGAAAAAGATTAATGAAATGGTGAGCGGAATGAACCAGGCCAGAATTAAGGCATACAAAAATTTCTGGCGACCCTTAATAATGCCCCAAATTGTTATCGCTATGACTGTCAGGATAAAGAATGCCCAACCGTAATAATTTTTGGCAATCGACCACGCGGCAGCCAGACCTTTTTGATAGACGATCCCGTATCCCTGGTCCAATAAATCAATTTGCTTGGTAAAGGTAGTAAAGTAGGCAGTCCGGCCGCCTTCCCAAAATAGTAATGGGTTGGCGAAAACGAACGAGACCGCCATGATACCGATATAACCTACTCCCAAGATGATTGATTTTCGCAGGCTGATTTTTTTGAGAACCAGACCTAAGATGAGTGTCAACCCAATAGCCAGAAAAAAGTAAACCCCAACGATTTTCGTCGCGATTAAAATGCCGTTGATGACTGCCGCCAGAAAGAAGCGCCAGCCAAATCGCAGGTTATCTTTCCACAGGAGAAAAAGCACCAGGCTGGAGAACAAAACCACCAGCCCATCCGGATGCCACCAGAAATTGTTTCGGACCACCGCCGGGATGGCAAGTAAAAAGATATACAAGGCGATGGAGCGGTAGGTACGAAAACCATCTTGCAGATACACCAGCACCAATAACCCTAAAAGCATGGGGACCAGGCTGATCAACTGCCGCAGCGTCAAGAAAACCAGCGGAATGTTATCCAGCCGATTCGCCCATTTCAAAGGCAATAAAGATGCAGCCGATAAGGCAAAATGCGGGAATCCATAATAG
>DATMXL010000114.1:0-16007 GCA_035561555.1 Bellilinea sp.
ATAAAAAAAAGCCTCCATAGGTCAACTATGGAGGCTTTTAACTTTCAGCATGCTTACGGCCGAGTTAATTCCGTCACTGCGGCGGGATTCAAGTTCTGAATGGAGTCATACAAAACTTGCATGATGTACTTGCCATTGTGAGCGAAAACGCCCGGGTCTTTCAACGTATATTGATAGTTATACGCGCTGAAGAGCAAACGCGGCGTCCAGGAAACGTAGCGTTCGGTATCGCCTTCGTCAGCTACCCCATCTGCATTCGCATCGATGAAGAAATACGGATGAGCTTGGGAGTTGTAAACGATGGGTGAACCAGCCGTATCCGCGGCATAGGCTTGAATCTCAACCAGTAATTTTTCGGTCAAGGTTTCGACCTCGCCTGCGATGCCTTCGGTGGTGTCGCCATCACCGTCGTAATCGACAGCGGGATCCTCGAACCGAATGGCCTTGGGATTGTCCACCTGATGGCAGCCGGTGCAGGCACCGGTATTGACGGTCAGAGCATGAGCATCATGGCAGTCGATGCAGGTAGCGAAGCCGTCAACATGAGCGAATTGGCCAAGGTATACCTTATCCTTGAATTCATATGCACCCTTAGCGTCGGTGCCAAACAGCGAGGCGCCGGCAGCAAAGTAGTGCACATTGCGGAAGGTAAGCGTGTCATCGACCGTATCAAGCGGCTTGGTACCCACCACGCGATTCACACTGACTGTGGACTCGCGACCCTGGTGGCAGTTTAAACACAGATTGGCATCCGGCTTGCTTTCAAAGCCAAGTTCAGCACCGCTCGGGAAGGTGGCGGATTCTGTCTGGTAGCGTGTGAATTCGGATACGCTGTCATGACAGGTTTCGCACATCAGACCATTGGAAGGCGCTACGGACAGGACTCCGCCTTCAGCCAGGAAGGTAGGCAGACCCATGCCGCTGTGGCATTTGGCACAAGTCGATGGTACTGCACCTTCTTCATCCCAATGGCGGAATGCTTCAGACGAACCGGCAAAGTGCCCGGCGTCTTCGCGATGCGCTGTGCTCAGGTCAACTGGCGTTGCCAGCTTGGTGTTGAGATCTTCGATAGAGTCGTAGATCAATTCGATGATGTACTTGCCACCGTGAGCGAAGGCGCCTGGATCTTTGATGGAAGTTTGATAGTTGTAGGCAGCCTTGGCTAAACGTGGGGTCCAGCTGGCGAATTTTTCGGTGTCGCCTTCATCAGCCACGCCGTCGGCATTCGCATCGATGATGAAGTAGGGGTAAACCGTCGCCGAGTACACCAACGGTGAACCGGAAACCTCATCGGCATACGCCTGCATGGCGCTCATGAGCATTTCCTGCAGACCTTCGATTTCGAAGGCAATACCTTCTTCAACGTCGCCGTCGCCATCATAGTCAACCATGGACGACTGCATACGGATTTCTCTGACCGATTCAAGGTCAGTGACGCCAGTATGGCAGCCGACGCATTTGTTGACCTGCAGTTCCAGGCTGTGCGGATTGTGGCAATCCTGGCAGTTCTGAACGCCAACAACATGGTCGAACATGACGTCATAGGATTTGCCGGCGTATTCGTACCCGCCCTTGACCTGGGTGCCGTAGCGAGCCACAGCAGCTGCGAAGTAGTGGATATTGGTGAAACCCAATTCCGCAACGACCGTGTCGTCGTCCGCGGCGCCAGATTTGGTGATGGCTTCATCTACAGTGACGCCAGAGGCGCGACCCTGGTGGCAGTTCATACATAAAGCTTCGCGACCGAGGCCGGTTAATTCGGCGCCAGAGGGGAAGACTACCGAGGATAAGTCAGCAGTCGCTTCGTTATGACAAGTGGTGCAGCTGATGACTGTCTCAGTTGTCGCCGCGGCATCCACTGCATTGACGGCTGAACCATCAGCGCCAATCCAGTCTGCCAGACCTGTACCGCTGTGACATTTAGCGCATGTAGTTGGGACTTCCTTGGGTGATTCCTCATCCCAATGGCGGAAAGCTTCCGAGGTCCTATCAGCATGACCAGAGTCAGCCCATAGCGCATAAAACGGAATGTCAGCTGCCAGATCAGGGCACGGAGCGGCTTCCGGGCAGGCAGGTGCCGTAGGTTGAACATCTGGACCGGGTGCCGGCGTCTCCGTTGCTGGTTGACAGGCTGCCAGCAATAGCGCTAAAGCTAACACCAGTCCTGCAAAGAGCAAGCTTTTTTGGAGTTTCTTCATATTATCTTCTCCGAGTGGATTAGTTCAGGGGATTGGGTGTAAATATCTTGCAAATGAGGTATAGAATTCGGGCAAAATCCTCCTTCTCCTCCTCGATTATTAAATTCCGATGAGAAATTATACCTTTTGAGCAAGATTAATACAATATTAATAAATGTATAATTTGGTCGTGTTTCGCAATATTAGGATGAATGTCATATTATTGGATATCGTTCCAACCGAACAGTGGGTAAAATAGTGGGAGGGAGAAAAACCCGTGAGAAAGTTGGATCAAGTCATCAAACGTACCGGCGCCATTGTCCCTTTCAATCCGGAGCGTATTACCAATGCGATTTACCGCGCGGCGGTTGCTGTCGGCGGCCGTGACCGGAAAACCGCGGAAGAATTAAGCATTCAGGTAATTGATCTGTTGGAGCAAAACCGGGTATCTGAACAAATCCCAACCGTCGAAGAAATTCAGGATGCGGTTGAAAAAGTATTGATCGAAAACGGTCATGCCCGGGTAGCCAAAGCCTATATTTTGTATCGTGACGAACGCGCCCGCCTGCGGAAAGACCGGGCAGTCCGGGCTGCTACTCCATCCACAAACATCCCCTGGGAAAAACTCTGGCATATCCTGGATTGGTCAGTGGAACACGCTGTGCATACAGTGGCTGCGTTGAATGATCGTCTGCAGCGTGGAGAAATTCACCAAATCGTGCTCGAATCCGAAGCCGCCTACCAACAGGATGTAGATACCGCTGTAGAAATGATTGCCAACCGCGGAAAAACCATCCGCATGGTCATTATTTCAGGACCTTCTTCCTCGGGAAAAACCACCACCACAATTAAAATCAAGCAGCACCTGCAGCATCTTGGCTATAACTTAATGACGTTGAACGTCGATAACTATTTTTACGACCTTTCGCTGCATCCCAAAGATGAATTTGGCGATTATGATTTTGAAACACCTCAGGCGTTGGATCTGAATCTAATCAATCAACATTTGGCACAGCTGACGGCGGGTGAGACTGTCCAAATCCCGCATTATGACTTCAAATCCGGCTCCAGGACCGCCCACACCACCCCCATGCGTCTGGCGGCGAATGAAATCTTGTTGATCGATTCTCTTCATGGATTGTACGACGGCATGACCAGCTCGATTGAGCCTGAAAACAAGTTCAAACTATATCTCGAGCCATTGTTGCAGCTTAAGGACGATCAGGGAAATTACGTCCGCTGGACCGATATCCGCCTGATCCGCCGCATGCTGCGGGATGCCGCTCACCGCGCCTATGATCCGTCGCAAACCATCGAACACTGGCACTACGTACGCTCCAGTGAAATGCGCAATATTATCCCGCACATCGGTCAGGTCGACTTCATTATCAACAGCGCCATGCCTTATGAGCTGCCGTTATACCGCCCTAAACTACTGGATCAATTCGAGGGATGGGTAAGCAAATATAGCGGGGATCCACTGCGGCAGGACGCTTATGATAGAGCTCTCCGTGTCCGGAATTTACTGCAGTCGGTTTTACATCAGTCAGACGACAGCGTCATCCCCGCTGATTCGGTCATCCGGGAATTCATCGGTGGCGGTATTTATTCGTATTAGAATGGTAGAACCTTCTTTGATGCAGGAGAGCCATTTTGGGAGATAAACCGGTCTACCAGGCAATTTGTGTTTTCTGCGGATCCGCGGACGGGTTGGCTGAGGGGTATTTAGCCGCTGCCCGCGAGTTGGGACCCATTTTCGCCCATCGCGGCATTGAACTGGTTTATGGCGCCGGGAAGACCGGTCTGATGGGAGCAGTTGCTGATGGCGTTTTGACTGCCGGTGGGAGTGTCACCGGGGTCGCGCCGAAAAACCTCAACCAACCTCAGCTAATCCACGCCGGACTTACCCGGCTGGAGGTGGTCGCGGATATTCATCAGCGCAAAGCCCGCATGAGTCAACTGGCACAGGCTTTTATTGCTTTGCCTGGTGGTTATGGCACCCTGGATGAATTGTTCGAGACCCTCACCTGGGCTCAAATTGGACTGCACACCAAGCCGGTTGGTTTGCTCAACACTATGGACTATTTCAGCCCGCTACTCGCAATGGTTGAACGCGCCCGCAGTGAAAAATTTATTTACGATGAACACCGCGACCTGCTTATCAGCAGCAGTCAACCGCTTGATCTTCTGGATCAATTGGAACGGTTCCAACTGCCCACTGGTCTGGACCGCTGGGTGAGCCGCTGACATGGGGACGTGAATGTGCCACTTGCGGGTGGCTGAAAATATTTCTGAGCACCTGCCCAGATTGGATCTTCCCACCTTCTACGCCGGCAGTCTGGCACCCGATTCAGGGATTCCCAACGAAACCTGGACGGAATTTAATCCGCCTAAATCCGTCACCCATTACCTGGTTGAAGGCAAAGGCGAGGAACACATTCACGACCTCGAGTTTTATCAGGCATATCTGGCTGATCTGTCCGTTGAGCCCTTCACCACTCAATCCAGTTTTCTTTGGGGTTACTACTTCCATCTGTTAACCGATGTGCTCTGGGTGGATTTCTTATGGAAACCGACGCAAGATGAATGGTCTGAGTTGATTTCCGACGTAGGCAAAGTGGAAGCTGTAAATCGGATCAAAGAGGATTGGTACGGGTTGGATCACCGCTTTCTGCGTGATCACCCCAACTGGCGACCCTGGAAATTATTCGAATCGCTGCAGCTGACTGACATCCCCATCGATCACATTCCAGTCAGTGCGATCAACTCCCAATTTGACATGATTCGCCAATACTATAGAGAAGAAGGTCCAAAGCGGATTTTAGACCGTGCCTACCCTTATTTGAACGAAGCCACCATGCTGCATGTGGTTGCAGATATTACCGACTGCGTTCTCAAAATTTATCGCCTGCTGCAAACCCATCCTGCCCTTGACGGCGCTATGAGCGCTGTGAGTTTATTGGACGATCGAGACCATGCAGCCTATCCCATACCCTTAGGCGACCCCGTGATCAAATCGGAGGGTTAATACCTTGGCTATACGCATTAAACGTGCTTATGATCCACCCGCCCCGGAAGATGGCGTGCGCATCCTGGTGGATCGCCTCTGGCCGCGCGGTTTGACCAAGGAAAAGCTGCAGCTCGCTGCCTGGATGAAAGAAATTTCGCCAAGCATCGCCCTTCGCCAATCCTTTCATCATGACGTTCCCAATTGGGACGCCTTCCGCACTGCTTACTTTGCCGAATTGGACGCCAACCCCTCAGCCGTCCAAACCTTGCTTGATGATGCCCGCGCAGGTAACCTCACCCTGGTGTACGCTGCCCGCGACACAGAACATAACAACGCAGCGGTGTGGAAAGAGTATTTGGAATCAAAGCGTTAAATTTCCAACCAGGCGAATGATCCACTAACTCACTGGTAATTTTCCCCTAGCTAAAGTTGGACCTCGAATTCGAACCGAATATGTGAAACAAAGACCGCAAAGTTCACCTTTTAGGTTTGCCTTGGCGGTCTTTGCGGTCTTCGCGATCTTCGCGTTAAAATCTTGTATCTTAATTTGCGCCGACGCATCTTGGATTAATCCACGCTGGGTTTTCCATACCCCATCAGGTAATCTGGTTTTACTCCACCGTCACGCTCTTCGCCAGGTTGCGCGGTTGATCCACATCCAGCCCCCTGAGCGAGGCGATGTGGTACGCGAACAACTGCAGCGGGATGACGGTGATCACCGGTGACAGGAGCCACGGTGTCGGCGGCACCCAGAAAATATAGTCTGCCAGTGCCTCCACCCGTGTGTCGCCTTCGGTAGCCACCACAATTACGCTGCCGCCGCGCGCTTTGGCCTGTTCGATCTGGCTGATCATCTTCTCGTGCCATGGATCATCCGGCGCAATCGCCAGCACCGGCAGATCGCGGTCCACCAAAGCAATCGGTCCATGCTTCATTTCCCCGGCCGGGTAAGCTTCCGCATGGATATACGAAATTTCTTTGAGTTTTAGCGCACCTTCGTAAGCAATCGGCATGTTGACGCCGCGGCCAAGGTACAACATATTCTTGATGTACTTCATCTCGCGCGCTACTTGCACAATTTCCGGCTCGCGGTCCAGACAGCGCCCCACCAGATCCGGCACCAGGCGCAGGTCGCACACCAATTCCTTGCGCCGCTCCTCGCTCAAGGTACCGCGCAAGTCTCCCAGCAGCACCGCCAGCATATACAAATCTACCAGCGGTGCGCTGAATGCCTTGGTTGAAGCCACACCGATCTCCGGTCCGGACTGCATCGAGATGTAGCCGTCCGCCATCCGCATCGCCTGTGACCCGATCGCGTTCACAATTGCCCATAATTTTGCGCCGCGTTTACGACCTTCATCCATGGCTGCCAGCGTGTCCGCCGTTTCACCGGATTGGCTGATCGCTAAAACGACGGTGCCTTCATCTACAATCGGGTCGCGGTAGCGGAATTCGGAGGCGATATCCACCTCCACCGGGATGCGTGCAATCGCTTCAATCAACACCTTGCCTACCATACCGGCGTGACCGGCTGTGCCGCAAGCAGTTATGATGATCCGTTTGATCTTTTTGGCATCTTCAGCCGTTAGGTGCAAATCTGGCAGCCGGATGGTGCCTTCCTCGAAATCCACCCGTCCCGCCAGTGTGTCGGTCAACGAGCGCACTTGTTCATGGATTTCTTTCTGCATGAAATGGCGGAATTCGCCTTTCTCGGCAGCTACCGGGTCCCAGCCAATGTTGTGCTCCTGAGTCGCCACCAGTTTACCCTCCAGGGTTTTTACCTTGTAGGAGTCACAGGTAACCACCGCCATCTGGTGGCTTTCGAGGAAAACCATGTTGCGGGTGTGATCCAGGATCGCCGGGATGTCGGACGCGATGAACATTTCATCCTTGCCGATGCCGATCACCACTCCGCCGGCATTGCCGATGCGTGCTGCAACCAGCTTGTCGGGTTCCAGCGATGAGAAAACCACCACACCATGCGCGCCTTTCAATTGACGCAGCGCCTGACGGGTGGCTTCTTCCAGCGAGGTGCCGCCGCTGAGAAATCGTTCCACCAGATGCACGATCACCTCGGTGTCGGTATCCGAATTGAACACTACACCCTCGGCTGCCAGATCCTCCCGCAGCTCAAGAAAGTTTTCGACGATGCCGTTATGCACCACCACAACTTCTTTTGTGCTGCCAAGGTGCGGGTGCGCGTTGCGCGCGCTCGGTTCGCCGTGTGTGGCCCAGCGGGTATGGCCAATGCCCAGCTTGCCCGCGATCGGCGAGTTTTCAACCAGCGTTGCCAGATTCGCTAATTTTCCGGCATCGCGCCGCACTTCAATGTGCCCATCTTGCAAGACGGCGATCCCGGCCGAGTCATAACCGCGATATTCCAGCCTTTTTAACCCATTCAGAATGATCGGAGTCGCGTTGCGATCGCCAATGTAGCCAACAATTCCACACATGCATTGCTCCTTTGCGTCAATACCCGCCAGGTGACGCATTCTTCACCGTTGTTATGTGGGGGTATCAACCGCAGGGACAGACTTGCGTGTCTGCCCATGGTTGAAGAAAATATTTAATTGCTCCAAACCTGGGTAAGAGACAGATGCTGAAGCATCTGGAAGGCATCCGCTGATCTTTCGATTTTCCCGGCGTCCAGGTGAATAGCCTGTTCTCACCGGTTAACCCTGCCGCGCAGCAGGGAACCTTCATCCTCGTCATCTGGTGCGTTGATCAGCACCAGACCATGCGCTTTTTCTTCCCAATTGTCAAATATTGTCGATTCTGGTTCCTCCGAATGAATTAATTATACACCAGACGTATTCATTGGTTTTGTAGGTTGGGTAGAGCGGTTTGAACCAGGCATTAGCCATCCGAATCCAATTAGCGAAACCCAACATTTCAAATTTCGACAAAAAGCCTGGCATTTCCCACTGCTGCCAGGCTTTTTTTGCCATCCAACAAAAACTAATTCTGATGTTTGCTGATCAGTTTCACTACATCCGGAAAATCGATGCCCAGGCGCTGCACCGTTTCCAGCGTGGGTACACCGTCCTTCGTCCAGCCGCGGCGCTTGTACACGGCATCGACCAGCTGTTCGTAACGGTCTTCGCGATATTCCCGCACCGCAGCCATTTTCTGATCAATTGTCATGGAATCCGGGTCTTGCTCGATCTCCTCACGAATCTGCTGATCGTACTTGGCAGCCCGGTCCTCATACTCTTCCTTGATCACCGGTCCCATGGCGCGGAACGGCGGATAATCATGCTCGCGCGTACCGAATCCCAGCCGCAGGTTGAAAATACGCTGGAAGTTATATACCTTCTCGGACTCAAGGATGATTTCCTGGATGGTGATTTTCTTGCCCAGCACCCCCTCATATAACCAGGTGTAATTCTCAACATGCTCCGGCACTTTAGCCGGTTCCTTGGCGGTTTTATTGCTCTCCGGGATGATGTCATTCCACGGCAGCTTGCACAGACCGTGCAGGCTAAACCAGGTGCGCCACATGGGGAAGTAGTGCAGCGCTTCGGCTTTGTGCTCAAAGGTTGGCAGCTGCTTGTGGACCATTTCCATGAAGATCAACCAGGCTTCGTCGTGTTGTGCACCCTTGGATGCCAACGCATACCCGCCTTGCTGCGCCAGCGATTCCTTCGACAGGTACTCTGAAATCTCCATCCCCTTGACTTCCATGCCGATGTCGCGCAGCAGTCTGGCATCCGCACCGTATTTTTCCACAAACAGCTTGCGCATGGCGCGTACGCCTTGCCCGACCACCATGCCAAAGCCTTCGCCGTTTGCCATTTGGTGAATCAACGTCATGACCGTGTCAAAGTTGCCCCAGGTCAGGTCCAGCCCGCCGGTAACTTCAGTATTCAGAATGCCAAACTCGAAACACTCCATGGCAAAGGCAATCGAGTTACCCAGCGAGATGGTGTCAATGCCGTATGTATCCGCGTAAAAGTTGATCTCCAGAATTTGATCCGGGTTAAACAGGCATAAATTGGAACCTAAAGCCCCCAGCGTCTCGTATTCCGGTCCGTCCACGAAGACAACTTCTCCGGCATAAGGCCCGGTCTGCAGGTGATAATGCGGCACCGCGTGTGCGCAGGCCAGTGTACAGCCGTACCAGCAGCCGTCTGGTCCGCGGGTATCGAACATCAGCTTCCACACATCGCCAGCGATCTGCAAAGCATCCTTGTGATGCCCAAAGCGAAAATTTTTAACTGGCAGCAGGTCAAATTTGTTCATGATCTCGACCAGATACGGTGTGCCGGTGCCGCCCATGTCATTCTGAGAGGCGTCGAATTGCGTTATTTCCTTCTTGATGCGCGTCCCGGCAGCCCGTACCAATTCCATATCGGCCACGCCGTTGCTGTCCCCGCCCAGATTGGTGTACTTTACCACGATGGCTTTAATTTTTTTGTCGCGCAGTACCGTTCCTGCGCCACCGCGTGCCGCCTGTTTGATGCGGACTTCGTCGCGCTTGGCATCATAAAAGCTGATGTTGAGCCCGCACATGGGCACATGCTCGGCTGCCTGCCCCGCTGAAATCACCGAAATGCCTCGCATACCTTTGGGTGTATCGCCGTACATCTCAGTCAGCATGCGGTTAATCAAGTGGGTATTGACCGGATCCAGCGGTGCGTCTTCGATCGTCACCTTGCCTTCGTCGCCATCGATGATGACAATCACATCCCGCTCGGCTTTGCCTTGAATTTCCAGCGCGTCCCAGCCGGCAAATTTGAGGTACGGACCGAAGTACCCGCCGCTATTGCTGTCAATAATCGATTTGGTCAACGGCGAAATGGTCACAACTGTGCATTTGCCAGACCCCGGATAAGCGGTGATGCCGCCGATTGGTCCACCCGCGATGACCAATTCATTCTCCGGACTGTCCCATTTGGTATCGTCATTCACGCCGTTCCACAACAGCCATAAACCAAAACCTTTTCCCCCGGTAAAGGTATCCTTCATCTTTTGGTCGACAGGTTTGGCCTGAATGGTGTTTTCACCAACATTGACATAAAGTGTCCGGTTGGCGTACCCGCGTACCACTGGTCTGAGTTCATAACTCATTTCAGCCAGTACCTGGTGTGCCTGTCGAATCATCTCGGGAGTATATGAGGTCATTCTTATCTGCTCCGGGAAATCTATTTGTGAATTTTGGGACGATTTATTGCCATTGTATTATAGCCAGATTGCCCGGGTGACACATTCAGTTTTTGTCACTGGGAGTAGTGGATGAATGTCATCAGATTTCTGAGATGTTTGGACAAATTCAAATCACCAGGTCTATGGGAATCGAAAGAGTAGGGGTGGAAAACCCCTGGTCGGATGGAAAGGTATTCGGGATTATTGGCAGGCAGTTGTCAAGAGCGAGCTTATATCGGCGGAATTTTCCACCAGGTTTACCATCGCTTCGGTAATTCCAAGGGGTTGGTAGGGAAACCTGCCCTGAATCGATGGGTTCGATAGGTGTAAATGGTAGCAGCCGACATAAGTTTTCCGACTCCCATCCTCCAATGTTGATTTCATGGCAACCGGTAAAGAATAATTGAGCTGCCCTGCCCCGGCGTCCTGTTGGACCACGCCAAACTGGACCGAGACAGATTCTGTAGTGTCAAAACCTTCTGCAAATGCTTTATAGTTTTCCACAGGCGTCTGCCAGTAAGAATAAGCCCGGACGTATTCTTTGGCGTTGATAGCATTCAAATATGAACTAAGCACAGCCACGGCGTCGCTGCGGTTGTCAATATAGTTATCGGCGCTTATGTCATCCATCGATTCGACCACAGCCGGCGCGGTATTTGCCCCAACGGGGAAATCAGGAGGCTGGCAAGCCATTGCCAGCGCATCAGAATCCAATGTGGACAACGGAATGGGTTGACCCGTCCCGCGCTCGATTTGCATAGGTGTAATTGGCGGCTCAGCAAAATTCTGCGCCTGAGGCAGGCGCAACACGTAACAGGCAGCGAACTTTTGCTCGGTATTCGCCGTTGTGGTGGCGGTCAACACGACAGGAACCGTGAAATAAATACTTCCAGCAGCTCCATCGGCAGATATATCTCCGAAGACCACACTGACCTGATCCGTTTCGCCGTACCCATCCGAAAATGACCCTAAACTTCCAACGGTTGTAAACTCTGTGTAATAAGAATAAGCACGCAGGTATTCCTTGCGATTGACCGCATTAAAGTACGAAAGCATAAGTGTAGCTGGTGTACTGCGATCATCCAGGTACACAGCCGCAGAAATATCTTGTAGCTCCGCGGATACTGCCGAAAGTGTCGGTGTTGTCGTAATGGTTGCGGTTTCCAATGCGACAGTTGGTAATGGTGGCGAGGTTGCTGATACCGTGATCGGAGCGCTGGTGAGCTTTGCTGTTGGCAGGATCGTTGGTGCAGCCGTCGGCGTCAATCCGCAGGCGGATAAGATGATCATCGCCAAGATCGTCAGGCCAACAAGTCGTTTTGTAGTGAGAATAGGTTTCATATTGTGTCCTGATTATTTAGTTCAATCCCAAAGTACTTCAACAACGATATTTCACAGTATAAACCTATTCATTGGCTGCTTTGACATGGCTGCAAGCTGTAAAATCTTTATCTTCGGGGTTTCATCTGTCTGACCAGGAGCTTTCACGACAGTTATCATTTTAATAACTCTCCCGTGGGTTTATAATGGGTCATCCTGCTTTAAAATTGACCCTTCCCAGAGGTGTTCGTGAGATTACCCAGACTCTTGCCTGAGCCCATCGGCCTGACAGAAGAACAAGGCAAGAATTTTCGCAACGTGCAAATCGATTCAGTAGGTGTCGGGTTAGCGAACGCCGCTTCACCCTTCCTGCCGGTTTTCCTTACCCGTTTAGGCGCAACCAGCTTTGAAGTTGGCCTGTTGACAGCCATGCCAGCCCTGACCGGTTTGCTTTTGGCGATTCCAATCGGTCAATTTCTGCAAAACCAACGCAAAATTGTCCCCTGGTTCAGTGCCGCCCGGCTGGGGGTCATCACCTCCTACGCGCTCACCGGTCTGCTGGCGTTCTTACTACGCGACCACCCGCTGGTTCTCGGCATTCTGGGCATCTGGGCATTGGCAACCATCCCGCAAACTGTTCTGAGTATCAGTTTCTCTGTGGTGATGAACGCAGTCGCTGGACCTAACCACCGCTACGACCTGATGACGCGCCGCTGGACGCTCATGGGCTTCACAACCGCCATCATGGTGTTCGTCATCGGTCAAATCCTCGAACAATTGAATTTCCCGATCAATTACCAGATCGTATTTATGGCGATGTCAGTCGGCGGGTTGATCAGCTTTTATTACTCGTCGCGCATTCAGCTGGGTGATATTCAAACACACCGCAACGGCAATAGGCTGGGATTTAAAGCCCAGTTCAAAGAATATTGGCAGCTGGTCAGCCGGGAACAACCTTTTAAAGCCTTCGTCATCAAGCGTTTTGTTTTTCTCACTGGCCAGGCGATGCTCATACCCATCTTGCCGCTTTATCTTGTTCGCGAAGTTAAAGCCGCGGACAGCTGGATTGCCGCCATCAGCACAGCCCAAACTGCGATCGTGATCATTGGTTATTTAATCTGGGTGCGCAGCTCGCGGCGTCATGGGACCCGTCTTACCTTGATTTTGAATACGCTGGGATCTGCGCTCTTCCCACTGGCGCTCGCCTTGACGCACAACGTTGGCCTGATCACTGTTTTTGCCGGTATCAACGGTATATTTCAGTCTGGCTTAAACCTGGTTTTCTTCGACGAGCTCATGCGGACAGTCCCTACCGAATACAGTTCTACCTTCGTCGCGCTGGCTCAAGGGTTGCAATTTTTCTCATCGGTTTTTGCCCCGCTTATCGCAACCACAATCGGTGATACCCTCGGTTTTTGGGTGGCATTGGTAATATCAGGTATTGTTCAACTGGTCGGATTTGCCATGTTTGCTTTCAACTGGCCGGCGGTGCGTTTTCCTGTGAATAATACAGCTTCAAGTTAAATATTGCGACTCCAGGTGCTCGGTGCGGTTTGTATAAATCAGAGCCTGGTCTTCGCCGTTGAAATCAAAACGCGAGATGCCCGTGTTGTTGAGATAAAACCAGATGGCCGGCCTTTGATCCAACCCCACCGCGGCTGCCATAAAATAGTTAAATAAGGCTGCGTGACTGAAGAGTGCTACCTTATCGTCCGTCCCACCGTGGCGGTCAAGCAGTAAGCCAAGCAATCTTTTGGCGCGAGCTATCCGTTCCTCGCGTGGCTCGAAAGGCCTATTCCACCAACCTTCAGGGTTAATCGCTGGCAGCACCAGGCGGTCTGTGAGTGCAGCGAGTTCGTCTTGAGTCTTCCCGGTTTGCCCCACCAGTTCGCCGGATTCCTCATCCTCCAGGTAAACGCCACCCCCTTCATATGCATCTTCGAGCCCGTACAATGGCATGTCCAATTTTTCTGCCACTGCCTTGCCAGTCAAGATTGCCCGTGCCATCAGGCTGCTGTATAGATGAGTTACCTCGATTCCATTTCCGTTCACCTCATCAAATGAGCTGGCAGGTTTGACTCCTTGCCCGGCATGAACGAAATCAGCCAGTACTTGAGCCTGCAGCAGCCCGAGGTCGGTTAATCCCGGGTCTGAACTCCGCCCTTTACGGCTGCCCGACTCGCTCCAAATCTGGTTGTTTTGTGATTGGCCGTGACGAATAAAATAGAGCTGCATGGCTTTCCCTGTGTAATTTTTGGCGTATTGGGTAGGTAAACCCCGCTGAACGGTATAATATTCGCGAGGCGGTTCTGATTATACCTTTTTGCACAATCGGTTTGCTCAAAACCAGTCCGCCGCGACTGTATGGGACAAATCACGCTGGTTTTTCACGGACGCTTGAAAGATTTCTTGCATGGCCATCCTGACGCGGGTATGGTGGTATTCACCTTCACCCAAAAGACCGCGCTCAAGCATGTGGTCGAGGTCCTGGGGGTGCCCCACCCCGAAATTGGCCTCATCGAGCTGGATCACCAGACTGTGACCCTGGAGTATGCGGTCCAGGACGGAAATACCATCCATATCCACCCCTACGAGCCGGCTGCGGATCAATATGGTGAGACTGGTCCCAGCTTCATCCTGGATAATCACCTTGGGAAACTGGTGGATTACTTGCGGTTGCTCGGTTTTGATGTAATCTATGCTCGAGACTGGCCTGACGAGCAAATTGCTGACTATGCGCATGAACAGCAGCGTATTCTGTTGACCCGCGACCGCGGATTGCTCAAACGTAAAATCGTCAGCCAGGGTTATTGTGTGCGAGCCGATGATCCCGGCGACCAATTGGCTGAGGTGGTAGCGCTCTACCATCTCGACCAATATGTCACCCCCTTCCAGCGCTGTCCGCGTTGTAATGGCAAGTTGGTTGTGGTACCCAAGGACCAGATAATCGACCAATTGCTCCCGCTCACGCGCAAATATTACGATGAGTTCACCCAATGTCAGAACTGTGGAAAAATCTATTGGAAAGGTTCGCATTTTGAACACATGCAAGACCTCTTCAAACCGTATCTTGCCAGCCACACCCCGAAAGAGAAATCATGACGCCGTATCTGCCAGTAGGGAAATTACCGTATGAATTGCTCCAGAAAATTATCCGCTCCGCGCCAACATCAGGCTCGCGGGTGCTGCTCGGACCAGGCGTCGGCTTGGATTGTGCTGTTTTGGAATTCGGCGACACCTGTCTGGTACTTAAAACCGAACCGATCACCTTCGCCAGTGACGAAATCGGATGGTATGCGGTTCAAATTGCCGCCAACGACATCGCCACCACCGGCGCTAGGCCAAAATGGGCCATGTTCACCGTACTGCTACCTTCCGGGGTGACAACGGAACGAAGTGCTACGAACCTGGCAGACCAGTTGTATGCTGCCTGCCGCGGCGCCGGTATCACGGTAATTGGCGGGCATACTGAAGTTACCCACGATTTGAATCGTCCCCTCATCATAACCACGCTGCTGGGCGAAATTACCCGCGATCAATTGATCACCCCGAGTGGTGCTCAAGCCGGCGATGTAATTCTCCTGACCAAAGGGGTGCCTATTGAGGCGACAGCTCTGCTGGCTCGTGAATTTCCAGACAGGCTGAGAAATGCACTCTCGCCGAATGAGATCGAAACCGCCCGCAACTTCCTGTTTGATCCCGGCATTAGCGTATTGCTGGATGCTCAAGTGGCTGTAAAGGCTGGCGGAGTGACCGCTATGCATGACCCCACCGAAGGCGGTGTTGCCAACGCCTTATGGGAAATGGCACAGGCCTGCCAAAACACATTTTTAGTAGACCCGGCACGCGTTCCGATCCTGCCGCTTTCAGCCCAGATCTGTCAGGTATTTGATCTGGATCCAATGGGTGCGATCGCCTCTGGCGCGTTGTTGTTGACGGTCAGGCCAGACAGCAAAAACGATGTCATCGCCGCCCTGGCAGGTGCTGGAATTTCTGCAGCTGAAATCGGAGCAGTCGTCACTGGCGTCCCGCAAGTTTTGATGCCACATCAGGGAATGGTACGCAACTTACCGCGCTTCGACCGCGACGAAATTGCGAAGGTTTACCAGCAAGTATTCCCGGATCAAATGGATTAGCCCACCCATGTAATAATATTTACTCGCACCAACTGGCATGGTAAAATTACTGGCGTTCGAACATCGATGAGTCCTGCAATAGGGATTTCCTTTGCGCCTGTAGTGAAGTGGACATCACATTACCCTCCGGAGGTAAGAGCCTGAGTTCGAGTCTCAGCAGGCGCACAATTATTCTAAGTCATTCTATTAAAATTCCGAAATAATGTTAATGGTTTACTA
>DATMXL010000115.1:0-12379 GCA_035561555.1 Bellilinea sp.
GCTACTTCCCGGCTGGCAGCATCCATGTGGCGGTGGTGGACCCGGGCGTGGGCACGGCTCGGCGCGCGATTGCGCTGCAGGTGGGGCGGCATACCTTTGTCGGGCCGGACAACGGCCTGTTTACAGTTCCTTTGACGAGCGGGGAGCCGTTCAGCGCCGTCAGCCTGAATAACCGGGCTTTTCACCTGGCCAGCGTCAGCCGCTCGTTCCATGGGCGAGATGTGTTCGCTCCGGTGGCAGCACACCTGGCCAACGGGGTGCCGCTCAGCGCATTGGGGGAGGTGGTGACCGACCCGCTGATTTTGGACATCCCCAGACCGCTGCGTGTAGCCAATATGTGGCGGGCGCAGGTACTGCTGGTGGACACCTTCGGCAACCTGATCACAAACCTGAGCCAGGCGGAGCTGCCAGACCAAACCGTGGCGGAGATCCACTGCCAGGGGCAGGTGATGCGGGGGGTAGGCGTCACTTTTGGCAGTGCGCAGCCAGGCGAGCTGATGGCGATGTTCGACAGTTCGGGGTCGCTGAGCTTGTGTGTGGTCAACGGCAGTGCGGCGGCGGTGTTGGGAGCGGGGGTTGGGACGGAAGTTGAAGTGCGGCTGGCTTGACAAATAGAATAAAAGTTCTATAATAAATCATGCCGCACCTTAAAAATTGAACCGACCATTGCAGTCACCGAAAACAATTAAACCCCATGGATTGATTCGAACCTGGGCAAAAAGGCTGCTCGAAATCAGTCAATACCGCCATAGACAGGGTTTGGCAGGCGGATCAACCACCACAGGCAGGGGTAATTCAGCACCCCGAGCATTCGAACCTATTCGAATTATTCCGCGGGTCGAATCGGTTTGCCGGGGTGGAAATTGTCTATCCGCGTCAGGATTGTTCCGAATTGTATTTTTCGGAACAATTCCTTTTCGTGCCGATCGCCCAACAAGGAGATCATGAAATTGGAACGACGGTCCCGCTGGGGACGCACCAACCCCGCGGGCATCGTTCCCTACGAAAGATAATGGCTCGCGTCCCACTCGCGTCGCTCGGGGATCCAAAGATCGGATGCTCGCCGCTACGGAACGGGCGAGCCTGTTCCCTACGAAAATCGATGGGCGATCGACAAAAATTATGGCGATCGCTGATCGCCGCTACGAATTGACCTTTTTTCTCCGTGATCTCTGTGATCTCGCGGTGTATGCGCCCCCTTGCGAGGCTGTGGTGATAAATTTTCTTTACCACCACGGGACCCTTGCCAGAACCCAGCCGCCGCCGTAGGCGAAGAGCATCATCTTCAAGATCTTGCCCAGCATGCACCAACCCAGGAACTTGACCAGCGGCATTTTCAACATTCCAGCGGTTAGACCAGCGATGTCAAACAGCGGATTGGGGACGAAGGCGAGCACCAGCACGGTCACCGCACCGTACTTGCGCATCCATTCTTCTACCCTCGGTTGCCATTTGGATTTCTCAACCACCGCCTGACCGCTGAAACCGGCCATATAGCCGGATATTTCCCCCAGTGCAGCGCCGGAGCCGGCCGCGACAGCCACCCAAAACGGGTTGAACACCGCTCCCATGGCTGAAGTGAAAAAAACCCCCGGCACCGGCAGGATCAATGTGGCGTTGGACAGCAGCGAGACCAGGAAAATACCGGGGTAACCCAGCGATTCCAATTCCTGCAGCCGATTGCGATTGAGGTACAGCAGCACCGTTAACCCAACGACAAATACCAGCGCCAAAATCCGTAGGATTTTCAGGCGCGTCGCAGGCGTCATGAATTGCTCTGGGTATTCCGTTGCAGCAGGGACTCGATGCGCGAGATGACCATATCCAGCGCGACGGTGTTGAAACCGCCTTCCGGGATGATCACATCGGCGTAACGTTTGGACGGCTCGACAAAGTCATTATGCATCGGACGAACCGTGGTCAGATACTGGTGAATGACCGATTCGGTGGTACGGCCGCGTTCGGAAATGTCACGCTGCAGCCGGCGAATAAAGCGCAAGTCTGAATCCGTATCCACGAAAATTTTGACGTCAAATTCGTCGCGCAATTCCTTCTCAACGAATATCAAAATGCCTTCCACGATAATTACAGCGGACGGCTCGATGCGTCGGAATTTATCAGTGCGAGAATGGATGGTGAAATCGTAGATGGGCAGGTCGACCGGCTCCCAACGCTTCAACTGGCGCACGTGCTGGGTCAACAGGCTGGTTTCCAAAGAGTCAGGATGATCAAAGTTGCGCTCGGCGCGCTGATTGAGCGGCAGATCCTTGAAGTCGCGATAGTAGGCGTCATGCGGCAGGTAGGCGATGCGGTCACGACCGACCTGTTTGAGAATCTGGTCGGCGACTGTGGTTTTACCGGAACCTGAACCGCCGGCGATGGCAATTACGAGGGGAGTTGGGCGTTGATCCATATAAAAATTATACCGGGAAAGCTGTTCAGCGGGGAAAGGACTTCAGGCCATTATGCCTGGTCGAGGTCCGGGAAATCGATCTCCCCGCTGTGCAAGTCCAAAATGCACAAATTGCGACCCTCATTGCGCGTCCCGCCCAATGCTCCGGGGTTGATGACCCGCGTCCGGCCAACCAATACATTCCGCTGGATGTGGGTATGACCGTGAAATACGTAGTCATATTCTCCACTGGCGACCAACGCGGCTACCTTGCCAGCCAGGTGACCATGCGTGGCTGCGATTTTGACACCGTCCAGCTCGCCGCTGAATACCAGTCCGCCGGTACAGTCGATGTTGAAAGCCTGCAGCAACTGGCGGATGTCCTGTGCGTCCGCGTCACCGTTGCCGTAGACGTAATGCACGGTGAAGCCGGCCATCAAGCGAGCCGTTTCCAGGCTGGTGACGTCGCCACAGTGGAACAGGGTGCTGATACCCTCGCGGCGCAGGACTGCCAGCGCCAGTGCCAACGCTTCCTTGCGATTATGGGTGTCCGATAGAATCCCGATGCGCATGCTCATCCGCCTGTTATTTCGAAGGATTCCATTTCGACTTCGGACTGCGCGAAGGCGGTCTGCAGCGCTGCGCGGCCGTGGTCATTGAGGTTGCCGATCACCAGGCGCAGGTACCAGCTGCCATTGCCAAGGGTGTTGTGGACGGAGCGTAAAATGTTGCCCTGCTCGCTGGAGACCAAAAACGCAATAGTTGCCAATACGCCGGGGCGGTTGGCCTGGACCGTGCCGGTGATATTAACGGTGGTCAGATTGAGTTCGGGAGCGGTGATGCCAGCCGCATCCAGCGCGGATTCCAGATCGACCAGGCGGATGGCGCCAAAACCCACTGAGGCAAACAGATCTTCTACGGAGGCGCAAGCCAACTGTTCCAGCAGGATGTCAAAGCGGTCCGGCTCGAGTGCCTGGATATCCTCCATTGCCAGAATGCCGCGGGCAGTCAGGGTGGATTTAACCAATTGCCGTCCGTTTTCTGCCGACTTCTTGAGAGCTTCGGTCACCAGCACCGAGCGCAGCAGCCGGGTGGTGGAGCTGTTGGCATAGGAAAGCCACTCTTCGGATGGAATCAGCCGTCCGCTGCCGGTCACCACTTCGACGATGTCACCGGGGTGGACGCGGTCGGAAAGGTGCGCCATACTGCCGTTAACCTTGACCGAGCTGATCTTGTCCAGCAGGAATTCCTGTTGAATGGAAGCTACTGCGTCGAGCACGCTCGAGCCTTCAGGCAGGAAGCGTGCGCCGCCGGTCGGTGTCAGGATCTCGACCGGGGAGTAGTAGGAGATGTCCATGCCTTGCTTGATGGCGTACACCACACCCCAGTGGTTCTCGCCTTCCATCTCTTCGGTGGCAATCGCTACCTCGATGGCGCCCTTGTCCGGAATCCAGGCGGTGGTTTGCAGAGCCCGGTAGTGGTTCTGGGGGCAGGCAATGTAATCATCGAAGCTATTCTGGTCCAGGTAGGCGCCAAGGTAGCGGTTGACGAATGGCAACAGGGAATAGCACTGGGTCGCATCCTTGCTCTCAACCACCATGCGGAAGCTCACCAGGTCGTTGATGCTGCGGAAGTTGTTCATGGAGGTCTTGCGCGCACGCGCCATACGGCGCAATTTGGTCCAGGTCTGCCAGTAGCCGTTGACGACCAGGTCAATGCGGCCGTCGATGCCGGCAGATTCCATCAATTCGCCCAACTGCCGCATCATGGAGTTGAGGAAATTGACCTCCAGGCGCGGGTCAGCGTCAATCTGGCTGCGGACCAGCTTATAGGTCACTGGTTCGGCGTAAGGAAAGGCCATGTCCTCAATCCAACAGCGCCAGCGGTAACAATTGAGAATACCCGCCAGCTTTCCGTAGGCGCGAATGGCTTCGGTTGCTTTTTGGCGGCGTTTGTGTTCAGGCATGTGCCCCAGCGTGATCAAATTGTGGGATTTGTCAGCCAGCTTGACCAGGAAAACACCCGGGTCGCGGAATTGGGCAATCTTACGCAGGGTCTCGATTTCGCGGGAGCGGCCGTCACGCGGGTTGCTGATTTTGGTCACGCCGTCGACGATAAAGGCGACTTCTTCCCCCAGGGTGCCGGGGAAGGTGCTTTTGATGCGCTCCAGGCTTTCCCCCTGGTCTTCAACGGCGTCATGGAGCAGACCGGCGATGGTCCAGGCCTCGTTTTCAACCAACCTGTCCAGAAAGCCGCCTACCCAGACGCAGTGGGTATCGAAATACGGTTCGCCACTCATGCGCAGCTGACCATTATGCAACTCACGGCCAAGCTCATAGGCGCGAGAAATGGCATCGGTGCGCGGATGGAATTCGCCGGGGTCAAATTCGCTGCCAATGCGCGGGCGAATCTCGCTGATTTGTTTAATGTTGACCGTCAAATGGTATTCTCCAGGGACAAGTTGGCCGATTAGCGCGGGCCGTAAGTATCGACCAGGCGCTCCTCATTGCGGTCGGTGGCTGGCGGATAAGCGGGCGAAAGCGCAGAAACCTGCTCGTAAAGGTAGTCGGTCATCTCGATATCGACTGATTTCAAAGCTGTTTCAAGGTGATCCAGGTTGCGCGCGCCGATGATGGGAGCCGTAATGGCCGGATTGGCTCCTACCCAGGCAATCGCTAATGAAGCCGGGTGCACACCAATTTGTTCGGCCAGGTTTTTGAGCTCGTCGGCAGTCGTAAACATCCTATCCTCATTGTAGCGGGTTTTATAGCGCAGGCTGCGCAGCAGCCGGCCTTGTTCGGGTCTGGCACCGGCATTATATTTGCCAGAGAGGAGGCCGCCGCCGAGCGGCGAGTAGCTGATTACACCCAGATTTTCCGATTCTGCCATCGGCAGAATCTCCACCTCAGCCATGCGCTTGACCAGGTTGTACATGGGTTGCAGCACCGCAAATCGCGCCCAACCATGCAGTTCAGATACCCCCAGTGCCTTCATAATCTGCCAGGCAGCGAAATTACTGGCAGCCGGATAGAGGATTTTCCCCATGCTGACCAGGTCATCCAGCGCACGCAAGGTTTCTTCCAGGGCGGTGAAGTCGTCGAAACGGTGCAAAAAGAAAACGTCAATGCGGTCGGTATTCAAGCGCCGCAAACTGTCGTTGACGGAATTGAGTAGATGATAGCGGGAAGAACCACGTGCGTTGACATCTTTGCCCATTGGAAAATAGGCTTTGGAGGTGAGTACGATCTCGTTGCGCTGCCCGGTGATCAACTTGCCTAGAATTTCTTCTGCACGGCCACTTGAATACATGTTGGCGCAATCAAAAAAATTGATGCCGGCATCGCGACAGCGGCGGAAAAGCTGTGCAGACATCTGTTCGTCAGCTTCGTCGCCGAAAGACATGGTGCCGAAGCACAATTGCGAGACTTTTACACCGGTCTGGCCTAAGAATTTATATTCCACAACGTCCTCCTGAGGGGATTGATCCCTTGATTGTAATCTGAAAGCCGTCGAACCACGGCTGATTTAAGTCAGAATTAGACGAATCTGAGACTTGTAAGGACATGTTCATTTCTTAGAAATTCCGAGGAAAATTTTAAACATTGAAACAAGATCAAGGGTATTATTATCGGGTAAGCAGCTTGTACCAATTTATGCCCAGGGGGATGCAGATGGGCTAGTTGACTATTTAAGGTATCTGCCAAGATTTATTGCCGATCTCCCAAAGCACTGATGGAACTGTCGATCCCGATTACCCGCACCAAACTGATTATCCCGCGCCGCCGTGGAGAGCTATTAAGCCGGCCGCGGCTGTTATCGGTGTTGGAAGAGGCGATCGATAACCGGCTAATCATCGTGGCAGCACCGGCAGGGTATGGAAAAACCTCCCTGCTGGTCGATTTCGTTCATCAGACGCTGCAACCGGTCTGTTGGTTGTCATTGGATGACCTGGACCGCGACCCGCAGCGATTTATCGCCCATTTCATTGCAGGAATCCAGGCGACCTTTCCGAATTTTGGTCATAACTGTATGCCGGCTTTACAGGGCATGACCCAGGCCAGGTTGAATCTGGATGCACTGGTCTCGCTGATCATTAACGACATCTACGAGACCATCACCGAACATTATGTATTTGTCCTGGATGATTACCACCTGGTTGAAGAAAATCCAGACATCAACTATTTCATCAACCGGTTTATTATGACCGCCGATGAAAACAGCCATCTGGTCATTTCCTCCCGCAGGCTGCTGCCCCTGGCGGATATGCCGTTACTGGTCGCCCGGTCCACAGTAGGCGGGTTGGGTTTTGAGGATCTGGCCTTCCGCGTCGATGAGATCCAAAACCTGTATATGCAGAATCACCGGGTGGTGTTGGGAGAACCCGAGGCAGCCGAATTGGCACGGTTGACCGAGGGGTGGATTACCGGCCTGGTGCTCTCAACCGATATCGAAAATGGCCGGGTCACCACGCGGGTGCGCGGAAATAACGTCACCGGAGTAGGGTTGTACGAGTATCTGGCGCATCAGGTACTGGAACATCAAAGCCCGGAAATCCAGCGGTTCCTGTTCAGATCTTCGCTGCTGGAGGAGTTTGACGCTGAGCGCTGCGCCGCGGTCATTGGCAAGGGCTTGAAGGTGGAGGCGGACTGGCAGGCATTGATGGATGAGGTCCAGCGCCATAACCTGTTCACCTTGCCGGTGGTTGAAGATCATATCTGGCTGCGCTACCACCACCTGTTCCGCGACTTCCTACAGACTCAGATGTCTCGCTTGTACCCCGAAGAGACCCGAAAGATCTATCTGGAATTGGCTGACTATCACCAGCAAAAGGAGGACTGGGAACGGGCGTATCAGATCTGTGAACGGCTGGGGGACGATGCCCTTACAGTCGAGATGATTGGTAACGCAGGACAAAAGATGATCTCGCAGGGCAGACTGGTGACCTTGAACGAGTGGATCGAGAAGCTACCCGGTCAGGTTGTCGACCAAAATGCAGCATTATTGTCCATACTTGGAGCGGCACGAATGATGTTAGGTGACCCAAAAGCAGGCATCCGATTGACGACGCAAGCATTGGAATTACTTACCACCGATTCGGATTCTGAGCGGATGATGAATACATATGTGCGCAGATCAACTGCGAACCGAATGGGGGGGAATTTTCAGCAAGCGATTGAGGATGCTGATCAGGCAATCTCGTTGGCCAAATCCCACCCTGAGCTCCAACTGATGTTGGGAAATGCAGTTTATGCAAAGGGAGCTGTCCTCCTTCAAACTGGAAAATTAAGTGATGCGAAGGATTCGCTAGAGAAAGCAAGGAATATTTTCGTTGAGGAAGGCTATCTAGAAGGTGCTTCAAAGGTAGGTCTTGATCTCGGCCTCGCGATGCGCTATCTGGGCCAATTCAACAATGCCGAAGCCACTTATCGCGATGTGCTGACTTATTATCAGTCCACTGGAAATGTTGTCTGGCAAGCAAATTTACTTAACAACCTCGGTGTTCTGCATCATTTGATCGGCGATTATGAGCGAGCACTGGAAGAATTGGAACAGGCCATCCAATATGCCCGATTAGGCGGATACCACCGGCTTGAAGCCTTCGCTTTAACCAGCCTGGGTGATCTATTCCGTAATCTTAAAAGCCAGCGAGAAGCCGAGCAAGCCTATCAACAAGCAGCAGAAATCGATCGCCAAATTGATGATCAATTCCTACATTTCTACCTGGTTTACACCAATGCTGAGTTAGCGCTGGATCGCAATGCGATCGCCCAAGCGCAGGATAGCTTAGAGTCCGCGGAGGCACAAGCAACGGATGCCGGCTCGCTGTACGAATTAAACCTGTGTCGTATGTTATCCGGCAGAATCGCTTTTGAGAAAGGCGATTTTGCATCGAGTGGTGTGGAAATCAGTCATGCACTCGAATTCTTTATTTCCGAAGGCCATATCGTCGAAGCCAACCGCTGCCGTCTATTGTTGGCTGCAGCATCTGCACAGGCTGGTCAGTATGACTTGACGAAATCAACTTTCAAGAATTTATCTACATCTACAAAGAATCCTGAATTTACCAATCTGCTGATTTCCGATGGAAAAATATTGACCCAAACGGCTCAAAATTCGGGTATCCCGACTCAAATCCGTCAGCAATTTGAAGCCATTGTTGAATTAGAAAATCAAATTGAGCAAAAATTGCCTGCAATTCGCAAGCAATTACGGCGACAGTCAAAAATTGTCAGCTTATCCCCGCCTGAACTCACATTTACCACCTTTGGCAAAGTTCAAATTAGGTTGGGAGATCATCTCATCACCGGGGCAGAGTGGATGTCGCAAAATGCGAGGGATTTGCTCCTACTGTTGGTTTTACATCCGGAGGGAATGACCAAAGAAGAGATTGGAGAAATATTCTGGGTAGATTCGACGCCAGCTGAACTAAAACTGCGTTTTAAAAATACAATTTACCGGTTGCGCCATGCTGCAGGGAAGGACGCCGTGTTGTTCGAGGATGAGATTTATACCTTCAACCGCGGCATGGATTACGAGGCAGATTTCGAGAATTTTTCCAATTCTTTGCGCCTGGCGAAGCGAGCCCACACTGAGGAGGAAAGGATGATGTTGCTCAAATCTGCGACAAAAATATATAAGGGATATTTTGCACCCGATGTGGCTGAACATTGGGCAATTATGGAACGCGAACGGTTCCATCAACAGGCCATGGAGGCGACCGTTTCTTTGGCTGAACTGCAATTGAAAAGGGGTGAAATCAATGAGATGCTGGCAACAGCGCAAAGCTTGTTGGATTTTGAGCCAACTCATGAGGTGATGGTTTGTCTGGCGATGCGCGCACAGGCCGCCAGGGGGAACCTAACAGCGGTGATGCAGCAATACGATCAGTTCAAACGGGTGCTCTATAAAGAAATGGGCGCCAGACCATCGCCGCAAACGCGCACTCTATTTGAAAATTTGACTCGAGCCCGCCGGGTGACCCGGTAAACAGCAAAATATCGTTTAAATATTGGTTGAGAGCAGCCCAAGTTATAATTAATCCACCGTAATTCTTAGAATTCTAACAAAATTTCGACCAATTTCGAAAATAGGCCTCTATTGAAGCCACCTTTGAAGCCTACCCCCCGATACACTATTGATATCTCAACAATTTTCTCCGGGAAGGGAAATTCGCAATGAAAAAATTGTCTTCATCTAACGTTCGGGTTGTTACTTTTGTACTGACCATCGTGCTGTTCGTCCTGGGTTCAGGTGCTCCTGAAGCGGGCGGCGGCGTCATCATGCGCTCCTTGGCGATTTTCGGTTTCTAGTCACTTCTGTTGAATGATCTTATTGGTAGCTGTCGCTGGCGGCCTGCTTAGCGGGTTGTTGCGAGCACAGTTTGGGAAAAGAAAATATTCACCCTTTCCACTCCGGCTGACCTGGGTTGTCCTAGGTGCATTTGCCGCACAGTGGGTGATATTTACGCTGCCTGTTACCAGATCATTCTTGCCAGAAACAGTTATCCGTTGGATATTCGTTCTTTCACAATTTGCGCTGCTGCTTTTTGGATGGGCTAACCGGAAATACCCCGGGTTCTGGCCGCTGACGATTGGGCTTTTTCTCAACTTTCTGGTCATCAGCCTGAATGGCGGCCTGATGCCGATAACACCGGAAACAGTTCAATGGTTGAGGCCGGACGCTGCGGAAGGTTCCTGGCAAGTTGGGGAACGCCTGGGGTACGGCAAGGACATTGTTCTGCCGCGAGGGGAAACAATCCTCTGGTTCCTCTCGGACCAATTCCGCTCATTTTCCCGCTTTTCCTACCGAGTCGCTTTCTCCCCTGGCGATGTTTTGATCGCAATCGGGGCTTTCTGGCTCTTGTGGGCAAGCGGTGGATCAGCGCAAAAAGCTACTTTACAGGAGAAAAATCATGAACCCGATCAACCACGCACGTCTGAGTAACCGCCCGATGGAAGTAACCCGCGAGTACGGCCGGATTTTGTCCGCGGCGGTAATCAGCGCCCAATTTCGTCAACTGCTGCTCTCGAATCCGGGCATGGCAGTCAGCGTAGGCTTCGCTGGAGAAAAATTCCAGTTAGAGAATGAAGACCGGAATCGTCTGACCGCTATCCGGGCTACGACCCTGGCTGATTTCGCGTCACAGCTCAATGTCGCGATGAAATCGCCGATGATGGGCCGTTCAGCGGTAGCTGCGGATTAACTTGACGAATTTTTGCAACATCACAGGTTCAGACCTATTTTTCTCCCCCATAACGTTATTGATCATTTCAGGAATTATTATTTATGATATCGGGTAGTTCAGGATTGCTAGGCGAAACACAAAAACGCCTGCCAACAATTTTAGGCCCCACGGCTGAACGTCTGGTGGATCCGGTTGAATCAACCGACCACTGGATCAGCTATGAAGGGACCTCAACTGCTTTAAATCAAGTGGCTGTGAAGGCTGTAGAAATATTAAAAGTCAAGCAATGCGAGATTTTAGTATTAGCTCCCGGAGGTACTTTCCGGTACCAGGCTTTCCATAGCAGTATTGGGGTTACTGCTGGCCATTTATCCGTTCAGCGAGAAAACTTCCGTGCTCAGGAAATGCTGCAGCAGGTGGTTCTGGGTGAAGAACCGACTTTTATCGATCAACGGGTCAAACCGCTAAACCGTGACCAGCAGGCTGTATTGCGTGTCAGCTCCCGCGAAAATGTCTATCTCTTCCCGATGCGGATCGACACTGAACCGGTTGGCGTATTCGTTTTGGTGATGGACCCGGCGATAAGCAGACTGGAAAACATTAACCAGGCGCACCTTTTTGCTGATCAAGCCGCTAAAGTTCTGCACAGGGAAAGTCTGCCGTTTTCCGACGAAGAGAGTATCGTCGAAATTGTTATGGCGCTTTCCAAGGCACTCGAAGCTCGAGACCTGTCCACGGGTGAACACTGCCGCGCGATAACACGCCTTACCGAACGGATCGCAATCGACCTTGGCTGTTCTTTCCACGAGATTCAGGCCATTCGCCGGGCAGCATTACTGCATGACATCGGCAAGATCGGCATTCCGGACAATATCCTGCATAAACCTGGACCCTTGAACGAACGAGAATGGGCCATTATGAAGCAGCACCCGGAAATAGGCGCCCGGATACTACGGATGATTGCCGGGCTTTCGGATGTAGCTCGTCTGGTGATGTCACATCACGAACGATTTGACGGCAGCGGTTATCCCATGGGCTTGAGCGGTGACGAGATTCCGATTGGTGCAAGGATATTAACCGTAGTGGATGCTTATGGTGCAATGATTACCGACCGAGTTTACCGCCCTTCCCGGACGATTCCTGAAGCGGTCGAGGAAATCATTCGCTGCGCGGGTAAGGATTTTGATCCCACCGTGGTAAAAAGCTTTACCAAACTTATTAATATTCCGAAGCTTGGCGCAGGCCCGGTCGTCTGAGCCAGCCTTCCATCCCTTGTTGCCCCTGACGATGCCTTCCCCTGGGTGTTGTCAGGGGAACGTTTTAATAATGAAAGCCCACCAGGCACCGCGATCCCCTGGTGGGAGAAGAAACTACTGCTTTAGCATTGTGACTTTTTATGGCAGGTTAAGCTGTTTCCTCTTTGCGATTGAGCAAACTCAACCGCACTTCCGGCAACTCAGAAAATATGATGTACCCAAATGAAATGATGATTGCCACAATATTCGTAATCAGATAAGCAAAATCAGCCACCTGGACACCACCCGCATTTTTGGTGGCGTGCGGCATCAACATCATTAATCGGCTGATGATATTGAAACCCTGGGAAAAAGAAACCAAGTACCAGGGCCACAATTCGGTTGTGCGTTGGAACACGATTTTTACCACTGCAAATAGAGCCAGAATAGTTAATAATAATGGGAGCCACCATTGCTGACTACTCGAGTTGAAGATCTCTAATGGGAATATCATCAAGGGTAGGATTTGAACGAATAATAAGATCGCAACGGTGGCCGGTTGTGAGA
>DATMXL010000116.1:0-3598 GCA_035561555.1 Bellilinea sp.
CTCTTGATGCTTTCGAATGCCGAACAGTTGGTATGTCAACGGAAAATCCAATTTTTGCCAGTGCGCTCCGGCAGCGTGTAAGCAGGTACAGGGAAGGGCAGAAATAATAATGAATCAACCAATGCTCAATAAAGATGGAAATAACGTCCTCTTCAACCCTGGGATTGATAAACCGATCCAGGTCAAAGATTTAACCAAGCAGTTTGGTGATCAACTGGTCATAGACCGCGTGAATTTTGAAGTCTCACCCGGCACGGTGTTTGGCTTTATCGGACCCAGCGGCAGCGGAAAAACGACCACGGTTCGCATGCTCACTGGTATTTATCATCCCACCTCGGGTGAAGTCAAGGTATTGGGCCACGCGCCCGGGATCTTTCCCCGCCGCGAACGGGAGCGGATTGGTTATATGCCCCAAAATTTCATCCTGTATCCTGATCTGACGGTATGGGAAAACCTGAACTTCGCCGCAAAGATCTATGGGGTGGGTTTTGGGCGTAAGAAACGTATGAAAGAGCTGCTAGATTTTGTTGAATTACTGGATCACCGCAACAAGCGTGTGAAGAATATTTCGGGAGGGATGCAGCGCAGGCTTAGTCTGGCGACAACATTGACTCATAACCCTGATCTTTTGTTCCTGGATGAACCAACCACCGGCCTGGACCCCATCCTTAGGAAAAAATTATGGGACTATTTTCACAACCTAAAAGAAAAAGGCACCACAATTTTTGTGACCACGCAAACTGTTTCTGATGCAGCCCAGTGTGATTTGGTAGGGCTGATGGTCGAAGGACGGCTGGTTGCTGTCGACACACCAGAAGGTCTCCGCCGTCAGGCGTTGGGTGGTGAGGTGATTATCCTGAGCGCAAACGACCGGATCGAATACCAACATATCCAAATGCTCAATCAGCTGCCTTTTGTAAAGCGGGCAGAACGCACGGGAGAAAACAAAGCAAATATCACAGTAGATGATGCGGCAACGGCGATACCCGAGCTTGTGGAGTGGAGCACGAATAATCGTATGAGTGTTGAATCGATCCAGCAGTTTCTCCCAAATTTTGATGATGTATTTGTGATGTTAATCCATAAGGAATCAGAAAATGCAGAAATCTAACTTTGGGTTCTTCCGATTCTTGATCCGCACCTCTGCATTTATCGGTAAGGAAATGATCGAAGTCGTACGGCAGACTCCCCTGCTCCTTACCCTGATTCTGGGACCGTTTCTGATCATGTTGTTGTTCGGTATCGGATACCGTAATGAGGCCCGACCGTTAAGGGCCCTGTTAGTGATGGAGGCAGGAGATCCTCTGCAAACGCAGGTAGAGGAGCAGGTGAGCCGCGGAGCTGGAATAATATACGAGGGTACAACCAGTGACCGTGAGGCTGCCATGCAGAAACTGGGGAACAGGAGTGTCGATGTAGTAATTGTG
The DNA here is from genome assembly GCA_035561555.1 of Bellilinea sp. Lineage (GTDB taxonomy): Bacteria > Chloroflexota > Anaerolineae > Anaerolineales > Anaerolineaceae > Bellilinea. The sequence goes on from DATMXL010000116.1 coordinate 1,428, forward strand.
ATTCCGCCGAACGCACTGGGGACTATACAAAATAGCGAGCAGGTCGTCGTGCAGTTTTATCACAATGAAATTGACCCGCTCCAGGTAAATTTTGTGAAAATATTCGGCGACGTAAATATCGATGCGGTCAACAGTCAAATTGTGAGGACCTACGCCGAGCAAGGTCAGGAAAATGCTTCTACCATGGAACAGAAGCTGGCGGAAATACGCTCGCGGATACAGACAACCCGCCAGATGCTGCAGGCTGGGGATGCACTGGCTGCACAGGGAGAGCAGCAAAAACTTACCGGTGATATTGACGCACTATCTTTCCTCGTCGGTGGCAGCTTGGGTTTAATGAACGGTCTTGAAGGTCAGACGGCTGAAAATAATCCGGCCGGCAGCCAGGCAACTGGCGCCACTGAGAACCAGCCGATCACAGAAGCGCTGACGCGAGTCCAGCAATCCAATCAGGATATGGGTACTATTCAAGAAGGTCAGGCGAGTTATGACGAAGAACTAGCAAAATTAGATCAGATGGATCGCGACCTGACAGATTTGGAGACAGCATTGGAGGGTTTCCAGAGTATCGAGGCGAATGTGCTGGTGGCGCCGTTCAGCAGCGAAGCCGTAAGCCTCAATAATACTGATTTCCAACCCGCGGACTTTTTCACCCCCGCTGTCATTGTTCTGCTGCTGCAACACCTGGCGGTCACCTTCTCGGCTCTTGCCATTGTTCGGGAGCAACGCTCTGGCAGCATGGAGCTATTCCGAATTTCTCCTTTAAGTTCTTTTGAGACGCTGCTGGGGAAATACCTGAGTTATCTGATATTCGGAACCATCCTGGGAGCGGTGATCACGGCTACCGTGATTCTGGTCTTAAATGTACCGATGCTCGGAAATTGGGTAAATTATGCAATTGTGTTGCTGACGCTGCTCTTCACGGCATTGGGATTGGGTTTTTTGATTTCTTTGCTCGCCAAAACTGAGATGCAGGCAGTGCAGTATGCAATGTTATTGTTGTTGGGGAGCGTATTCTTCAGCGGGTTCTTCCTGGATCTGCGTAATTTATGGGAGCCAGTCCGGGTGGTATCCTACCTGCTGCCAGCAACATACGCCATTCAACTCCTGCAAGATAACATGTTGCGTGGCAGTACGCTTGACCCGCTGATGTTTGTAGGATTACTTGGAATGGGCTTACTGCTATTTTTAGTAGCCTGGAACATGCTTTACCGCCGCTTACAGAAGGAATGGGATTAGCGGGATGAAGTGACCCGATGGGGTCACCTGGTATGTTCAAGTAACTCTTTGTCAATAAAAAATTTAGCGCTCGCCCTCACGCTCATTTGGCATTAAGATCCTTGTCTTCCATTTCCCAGGCATGATCGAGTGCGTGATACGCGGTGTGTCGGATCAGGTAGCGGAGCGGCCAGGTGCGGGCCATTTTGTTCTCGGAATGCAACGCCCGAATAGCGTTGCAATAGGCGTCGCGATGCGACTTCAATCCATCGTCGGTCAGCATTACTTCGAGAGGTGTGTGCACGCCGAGCTTATTCGCCTAATCCAGCTCCGCGCCAAATGTATGCCGGACAATACGGTCCCGATCACGGCCTCCACCACGCGGACCCCGTTGCATCTCAGCCGACACGCGCGATCGCACACCATCAAAAAACGCCCAACACGCCCGCATCAGCGTCAGTTCACGCTCCAGTGCTTCGTCCGATATGGCTCGATGGTCGTTGCTAGAAAACGCGAACGAGATTCCCCAGAAGTCAGTTGAGCCCGTGCCCGGATAGGACTCGACTACTTCGACGACGGGGTTGGTCGCAAAGGCAGCTTCCATCCCAGCCAGCTTAGTCACTTTTGCATAGCGCGGAATGTAGGAGAGTAATCGTTCGATGGCAGCCTCACCGGTCTTTGCCCCGCGCTCGAGACCAGGCCAATCCGGTGCCACCGCCACGCTGCCTCCATCATTTCGTAAGTTACCCGGCCAAAGAGGAGGGCATCGGCCTGAGCGAGGTTCTCAACAGCGTGACGATGCAAGTCTTCGTCCACTATTCCTTCACGATGATCGCAGCACCCGTCCAATGTGACGTTGATGGAATACCGAAGGGGTCGCATTACGTAATACCTCCTATAGTGATAGGGCCGCCTAACGTCGGGCATCACCGGGCGCGCGAGCACAACGGGGG
>DATMXL010000117.1:0-18988 GCA_035561555.1 Bellilinea sp.
CTGAAAAGATGAAAAAGCTGGTAGTAATTCTTATGGTGGCGTTGGTGTTAACGGCATGCACGGCTGTGACACCAGGTGCCGCCCCCACCGATTTTGTAGAAGCACCTGATAATGTTCAAGTTGTGCCGCAGGAACAGGCAACTATTCCAGCGGACGTACCCGTGCAAGAAATCAGCATGGGTGGATTAACAGCCCGTATCTTTTCTGACATTGATACGACTGTTAATAACGAGACCTATCTCGTTCAAGGTCAGACAAATCGCGAAGTCGTCGTCACGGTCAACGAGGCTATTTTTACCAACCCGGCTGAGTCGGTATTCACTCTCCCGGTGACCCTGGAAGAAGGCCCCAACATCATTGAAATCGTCATGAGCGACCTGGACGGCAATGAAGTCAGCATCACGCTGACTGTCACTTATGAACCGTGATCTGGGATCGGATCACAATCACAGAGAGGAGATCGACAATCATGAAAAAAATATTTGCAATTGCTTCCTTCATCATCATTTTCACCATGGCTTTTAGCACGGCGCAGGTTTTTGCTGCCACGGATGCGGCTCCAAAAGAGGACGTAATTCTGGACCGCAGCGGTCCGAATCCCAAGGCAGGCGAGCAAGTTGATCGCAAAGCAACCCAAATGGCTGCGAAGGAAACACAGGCAGAGGTACGCGCCACTGAAAAAGCCGAGCGTATGGAGGCCAAACTGGCGGGGAAGAAATATCATTTCCGCGGCGAAGTCACAGAAGTTACTGAAACTACCCTTTCGGTCGCTTTAAAGGGCGGCGGAGATGAGGTCTTTACACTGACCGATGCTACCGTATTCAAGATCCCCACCCTTGGACAAGGCGCCACCTGGGAAGAATTGAACGTGGGCGTGCAGGTAATGGTTACGGCAGTCAATCCAGCCGAAGAACCCGTTGATACAAACGCCACCGTGACTGTGACCGAAGCTCCGACTGTCGACCCGAGCGCCACTCCAGTTGTCGTAGCCGGTGATTACACGGCAGTCAAAGTCCAGGTGATCCCTGGCAAGCCCGAAAAAATTCACCGCGTGGGTGTGGTGACTGAGTATGTCGCTGGCGAGAAAATCATCATTGAGGGCAAAGACGGTGAGTTGTACGAATTTGAGCTGTCCGAAACCACCAAGATTCTCCCAGAAGAACGGGTTGACTCGCTGGTTGTTGGCGCCAAGGTGACCATCATCTCCCGCCGCGACCCGACCGGTGGCCTGCTGGCCGCTCAGGGTATCGTTGTTCACCCTGAAGACGAAGAAGAGGGCGAAGAAGCCCCTACCCCGTAATATTTAGAACCTCGCCAGCACTTTCAGTCCTTGTGGCTGGCGGTGCTGGCGAAATATAAAAAGGCCTGCAGCGAATACCCTGAAGATCAAGTTTGAAAAATTCTTGAAAGAGCCGATGAGATGGATCCCCTCCCCATCGGCTCTATTTTTTTAAAAAAGGTCATTGCTCCTGGGTGTTTTCCCAGGGATAAACCGAGGCTGCTACGGCAGCCTCCCTGATTGCGGCACTTCCGGAATAATGCCCGCGCCGTTCGGCTGGAATCAATTCAGCGATGCGGCGCATGAATTCATGCCCAAGGTCGTCCAGCCGCTGCCGGTCTGCCACTCCGCGGTCTGAGACAAAAAACGGACCGAATGGCTTGCCAATGTTGAAGGTGATCTTAGGCCGCCTACCGGCGCGGATGGACGGGAACAAATCAATCAAACCATCTAAGCCGACTGGCAGAATGTTGGCATGGGTACAGGTGGCCAGGTAAGCAGAGCCGGGGCGCGCCGGACGCAGCACCGTTGCCCAGGACCCTCCCTCAGGGAATATCCCCAGCACACCCTTGTCGTTTAATACCTTGCGGGACGCTCGTAGAGAATCTCGTGAGATGCTGCCGCGACGCACAGGCAAGACCCCATACACACGTGCCAACCAGGAAACCGCTCCCGGAGCATTCGGCATTTGAGACCCGCCGATAAATTCGAGCGGGAAAGGCAGCATACCAATTAAGGCGACTGGGTCCAGGAAGCTAAAATGGTTGCCAATGACCAGAAGCGGCCCCTCTTTTGGCAGGTTTTCGGTACCGATCACATTGAAATCAGCCAGGACCGCAAAGGCTCCCCGGATCAACGTGCGTAAAACTGCCCGAATCGCCTTCCGGCGCGGGTATGTGATGGTTGGATCAGTTTCAGACATTCAGGAAATTCTTCTTAAAAGACTAATCGGTCGCTGATTCTTCGCTTGCAAGCCTGGGTTGGCGCACTGCCAGCAGCAAGATAAAACCGATAACCAGGAAGACAATGATAGAGACTACCGCAACTTTGAGCCCCATCTGCTCCGCGGTCAATGCGTCGAAACCACGGCCGGAGTAAATGATGGCTGCCTCGGCGGCGATTAATCCATAGACCGCCGGCCCGATGAAAGAAGATGTGCGTCCGCCAACCTCGAAAAAGCCGTAAAACTCAGCGCTTTTGCCCTCCGGCGCGAATTGCCCAACCAGCGTCCGGCTGACAGATTGCACACCGGTCAGAGCAAAGCCAGCCAGACCGCCGACGACAAAGAAAACGTTGATGTTCTGAACGAATAGCAACCAGACCACCGCACCGATCATGATCGCAAGTGAAAGCACCAGTGATTTCTTGCTGTTCCATTTATGTGCCAGCATGCCAAACAGATAAGCTCCGGCAACACTGGCGATCTGCACAATAATCATGAAGATGATCAATTGCTGCTGCTGCATGCCAAAAAGCACAGCACCAATGATTGCGGCAAAATCAAGCGTCATCATAATGCCGTCATTAAATACCAGGAAAGCCACGATGAATTTAATAAATTCTTTATAGCTTCGAACAGCCTTAAAAGTGGTACCCAGTCGTTCAAATGCCACTTTAAAGGATGATTTGCCGGCGGGCAAAGGTTTAGGCTCTGCACGTTCCCGCAGCCACAGGAACATCGGAATGGCGGATGCCATATAAAAGACTGCTGTAATCAGGAACGAGGCGCGAATCACTGTATTGCCGCCAATGGTCATGATCAATGCCAGCACGATCAGCAAACATACGATTCCGCCTATCGAGCCAATTGCCCAGCCGTTACCGGAAACCTTCCCCAAATCCTTCGGTTCGGCAATTTCAGGCAGAAGGGCATTGTAGAAGACCTGCGAAGCTCGGTAACCAATTTCAGCCAGAATAAAGAACAGCATACCTGTGAACACATTTCCAGGCATTACAAAGAAGAGTGCTGCCGTGAACACGACTGCCATGGAGGTGAAAAAAAAAAGGAATTTCTTCTTGGAGCCGGTAAAATCTGCCAGGGTGCCGAGGAAAGGTGATATTGCCGCTACAACCAGCATGGCAATCCCTACGGATAAACCCCATAAACGGGTACCTTCGTGACCACCAACCACACTCTCTTTGAAATAGGCCGAGTAAACTGCTAATAGAACCACAGCTGCGTAGGCAGAATTGCCAAAATCGTATAAATACCAGGCCCAGCGCTCACGGCGAGTGGCAGGCACCCGACGCCGCTTCATGTGGGGGGTAGCCTTTTCTATGGCTATTTCCATTATTTGCACCTCAAATTGGGGAGATAAAAACGAAAAAGTTGCATTTTCCGCGGCAACTCAGGGGCGTTTCAACCTGCTAAGTTTATCATATTTTGCTTGTTCAAAATTCTAGGGTACCCGGTAACCAGCCTGCCTAAACAATGAGTAAAACACCGATCAAAGGCAATGGATGCTCGTGCCTACCAGGCAAGCCGGGTCAATTTCTGCTGCCGGGGTAATTCTATAAATCCAGCCACTGGCATTAAAATCATGTAAACATTAGGTGATGAATGGCATTTTGTTTTTTCCCCTAATTCATGTAAACTACTATTGAGAAATATTTCACAGAAAGGTTAATGGGTTCGATGGCTCCCAAACGATTAATCCTGGTTGCAGGCAATATCGGCTCTGGAAAAACATCCCTGACAGAACGCATTGGTGCCCGGCTCGGTTGGCGCACCGCCTACGAATCTGTCGCAGATAACCCCTACCTGCCCGATTTCTATAACAGCATGCGGGACTGGTCGTTTCATCTGCAAATTTACTTCCTTGGTCACCGCGCACAACAGCATCTGGATATGTGGCAGGATCCGCAATCAGCCATCATTGACCGCAGTATTTATGAAGATGCTGCCATTTTTGCCCGTGCGCTGAATCATCTGGGCAACCTTAATGAGCGGGATTTCAACACCTACCGCAAGGTGTTCTCGCTGGTAACCAAAACCCTGCCTCCCCCCTCGCTGCTGATCTACCTCAAAGCTCCCGTATCAGTGTTGATGGAGCGGATTCAACAGCGTGCCCGCGATATTGAGACTGGCATCGATGCCAGTTACCTGGAATTGCTCGATAGCTTCTATGAAGAGTGGATGCGGACCTTTGATTTGTGTCCGGTGTTGACCTTGCGTACCGATGACCTTGATTTCGTACACCAACCGAAACATCTGGATACCGTGGTACACGTCATCCAGGAGAAACTGGCTGGGAAGGAGGAAATTGTCTTTTAGCACGGACCTTATTGGTTTGTTTTCATTAAAGGTAACGTTCCAGGCATTGTGAAGGTCAATTAACCATTACCGACTGAACAGCGGTCTAATAAATTAATGGAGACAAACATGGACAAGAAAATTCTGGTAGCCTATGCCACTTATTACGGCACCACTGGTGAAGTTGCAAAAGCCATTGGCAAAACCTTTACTGAACACAGGTATGCAACCGATGTACTGCCAGCAACTGAGGTAAAAGATGTGGCACCCTACAGTGCTGTTGTGGTCGGCAGCGCCGTTCAGGGCGGAAAAATTCACCAAGAAGTACTGCGCTTTCTGGAAGATCATGAAACCGAACTGAGTCAGGTTCCGGTGGCGTATTTCGTGTGCTGTATGACCATGCATGATGACACGGCGGATGCCCGCTACATGGCTGAAGGCTATCTGGCAGAGGTCTTCAACAAAGTGTCGAAGGTCAGGCCGATCAGCATCGGGTATTTTGGCGGGGTTTTGGAATTAAAACGCCTCAATTGGCTGACACGGATTGTGGTTAAAGCCCTGCGTGCGCCCGAAGGCGATTACCGCAACTGGGATGCCATCATCCATTGGAGCGAAGACGTCGCGGACGCGTTGTAAGGCTAACAACGGTGGGGTATCATTCCGTTAGCCATGATCGAAATTACCTCCACGCTCAAGTTGGACGAGAAAGAGCTTAGTTTTGACTTTATCCGCTCTTCCGGTCCGGGCGGGCAAAATGTCAACAAAGTATCCTCCGCGGTACAGCTGCGTTTCGAAGTTGCCAACTCTCCGTCCCTGCCGCCGGACGTAAAGCAGCGCTTGATCAAACTGGCAGGCAAGCGCATGACTGAAGATGGGGTTTTGTTGATCGAAGCCAAACGCTACCGCAGCCAGGAGCAGAACCGGCTGGATGCCATACAACGGCTGGCAACGTTGATTCAAAAAGCTGCCGAGCCGCCTAAAAAGCGAAAAGCGACGCGACCAAGCCTCACCGCCAGAGCTGCCCGTATGGGCGCTAAACGCAAGCGTGGAGAACTCAAACGAACGCGCCAGTATAACCCAGACGAGTGGGAATAATCAGCGGCGCAACTTTTTCCTGATCTCCAGCATCGATTGGTACAGCGGCCGCAGCTTGCTGTACATTTTTAAATAGACTTCGTTATATAACTCATCATAAACAGCCTGGGCTTTTTGCTCCGGCTCGAAGACCTGCCCGACTCGGGTCATCTCAGCCACGGCGGTCTCGAAATTGGGGTGTAATCCCACACCGACAGCCGCATCAATGGCAGCACCCAGCCCGCTGGCTTCATAAACATGCGGTCGGGCGGTTGGCAACCCGAAGATATCGGCTGTGATTTGCATGGCGACATTGCTTTGAGAACCGCCGCCAGCCACCCGAATCTCGGTGGGGCGAACGCCGCTGCGCCGGGTGGTGCGTTCTGCACCTTCACGCAAGGCGTAGGTTAACCCTTCCAGAATGGCGCGGTAGATATGGGCGCGGGTGTGTTCATCGCCAAAGCCAATGATAGCGCCGCGCGCCTCAGGCCCTGGCGAGCGCAGTCCCGGCGACCAATAGGGTTGCAGCACCAGACCCTGCGAGCCGGGCGGGGTCTTTTCCACCAGTTCGTCGAACAGCTCTTCAGGCTCGATGCCACGTTCCTGAGCCAGGTGTTCCTCGCGCAAACCAAATTCGCTTTTGAACCAATTGACCATCCAATACCCGCGGTAGATTCCCACTTCAAGGTCATAAGCACCGGGAACGGCGGAGGGATAGGGCGGGATAAGCGGGACGACTTCTATATACTTGCGATGGGTGGTGTTAATGGTGGCATTGGTGCCGTAACTCAGGCAGCCGTAATGCGGCTCAAGGCAGCCGGAACCGAGCACTTCGCAGGCCTTGTCGGCTGCCGCGGCAATCAACGGCAGGCCGGCTGGAATGCCCGTGGCAGCGCTGGCTTCCGATGTAATTTCACCCAGAGGCTGCGTCTGCGGAATCAAATCGACCAGAATGGCTGGGTCCATGGGCAGTACCTGCCATTTCCAATCCCAGCTGGCTGCCCAGGCGTGCTTTTTGTAGTCGAACGGCATGTAAGCTACCTGGCAGCCGACAGAATCGACCAGGCGCCCAGTCAGCAGATAAGTCAGGTAGCCAGACACCAGTAAGTATTTATGGGTATTTTTAGCGACCTCGGGCTGGTGTGTGCGAATCCAGTTCCATTCGGCTTCAGCCTGCAAGTAGTTGACCGTTTCCGTCGCTCCGGCAACGGCGAAAGCTGCTCCCCACAATCCGCTGACCGGCGGCAGTCCCTCGGTGCGGCGCTGATCCAGCCAATGAATAGCGGGGCGCAGTGGATTCAAATCCTTATCCAAATTGATCACGGTGCTGCGCTGGGTGGTCAAGGCAACGCCGGCAATACTCGTCCGATCGACTCCGGGCAGCTGCCACAATGCCTGACAGGCCTGACAGACTGCATTCCAAAATACCTGCGGATCCTGTTCAGCCAATCCCGGTGCGGTGGAAAAATACGGTTCAATCGGGATGCGCGATTTGGCCAATAAATTACCGCGTGCATCGAATATCAAAGCGCGAACGCTCTGGGTGCCGTTATCAATAGCGAGGATATTTTCAGGGGACATGGTATTTGATCGCAGTCATTGGGATAAAAAAAGTATATACCCCTTTTCCCAGGTCAGCCGCGAAAGCCCCAACGTTTTTGCTGTTGAACCGGGGTCATGTCCAATCCGAGCGTGCCGCCAGGGTTAAGAATCGCATGCGGATCAAAATGCTGTTTCAGCGCACGAATTACTTCCATGCATTGGTTGCCAATTTGACCTTCCAACCAGGGTCCGGTCTGTTTGCCGATGCCGTGGTGGTGGCTCATGGCGGCGCCAGACTTTTGAATTGCCTCGAGGATACCGTATTGTAAGGTCAGGTATTCGTCGATGTCCTGCATGCGGGCGATAAAGATGAAATACAAATTAGTTCCCTGCGGGTACGCATGTGAAAGATGTGTCATGCAAATCATTTGCGGCCGACTTTTGACAAATTCACGCACGCGGGCATGTACCTCAGGAATCTGCTGCCAGGTGACAGCACATTCCAGCGTATCAATCAAAATTCCGAAATCCATCAAGTCTTCGCGCATGTAGGGGTCGGTGAAGCGGGAGTTTTCCCAGCGCTTTGTGACCTGAAATGGCGTCAATGGGAAAGCCTGATAACGCCGCGCCACCGCCGCGATTTTCTTTGACACCAGGCGGGTGTAATCTGCATCGCCATCGGCGGAACCTAACAGCAGGCAGCGCTGCAAGGGCTGGTAACCCAGTCTGCGCAAGGCTTTGTCAGCCAGCTTACCATGGATATGGTACATGCGCAAAGCGACATCGGTCTCTTCAGGGTCTGACAGGCGGAAGACGGACGGCAAGCCGAACTCGCCTTGCATCACCTCGCGTGCCGCAGCCTGAGCCTCCTCCCAATTGTGGAACAGGAAACTGAAGCGGCGTGTGTTTTGCGGGTTGTATTGAAATACCCGCAAAGTAACCGAAGTCAGAATGCCGAAGCAGCCTTCCGAGCCCAGCATGATCTGGTCAAAGTCCGGACCAGTGGCGCAGCGCGGATAGCCTGGCGTATGCAATATACCTTGCGGTGTCACATACTCCTGAGATAGGACGATGTCTTCGATCTTGCCATAATAGGTTGAGTTCTGACCGGCACCCCGAGTCACGACCCAGCCTCCTACACTGGAGTGTATGAATGATTGAGGGAAGTGACCGCAGGTGTACGCACGGTGGGCATTAAAGACTGCCGGCGCCTGGTTGAGGATACGTTCCAGTTCCGGACCCAGCATACCTGCCTGGACGGTGATGGTCTGGTTGGTTTCGTTGAATGCCAGCACCTGGTTCATGTGCCGGCTCATATTCAGCGTCACCCCGCCCTGAACCGCCTCCAGACCGCGGGTAACGGTCGAACCGGCTCCAAAAACATACAAGGGGATGTGTTCATCAACGCAGTATTGCACAACCGCTTGCACATCGGCGGTTGAGCGGGGAGCAAGCACGGCGGCAGGCAGGTTTTCAATGATCCCCTGACGCAGGCGCAAGGCATCGATCGTGCCAGCGCCGTATGAAGCCCTGGCGCGAGCATAAACCTCTGTTTCGACGTTTTCCTTCCCAACCAGCTGCTGAAAGGCTTCCAGTTGGCGCACTTCCAGGTTCGAAGAGATTTCAGCCTGCAAACGTTCCATCCCGGTTTGCTGAGGGGTAACAAAATCCGCATCGGTCATTCCAAAGGTCTCCTTTATTAAAGAGACCAGACCGCTGTTGGGGTGCTTAAACACAGTCGGATCACCCCATTTGAACAGACTGCGATAAGACCCCTGCGGCGGCGCCTGCTCAATCCAGTAAGGTGTAAGGCTGCCAGATTTGCTCATGCGACCTCCGCCAGGTTTTCCTGGCAATTGTGACTCCCAACCAGTGGACCATTTTCATAGCCGGGCGGGCTGTAGGCTTGCCGCCATAACGTCGCATACGCATTTACTTCCGCCTGCCACCGTTGGTCATCCCAACCCAACCCTACTTGAGCAATGGATCTGATGCGGTCGATCACACCCAGACCGCCAGCGGGCAGCAACAGTCCCAGGCGGCTGCGGCGGAGCAGCAGGTCCTCCAGATGGACTACCTGCTCGTAGCGGGCTGCCCAGCGCAGCTCAGCCCAAAGCGTGGGGCTGGTGGCGATAGGCTGCAGCTCGTTCGGTTCAGCGGCACACACCATGTCGATGGCTGCGTGCCCATATCGCCCGAGCAGCCTTAACTGCAAGGCTGGATCAAGCCCCATCTGGTCAGCCTGGGCGGTAAAATCCCAGCACTCCAACCGATCCAGGGCACGGGCCTGTCGATTTGGATGCGTGTGTACCGGCAAGTGGGGGCGGACGAACTGGAGTGTCTTTTGGGCCATTCGGCGGAACATGGTCAACTTTCCGCCGGTAATGGTCACCAGACCATCCTCATTCCACAAGACCTCGTCCCGTGATTCGCGCGATGGGTTGGCTTTTCCGGTATCCAGTACCGAGCGAATCCCCGCCAGGGTTGATATGGCATCGGCTTCAGTTAATTTCAAGCAGCCAAAAGCCGCGTCAACGGCGTCCATCAGGTACGAGACCTCTGCCGGGCTGATCCGCGGATTAGTTTGCATGGGTTGGCGGTAATCCACGTCCGTGGTGCCGATCAGGGTAACACCTTCCCAGGGGAAGGCAAAGACCGGGCGATGGTCACCGGGGTGCAGGAAGCTGATGACCTTGTTGACCGGCAGCTTTTCACGCGGGAAGATCAAATGGCTGCCGCATAACTGGCGCAGGCGCCGCGGTTGGCCTAACTTGCCGCGCAGTTCATCCGCCCAGGCACCGGTTGCGTTTACGACGACTGGAGCCATAATCTCCGCTGAGCGATTCGCAGCCTGATCACGCAGTTGAATGCCGCAAACGCGTCCTCGCGGGTCGCGCAGCAAGCCCTCGACGCGGGCATAATTAATGGCGCTGCCCCCAGCCCGCATCCCCTCCTGCAGCACGCGTAACACCATGCGTGCATCGTCTGTTTGAGCGTCAAAGAAGCGAAAACCGCCTGCCAGATAGTCACGCGCCAGCTGGGGGCAGAGTATTTCCATTTGGTCCACAGATTCGCGTTGGTGCTGCCAACGCATAGCCAGAGTATCGTAAACCATCAGCCCGACTGCAAAAATCCAGGCAGGCGGACGATCGCCCTTGTAGCTGACCAGCAGAAATTCGAGCGGATCAATCAGGCCGCGCCCTTCCTGGAGCAGCCGCTGCCGCTCATGCACAGATTCCATGGTCAACTTGATTTGCCCGGTGGATAGATAACGAAGACCGCCGTGGACCATTTTGGAAGACCGGCTGGAGGTGCCAGAAGCAAAGTCGTTGGCTTCCACCAGCAGCGCGCGCAATCCCGCCTGACTGGCTTCTCGCAGCAGCCCGGCTCCGACAATACCCCCGCCAATGATAATAATGTCCCATGGTTCGGCTAATTTGTTCCAGACGTGTTCCCGCTGATTTTGCATCTCTTCCCTCCCCGCTTTGGACCTTACCTACCTATTTCCTTAAATTGACCTTGAGAATTTACACGATGAGTGCTTGCCACAGCATCTGGCTGGATTGCATGGTTTCCCGCACCAATTTTCCGGCGCCGACTGCATCCCCGCTGGATGCGTATTTTAATAAGTTGCGGTAAAACCGCTGCGACAAGGCGCGGTAATCAGCGTGTTGAAAATAGGTCATGCCCAATACCTGATAAAGACCTGTAAAGCTGTTGTAAATCAGGGTAAAAACCGGGTTGCCACTCAAATAGGTCAATTCGATTTGCAATCGCCAGTCGTACTCGGTGAAGGTGCGCGCATCATCCTCAAGGCTCTGGTAGGGTAGCAGCAGATCCTTTACTGCAGCTGAAGCCTGCTCAACAGCCAGTTGGGTATAAGCCGGAGCCAGCAGGGTTCGTAAGGCCAACAAATTCACCGGGAAGTCGTTGGGTTGGGAGTCCGGGTATTGTGCGATTGCCGCTAAAACACCCAGATTCCCTTCCCGCCAATAATTACGCACCCGGGTGGGCTTGCCGTGGCGGATCTCCAGCCAGCCGTCGCGAGCCAGGCGCTGCAAGGTCTCACGCAGGGTCGGACGGGTGACACCCAGGATACCCGCCAGTTCACGTTCAGCGGGCAGATTGGAATCGGCCGGGTACTGCCCGGTCAGGATGGCATCAATCAACCGCTTTTCGGACACTTCCGCGGGTCTTTGAGGGAGTTCGAAATTCATAAAAAGTTCCTGCATAGAGAGTACTGGTAAGAGGTCTGACCAGTTAACATTATAATAGCAAGATCCGATCGGATTTTCAACTGGCAATTCCCTGAGGGAGGATATCGTTGTACCCCTAGGGTGGAAAACCAGCCGCCAATCGAGTATGATTTGAAAAACAAGCTGCCATCCTCTTGATAGGTCGGGGTAAACGATCGGATTCCAATGACACTGAATCTCACCACCCACCAGGCCCGGCTGCTGCACATGCGAGCGCAACTTCTTGCCTCCCCTATCCAGCAGGTGACTGCCGGTCAATTACTGACGAAACTCTTTGCCGTCCAGGCACAGAACCTGGGAGCAGCCTATCAATCATTGGGAGTGCGCAGCCGGGGACTGAGCGAAGCGCAGATATCCCAGGAACGCCAATTCGGGACTGAGATCTGTTGGCGTTGGTCGTTGCGCGGCACGCTGCACCTGATGACGGTTGAGGATGCCCGCTGGTTTGTGCCGCTTATGGCTGAAGATCTGGTCAACGGGGATAGATTGCGTCTGGAGCAACTTGGCTACAATGAGAGTACCGCCAAACAGGGGGTGGAACTCATCCTCAGCCAGCTCGAAAAACAAGGGGAATTGACGCGGGCTGAGATTGCCCGATTACTACAGGAAAACAAACTCCCCTATGAAGGTCAGGCTATCGTACATATCCTGTTCAAAACGGTGTGCGAGGCGGGTGTTTGCCCGGGTGCAGACCGAGGTAGTAAGCCTACCTACACACTTTTTGAAAAAAAGTATGGTCCGTTCAAACCTCGACCGCGGGAAGATGCCCTGGCTGAACTGGTTCTGCGTTATCTGGCAGCCTACGCTCCAGCTCGCCCCGAAGATTTCACGGCATGGTCAGGTGTCAAGATTAGCGAGGCGCGCAGCCTGTGGTCCGCTCTGGAAAAAAAACTGCTCCCGGTAGAAATCGAAGGGGTATCGAACTGGATGCTGCTAAAGCAGAAAAGCTGGCTGGATGGACTGGAAAAGCAGGCCTCAGTACTGCGGTTGCTGCCGTATTATGATACTTATTTGTTGGGCTATGCCAACCGCGACTTGATCATCGCAAAAGCTTACACCGGACGCGTGCTTAAAGGTGGGGTAATCGACGCCATGCTGGCATTGGACGGCTGGATCATTGGCACCTGGAAGCTCAAGCCGCGAAAAAGTGGTCTGGATTTAAGTTTGCAGTTCTTCGAGCATCAACCCAAAAAAATCTGGCCTCAAATAGAAGCCGAAGTAGAACGGCTTGAACAGTTTATGGAAAAAAAGGTATCCCTGCTTACTGACGAAGATTAGCGTTGCTCCTCTTTAGCGTTCCGCTTTCAATTCAGAATTTGTTCTCGGTTATAATAGGACAATTCCCTTGGAAGTGCTCACGATGCTGCTTCACCGCTACGCTTATTACCTTTCATCCATTTTCACGCTGCTGACCGGCTTCCGAGATCCTTTTAAAATTACCAGAATTTTCCTGGGGGCTAAAGTCACTGAGGGCACCACCGTTCAACTGCGTGGCAGCGGATTGAAGTTCAAAGTGCGCGGAAAAATGGACGTCTGGAGTCTTAAAGAGACCCTGCTCGACCGTTTTTATGAACGATTCGGATTTGCCGTACAGGACGGCTGGACTATCGTCGATATCGGCGGCGGCATTGGCGATTACACAATTTTTGCTGCCCATAACCGTGATCAAGCGCGGGTGATGGTCTTCGAGCCGTTCCCGGAATCCTACCGCTTGTTGCAAGATAATTTGACACTCAACCAAATTCATAATGTCCAGTTGTCCGCTCAGGCAGTTGGCAGCCAGACAGGCATGGTTCAATTCGGCGGAGGCCCAGCCGACCCGCTTTCTCGTCAAACCTCAGTGATGAGCGGTGTTGCAATTAGGGAGGATTTGGCGGTTCAGTCTGTCAGCCTGGGAGCGGTGTTGGAACAGCTTGCAAGCGGTCATATTGACTTGATCAAGCTGGATTGTGAGGGTGCTGAGTTCGATATTCTGATGAACTCACCGGCGACCGTTCTCGAGAAAATTGACCGCATCGTCCTGGAATACCATGACGGAGTTACTTCGAACACGCATCTCGACCTGGTCAAATATCTGACGGAACAAGGTTTTCAGGTCGAGAACCGGGAAAATTTTGCTCACGCCAATATTGGTTACCTGCGCGCCTGGAAAGCAGGAGCGTAAAGTCTTGGCTAAAAACCTCGATTTATTGTGGTTAAATATTCGCGAACTACCCTATTTCCGCGGGCTGCTGCGGGCCGTGGAAGGCCGTTTTTACCAGGAGCTGCCGCTCGAAGCCCCTACCATTGATCTCGGCTGCGGGGATGGGCAATTTGCACAGATCACCTTCCCGAGAAAACTGGAGATGGGCGTCGATCCATGGTTCGGATCCCTGCGGGAGGCAGTCCAGCGGAAGAATTATGCTGTGTTGGTGCAGGCCTACGGTCAGCGCATCCCAGCCCCAGATAGCAGCTTTGCCAGCGCACTCTCGAATTCCGTTCTGGAGCATATTCCGGATGTTCAGCCTGTGTTAAATGACCTTGCCAGGGTGCTCAAACCGGGCGGTTCTTTTTATTTTTGCGTACCCAACCATAACTTCGACCCCAACCTGAGTATCGCCCGCTTTTTTGAGCGGATCGGCTTGAAGCGTTTGGCAGCAGCCTACCGGCGTTGGTTTGACCGAATCGCCCGCCACGTCCATTTGGATGACCCAATTACCTGGCAGGCACGGGTCGAACAGGCGGGTATGCAGGTCGTCCATCACTGGAATTACTTTTCGCCGCGGGCGCTCGGGATCTTAGAATGGGGTCACTTTTTTGGTGTGCCGTCCTGGGCGTGTAAAACAATTTTCAATCGCTGGATCATCGAAGAAGGGCGCTGGAGTTTATTCCTCACCCGCCTGATCGTCAACCCGGCCTGGAAGGAACCGCAGCCACAGCCGGACGGGGTGTGCACCTTCTATATTTGTCTTAAGCCAGAGCAGACATGAACGAGAATCAAGAACCCAGCGTCCTTGACTACCTGAAATCGATCTTGATTCCGGGGCGGAAACCCATACAGATTCCAGCACCGGAGGACGAAAACACGCCTGAGATTAGCAGGCTGGGCGAGGAAATGGTTGCGGACGAAGCGGGGCAAACTGCAGCGCGAGTGAAAATTGAAATTGCGCGAGAACCGGTCACACCGCTGCCGTGGTTGGTGCTGCTGGTACTACTGCTGGCCTTAGCCGCGCAATTATCTTTTGAACCGCGGGCTGACCGGTCCTGGGTGACCGGTGCTTTGCTCTACCTGATGGCCGGTGTTGGGCTGGTGTTAGCAATACTGCGAAATCAATTCACCCTGGCTGAAGCAGAAACCACGCCGCCGCCAGAGGTGGGAAGCTCCTATAACCGGAGCACGTTGCTAATCAGCCTTATGCTGGGAGTAGTCGCATTCATCCTGTTCAGCGGCGAGCAATTCAATAGCGTTAATACATTCATCTGGCTGGCAGCTTTGGTCACGTTTATTTACGCCGTAAAACCAAAGGGAGATAGCCTCCAACGCTGGTTGGGAAATGCCTGGGAGCGGATAAAGGCTGGAATTCCGATCAAAATTACACCCTGGGTGGTTGTGTGCGTGGCAGTTTTTGTACTGGCGATCTTCTTTCGGGTTTACCAGTTCAACCAGGTCCCCTCGCAAATGGTCAGCGATCATGCCGAGAAACTGTACGACGTGCAGGATGTGCTAAGTGGCAGGCTTTCGGTATTTTTTACCCGCAATACCGGACGCGAAGCGTTCCAAATGTACTGGACAGCTTTCATCATCAAGCTGTTGAACACAGGTGTCACCTTCTTCAGTCTTAAATTGGGCACTGTCCTGCTCGGCATTTTCACACTACCTTTCCTGTACCTGCTGGGTAAGGAGCTGGGCAATCCGCGGGTAGGTCTGTTCACCATGCTGTTCGCGGGAATCGGCTATTGGCCAAACCTGATCTCACGCTTTGCCTTGCGCTTTACACTGTACCCATTTTTCTTCGCCTCCACCCTGTACTTCTTCTTGCGCGGTATGCGAACCGGACAACGCCGGTATTTTATCCTCTCTGGCATCTTTATGGGGATCGGGCTGCACGGTTATTCACCTTTCCGGGTGGTGCCAGCCTTGATTGTCCTGGCTGTGGCACTCTATCTCATTCACAACCGTTCCAACCGGGCTATTAAACATGCTCTTGTCGGCTTGCTGTTGATTGCAGCGGTCGCTGTGCTGGTGGCGCTGCCTTTACTGCGGTATTCCATCGCACACCCGGACATGGTCATGTACCGCACCGTGACGCGGGTAACATCTGCAGAGCAGGCCATCATTGGCTCTCCATTCTTAATATTTTTACAGGAACTCTGGCAAGCCATGACCATGTTCGCCTGGGACAATGGTGAGGTGTGGGTGCTGTCCATCCCAGGCCGGCCAATTTTGGATGTAGTATCCGGCGCTCTGTTTTATCTTGGATTCCTGGCGGTCTTGGTGCGCTACATTCGTAAGCGCAACTGGACCGATATCCTTCTGCTCCTCTCGATCCCCTTTCTGATGCTGCCATCCATCTTCTCGCTGGCTTTCCCGACGGAAAATCCAAGTCTCAACCGGACTGCCGGCGCCATTGTTCCGGTATTCCTGCTAATCGGCTTTGCCTTGGATGGCATCCTCCTTGCGGTGCGGCGCTCCCTTGGAAAAACCGGACCAACGCTGGCTGCCGGGTTGGCTACCTTCCTGGTTTTGCTTTCTGCCAGTCAGAATTATGACCTGGTCTTCCATCAATACCGCTCCAATTTTGATAGCGGTTCGTGGCCGAGCGCTCAAATTGGCGCGGTGGTACGTGATTTTGTCGATACCTGGGGTGACCCGAATTCGGCATACCTGGTTGGTTATCCCCACTGGGTCGACAGCCGTCTGGTAGGAATCAATGCGGGTACACCGGAAAAAGATTATGCGATATTCACCGACCAGTTCGAAGAGACACTGGCACAGGCTGCTCCTAAGCTTTTCATTCTGAATGTCAACGACGATGCAGATCTACTGGCTTTGAACCAGCTCTACCCCGATGGCGTATTACGACTGGTGCCTTCCGACCTGCCTGGGCGGGAATTCTATATTTATTTCGTCCCGCGTTAGTCAGATTTGGTTTCAAGATTGTCGAATTTCCGCCTGAAAATCGGCGGAGGTTTTTCAACACGCGTCTATAATGGGTTGTAGCATTCTTCACAACCCATTTATGGCTATGCGCAACATATTTTGAATGGCCGGCTTCCTGCCAGAAACGATACCCCATGGAAGGTATCCTTCAGAAGCTCCTGCAATCAAATGAACCCTCCATCCGGTATAAGGCTCAGCGGTACTTATTCCAGGCTGATCCGGCGTCCCCCGAAATGCTGGCATTGCGGGAAGAAATCCGTGGCAGCCAACGGGTGAAAATGCTGCTTTCCGAGCGCAATGCGGATGGAAGAATCCCCTACCACCCCTATAAAAAATGGGTCGGAGCTCACTGGGTTCTGGCATCCCTGGGCGATTTGGAATATCCCAGCGGCGATGCCAGCCTGATTCCGCTGCGGGAACAGGTCTATGGTTATTTCTTCACCGGCAGCCGTGAAAATCCAACCTACAGCCGGGATATTCGCCACCTGAAAGGGCTGGTGCGGGCTTGCGCCTCGATCGAAGGCAATGCCATCCTTTCGCTACTCAGGCTGGGTCTGGCAGATTCACTGACCGATTACCTGGCTGAGATTGTGCTGGGCTGGCGTTGGCCTGACGGCGGCTGGAATTGTGACAAAAAACCGCATGCCAGCCATTCCTCTTTCCATGAGACGCTCATCCCGCTGCGCGCGCTTAACCTGTACGCTCAACGCAATCATGACCCGCGTATTCGCCAAATTGTTCTCGAGAGTGCCGAGGTTTTCCTCAAACGCGGCATGTTCCGACGCCTGACTGATGGCGAGGTAATCGACCCGTACTTTATCAACACCCATTATCCGTACTACTGGCATTACAACATATTGTATGGATTAAAAGTAATGGGTGAAATTGGCTGCCTGGACGACCCGCGCTGCAGTGAAGCGCTGGATATCCTCGAAAACAAACGCCTACCGGGCGGTGGATTCCCAGCCGAACGGCGCTACTACACAGTTTCAGAGAATTCAGCCGGAAACCGTTCCCTCGTGAGTTGGGGCGCCACCAGCCTGAAAACCATGAATGAATGGGTAACGGTTGAAGTGCTGAGCGTGCTGGCTGCCGCTGGAAGATACCAACCAGTCCCCGCCTGACAACCCTGTAAATTTCCGGGAAAAGTTCCGGGTAAAATTATGGCATTGCCTTCATCTCGATCGAAAGAGGATAATATGACCAATTCTGTGTTCAAACTCATTGAAGTCACCGGAACTTCAACCTTCGGCATCGATGATGCCATTCAAACCGCTGTGGCGCGGGCATCAGAGACAGTGCGGCATATGTCCTGGTTCGAGGTGGTCGAAGTGCGCGGCCGGATCGATGAAAATCATGTCAGCCAGTGGCAGGTGACATTGAAAATCGGCTTCTCCCTGGAATAAGGCTGGCTGCAGCACACATAACATAAATAGGTATATTTCAAACCGGCTTGAAGGAATTTCTCCTTAGCGGGAAATCCTTGCAGCTATTAAGGGTATGGTTTCATGCAGGATTCCAACTATTCCGCTCAACGGATCAAATCCGACCTGCTATTATTGTTGGCGTCGGTGATCTGGGGCAGCGGATTCATTGCGCAACGAGTCGCAGCCAACAGCATGGGCAGTTTTTTATTCAACGGCGGGCGGTTCCTGCTAGGGATGATCATATTGCTGGCAGTGACACGCTTTCGCCCAAAAATCGAGAAAAGCCAACTCCGTTGGATGTTCGCAGCCGGATTTTTATTGTTTGGGGCCAGCGCGTTACAGCAGATTGGGTTGGAAACTACCAGCGTGGGCAACGCGGCTTTTATCACCAGTTTGTATGTGGTTTTCATTCCGATCATCCTGTGGATCTTCGGGCAGCAAAAAATAAAACCGGTAATCTGGTTGGCAGTTGGAATCGCGACATTCGGCACCCTGCTGCTCAGTACAGGCGGCATCTTCAAACCGGCAGTGGGAGACTGGTTTGAACTGATCGGGGCGGTGGTGTGGGCCGGTCAAATTCTGGTCATCGGCATATTCGGCAGGCGTTCTGACCCGCTGGGTTTCACTATTGGTGAATTTGCGGTCGCAGCTGGCCTTAATCTGATCTGCGCCGGGCTCTTTGAATGGGGCAATGTGGCTCCTCAGACGGATGCGTGGTGGGCTATGTTGTTTTCCGGGGTTTTCCCGGTGACGGTTGCATTCACCATCCAGGTTTACGGTCAGCGCCACGCACCGCCGATTGATGCATCCTTAATCTTCAGCCTTGAAGCTGTATTTGCGGCATTATTTGGTTATTGGTTGTTGGCCGAGAAGCTTCAACCGGTACAGGTGCTTGGCTGTGTGTTAATTCTGGCAGCGTTGCTGCTGGCACAATCGGTTAATTTCCGAAAGAAACCAGCGACCAGTTTAATAGCAGAAGAATTCTCCGAAAAATAATATTTTTACGCAGTATGATAC
>DATMXL010000118.1:0-18047 GCA_035561555.1 Bellilinea sp.
GGATGATTATAGAGGTGCTATCCTTACCCGGCAAGCCAAATGGTCTCGTTTCACGCCCGTGGTAAAATAAAGGTCGTATCAACACGTCCCAGGGAGATGCAATGGTAAATCCTGACTTGCTCGAAATCCTACGCTGCCCAAATTGTGTGCGCGAAAAAGATGGTCTGCTCGATCTGGTCAAAGACACCTGGTTGGTGTGCCGCGATTGCGGACGCAAGTACCCGATTGTCGAGGACATCCCGGTCATGCTGATCGAGGAGGGCGATAAATGGGTAACCACCGCCGTCGATGCGCTGCCGGTGCCGCCCCCACCCGTCCAGTAGTATAATATACGCATTAATCGCGGATGGTATTGATCTTGCAACCTCGCGTTGCAGACTAAACGCTGGAGCATGCAAGCAACTTATGGGAAATCGTCGTTTACCAATGGCAAAAAAGCGCAATCCGCTGGACCGAATGACCATCATCGTTCTGGGGATATTCGCCGTACTGGCAGTGATTACCGGCATCGTGGCTTTCTCTGTCGCAAAAGACATCTTTAAAAGTTGGACGGCAACCGATCTGGAAGGTGTGCCGGTTGAGGCTTCCAATGGGAGCAACCCCGATCCATCCATTCCAACCGTCCCGGGTGATGTCGAATTACAGACTGAAGGTCCTGCACCTGACCCGTGGGATGGCAAGAGCCGTGTCACCATTCTGGTGATGGGTCTGGACTACCGTGACTGGGAAGCCGGTGACCCGCCGCGTTCGGATACGATGGTGCTCTTCACCCTCGACCCGTTAACCAACACCGCCGGCATGTTGTCGATCCCGCGCGACATGTGGGTCAACATCCCGGGTCACGACTATGCCAAGATCAATACCGCTTACTTCCTCGGCGCAGCCGAAAATTTGCCTGGCGGCGGTCCAGGTCTGGCAGTGGAAACGGTGAAGCAGTTCCTAGGCGTTCCGATTAATTACTATGCCCAGGTCGACTTCAGTGCATTCGTCAGGTTTATTGACGAACTTGGCGGTGTGAACATTACCGTTGAAGAACCCATGACGATCGCGATCCTGGGCACGAACAAAAAAGTAAATCTCGAACCAGGTGAATATAACCTGCCTGGCGACCATGCGCTGGCTTACGCGCGCAATCGCAAGACCGACGGCGGCGACTTTGACCGCGCCAAACGCACTCAGCAGGTCATCCTCGGGGTCCGTAATCGCATTCTCAACTTCAAAATGCTGCCGACCCTGGTCGTAAAAGCGCCAGTTTTGTATAACGAGATCGCCTCGGGCGTTCAAACCAACATGAACCTGGACCAGGTAGTCAAGTTAGCCTGGCTTGTGCAATCCATCCCCTCCGAAAATATTAAGCAGGGCGTCATCACCCCCGACATGGTCCAGTTTGCCTTCTCGGCTGATGGGCAGGACATCCTGATCCCCATCCCGGATGAAATTCGGCTGCTGCGCGACGAAATCTTCTCCTCAGCCGGCGCGGTCGGCCCGGCAGCTGTCAGTCAGGATGACAGTGCCTTGATGCTGGCGGAAGCGGCGCGCATTTCAGTGCAAAACGGCACTGGCACGGAAGGTATGGCCTCCCGCACAGCGGAATGGCTGCGCGGGCAAAACATGAACGTGGTCGACGAATCCAATGCTGACGATTTGTACGACACCACCACCATTTTCATCTACAACGGCAAGCCGTACACCGTGCGCTATCTGGCGAACATCATGGGGCTGGAAAACCCGCGGGTGTACAACCGCTATGACCCTAATGCTCAATATGACATCGCGGTAGTGGTCGGCACGGACTGGGCTAACAACAATTCGATGCCCTAACTGCCAAAGACAAGAATTAATAAGGCGCTGCTGTTTTAGTGGACTGCAGCGCTTTTTTTATCCCTTTGGCGACCATTTCCCCAGGCCGTTTAGAAAGCTGCTGATAGCCTGCATGACAAACACAAACTGGTCGCGGTGAATGCTATGTCCGGCGCGCGGCACGTGCACCAGCTTTCCCTTGCGCCACAATCTGACAATTTTCTCCCCCAGATCCGGGGTGATCACCGCACCGTTTTCCGGATCGCCGGTGATCAGCAAGCCCGGGCAGGTCAACCGCGGCGCGATTTCGTACCAGGGGAAAGCGCGGATCATGACGGAATTGAGCGTGTCCAGGTTGAACTGCTGCTTGGCCTTAGCCCACTGCGAAAATTCGCTGTCGTCCCAACCGGGATTTTCAGCCCGTCCTTTGGCCATCAGCACCTCTAGATTGGTCTCCTTGATTTTGCGGACACCTTCGCGGAAAGTTTCGTCGTACCGTTCCTTACCATTGGAGGGAACCAGTTCAGCTTCGTCCCGCCACGGCGGATCGATGAGCACTACACCGCGAATCACCTTAGGCAGACGGGCAGCCAACAAGGCTGCCAGAGCTGCGCCCATCGAATGCCCGATCAGCACCGGTTTGATCAGGTGCAGCTGCTCGATCAGGGATGTCACATCGTCAGCCTGAACCTCCAACCCGGCGCCGCGTGAATCTAACCCTGACATGCCATGACCGCGGGCGTCCACCAGTACCACATCGTATTCCACTTCCAGCAGCAGCGGAATGCGATTCCAGGACAGGGCGTTATCCGCCAGCCCATGCAGCATGATCAGCGGCGGTTTTTCGCCGCCGGTGCGGTAATATTGAATGCGGACCCCCTCCCGCATGATGGACCCGTAAAATAGCTGCGACATCGGCTCCTCCTGGATCTATTTCTACCCAAAAGTGTACCCAGTCTGACGGTTGAAGTCAAATAAGATGCACCCGCCTGGGTGTATACTTGCCTTAACCCAAATTTACAATGGAGAATTCAATAATGAAGCTATTAATTGCCGTCGATATGGAAGGTATTTCCGGTGTGGTCAACTGGGATCAGGTGGACCCCGGTCATGCCGAATACCAGCGATTCCGCGCGCTCATGACCGAGGATGTCAATGCCGCCATCGAGGGGGCAACTTCCGGCGGAGTCAAAGAGTTTCTGGTCGCAGACGGCCACTGGGCCTCCAGCAATATTCTGATTGAAAAACTTGACCCGCGCGCCAGCCTCAACAGCGGATCACCGTCGCCTTTTTCCATGGTACAGGGGGTGGATAGCGGCGTCGATGGTGCCCTCTTTATTGGGTATCACGCCCGCGCCGGCTCACTTAACGCCATTTTGGATCATACCTGGTCGAGCGTGCGGGTGGCCAACGTCTGGCTCAATGGTCGGCTGACAGGCGAGTTTGGCCTGAACGCCAGCGTGTGCGGCCATTACAATGTGCCGGCGCTGATGATCTCCGGCGACCAGACGGTGTGTGCCGAAGCCCGCGAGTGGGTGGCGGATATCGAGACGGCCCAGGTTAAAAAGGCTAACGGGCGTTGGGCAGCGGAATGCCTGCCGCTGAAAGCTTCACAGCGCCTTATCCGCGAAACTGCGGAACGCGCGGTACGCAAGTTTATGGCCCATACCCAACCGGCTCCGCTGCAGGCGGCCACCCCGGTGACCATACGTGTGGAGTTCATGGCGTCGCAAATGGCTGATAACGCCGTCATCATGCCCGGCGCTGTGCGCGTGGACGGACGAATGATTGAGTTCAGCGCCGCGGATATGCCCGCGGCTTACCTGGCATTCCGCTCAGCCGTAGGGTTGGCGGCGCGGTAAGAATAGTGGCAGATGTGGCACGAACTTCAGTTCGTGTTCGCGAACTAAAGTTCGTGCCACAAAATTGCCCTACAGGTTTTGATAATAATTGCACACGTCTTGCAGGGGGCAAGCCGGGCAGTCCGGCTTACGTGCATGGCAGATCTCCCGACCTAGCCGAATCAGGTTGAGGTGCGCCGGACCGTACTCCGCGGGCGGAAAAAGTGCAGCCAGAAAATCGTGCGCCTGTTCGACCGTCATTTTGTCCGGGCGCAAGCCCAGCCGCCCGCTGACCCGGTAGATGTGCGTATCCACCGGAAAAGCCGGAATCCCCAGCGCAAACAGCAGCACAATGGCAGCCGTCTTTGGCCCGACACCATTGAATTTTGTCAACCAGGCATGCGCCTGCTCCACCGGCCAATCCTTGAGGAAGCTTAAATCCAGCGAACCGCGCTCTGCGCTGATCTGCTGCAGCACCGCCTGAATGCGCGGACCCTTCTGGTTGGCCAGGCCAGCCGGGCGGATGGCATCGACCACTGCCCGCGGCTCGGCATCCCGGACGGCTTCCCAGTCCGGGAACGCCAGCTTCAAGGCAAAAAAGGCTACATCGCGGTTGCGGTCATTGGTGTTCTGCGACAGAATCGTCGATACCAATTCGTCGATGCCCGTCAGCGGCAGGCGCCATTCCGGCGAGCCGTACAACTCCATCAGCCGGTGGTGAACAACCCTGGCTTTTTCCGCTGCCTGTAGGTCAATCATTAACCCCGCACCCATTGACTGAGCGCAGACCAATCCGGTTGGAATACCGGTCGCATCTCGCCAACCTTGAATTCACGCCAGTTGGTCACCGGGCGGGCAGCCAGGTGTGCCAACGGTCCGGCGATTTCCTCGGCTGTCAATAAACCCAACTGCCGCAGGAGCTCCACCCCTACCAGTGGACGGGCGCGTCCGGTCAAATCGCCATCGGCGATCTTGTAGGTGATGCCAAGCGCCGGGCTACCCGGGCCAAGCGCCCCGGGTAAAATGCCGATCGCCTGGTAACCTTCCGCGCCGCCCTTGGTAATGAAGCGCCCCCTGCCCAACTGCATAGCGATGGTGTCGAACCTATCAGGACCGGCTACCATAAAGGGGTGAGCTGTCATGGCGCGGGTCACCGCCTGGCAAGCCCGCCGACGTTCCGGCGCCAACCCGGCTGGGGCACACAGCCTGGCAAAGCCGCGGGCTGCATGAATCAGCGGCACAGCAAAAACCGGTGCAGAACAACCATCCACACCAATGGCAATTTGATCACGCGGGTAACCGATCATGTCGGCGAAGGTTTGGATAATAGTCTTTTGAATCGGGTGTTTGGGGTTGATGTAATCTTCCTTCGATTCACCCCGCAGCACGGTTTGTGCTAAAAATCCGGTGTGTTTGCCTGAACAGTTATGCCGATTGGCAGTAAACGGTTCGCCGCGCTGGCGCATGGCCTCGGCGCTAGCTTCATGCGTGGGGGCATGCACGCCGCACAGTAAATCGCTTTCGCTGACACCAATTTTGGCCTGCAGCGCTGCGACGGTTTCAGCGTGCTCGTCGGTACCCGAATGCGAGGCACACATCAGAGCAATTTCCTTGTCACTTAGTTGAAAAGCCTCCACCCCGCCCAATTCCAACAGCGGCAGAATCTGCAGCGGTTTGGAAGATGATCGCAGGTAGGTAACCAGGTTGGGGTCGCCGACGCTGGCGATCAATTTTCCGGTTGTGTCCACCACAGCCAGCGCTCCCAGGTGAACCGATTCAACCACCGGTCCGCGGGTGACTTCGACGAGAGCGGCATACGGAGAGGTTGGCATAAATTTTTATCCTTTGGTGATTTATTCTTCGATCTGTTCGCCCGAGGAGCGGAAATTACGGGTAAAACACTGCGCCAGTCCCCATTTCAAGCGGTTGGTATATTGCTCGGTGCGGTCCGCTTGAATATCAAAGAATTTCAACAGAACCGGCACCAGTGCCACTGTGTCAGCGGCCGAAGCACGTGAATCGGATAATTGCTTGAGCATGGCCTGCGCTTCTTTGAGGAAGTCGAGCATTTGATGAACATGCTTCTGCGTGACCAGCCCATTGCGCCCGTTGACCAATAGATAATTCTGGTAGGTCGGCGAGCCGAGCAGTTCCAGGGTGGTAATCCAGGCAGATAGGTCCGCGGCAGCCAGAAACGGCGGCTGTCCAAAGACAACCGCGTCTCCGATAAAAGCCAGACTTTGACAAGGCAAAACAGCCCAAATAGCGCCGCTGGCCGGACCAGCGTGGGATTCCAGTACCAACGGCGACTCGTTCCAGTGAATGTGCAAGCTGGTATTGAAGGTTAGTTCCGGCGGCGACCAGCGGATGCTGCCCAGACCATTGTATTCTTCCCATTCGGCTCCGGTCTCGGTGCCCTGAGTTTTGAAACTCACCGGCCGGTTGCGAAACACCTCAGCCATGCGCTCGTGCCCTGCCACCATACATTCCATGGCGCGCACGCCCAGAGTACGGTCTACGTGGGCGTCCAGGTTCACCAACAGCCGGTCTACCCCACCACTGAGGTTGAGTAAGCTCGAACGCCAGGAGCGGGTGTCCTCAGCGCGGAAAGGAGCATCAATCAAAACCAGTCCATGCGGCCAGTTAATGGCTCCAAGTGTCACGCCAGGATAACTGCGCTCGATGAACACATGCTCAAGAATTTCCTGCATAATTTATCCTTGGGGAAATTTAGAGAATCGCTCAGATGGTGACCGGCAGGGTCAAAATGAATCGGCTGCCGGAACCCG
Organism: Bellilinea sp.; assembly: GCA_035561555.1. Classification (GTDB taxonomy): domain Bacteria; phylum Chloroflexota; class Anaerolineae; order Anaerolineales; family Anaerolineaceae; genus Bellilinea. Next base: position 6,431 of record DATMXL010000118.1, read on the forward strand.
CGGGCGATTCTACCCAGATTCTACCACCATGCGCCAACACTGCCAGCCGGCAGAAAGCCAACCCCAGGCCAATGCCCTTGGGGTAACGGTCGGTTTGCAAACGGCTGTATTTCTCAAATACCTTCTCGCGCGACTCCGGTGGAATGCCCGGACCGGTATCCTGCACCCAAAACATCACTTCCGACTCCTGGACCGCACATCCAGCTTCGATCACGCCGCCATTGGGCGTAAATTTTACAGCATTTTCCAGCAGGTTGATAAACACCCGCCGAATCAAATCGTAATCGGCGGAAATGATGGGTAACCCGTCTGGAATGGCTACGTTGAGTGCCTGGGTCTTGCCCTCCGCTAACTGTCGAACGACATCCACGCAATCACGCACCAGATCAGCCGGGTTGACTTCTGTTTTGCGCACAATGGCTTGCCCGGACTCCAACCGGTAAATATCTAACAGCATGCTGATCAGGCGCTGTAGCCGGTCGGTGGAGCGGGTAGCGATTTGGAAGACTGTGCCAATAGACGGGTCACCCTCACTGGGCAGAAGGGTGCTCAGGATGTCCAGACTGGAGATGATGTTGGCCAACGGCGAGCGCAGATCATGATAAATCATCGCCATCAAATCATCGCGCAAGGTGTCCAGCTGTTTGCGCTCGCGGATATCGCGCAAAATCCATTGCAATATTTCTTCGCTGCCGAGTTGTACCCGGCGGGTATGCACCTCGATGGGAGTAGTCGTGCCATCCAGCGCATGCAGCTGTGACTCATAGGTTATGGTCTCGCCGGTTTTCAATGCGGAGAAGTTTTCCCCCAGACGTTCGACTGGCGCGGCATGCAGGTCAAGCACCGAAAGGCTGGAAAGGTCATCCGGTTCCCGACCTAGACTGCGAGCAGCCTGGCGGTTGGCAGCCAAAACCCGCCCGTCCCATCCGGTCAAGAGAATCGGGTCGATGCTGTCCTCGAACAGTTCGCGGTAGCGGCGCTGCGCCTCTTGTTCCGAAGTAAACAGGTTGGCATTGCGCACCGCCATGCCAGCTAACCCGGCAATAGCCTGTGCCAGCTGCAAGTGCTGCTCGGTGAAAAAGCCCGGTTGAGCATGCACCAAGGTCAACACACCGGTCAACTGATCAACCGCCAGCAACGGCACGCATACCGCCGACTTTGGACCGCTGGCGCTCAGGTCATCATCCGGACGACGCACCCAGCGTGTGTCCTGAGACGTATCGCTGATCAAAACCGGTTGGCGCTGTTCCACCACCCAGCCAGCCAACCCGTGATCCAGAATCTCAGCCATCTCATCTGTGGATGGGCGGTACAACTGGTTTTTGATCTCGATAGCAGCTGCCAGCGGTTGCCCGGAAGGGTTGATGACGATCAAGCTGCCGCGTTCCGCGCCGATCGATTCAATTGAGAGGTGTAATACGCGCTCGAGTACACGCGGCAGATCCAGACTGGCTGCCAGTTCGCGGCTGATGTTGAGGAGTAATTCAAAGGAGGTTCGGGTAGGATCCAGAATCATTCTTTCCACCAGAAAGGGTGTGGACTTGAGTATAGCACGGGGTGTGACCCGTGTCATGTTTAAGGTATTACGGCAAAACGAACAAGCCACAATCATGGATCGGTATCTGTCGGGTTAGTATTTCTCGACATATAATCCCTGGCACATGTCACTGGGCACGGGTCGCGAGTATAATTCTGCATTATTCGTTGCAGGCTGACAAGAAAGGTGTTTCTTATGTTCAATCCATTTCGCCGTAAGCAAGATGAGGATGAGGCGCGCAACCAGGGGCGGCTGCCGCCCGGTCAATCGCTTACCAACCGCTTCCCGGTATTGCATTACGGCCCCGTTCCGCGGGTCAACCTGGACACCTGGACGTTTCGCATCTGGGGCGAGGTTGAAAAACCAGCCGAGTTGAGCTGGAAAGAGTTTAATTCGCTGCCTAAAACCACCCTGATGATGGATATTCACTGCGTCACCCGCTGGAGCAAGGTGGACACCACCTGGGAAGGTGTTTCAGTGCGCACCCTGATCGACCAGGGCATCTTCAAGCCGCTGCCGAGCGCCCATTATGTGATGCAGCACGCCGAATACGGTTTTACTGTCAACATCCCGATTCAGGTGGCTCTGGCTGAAAATTTCCTGTTGGCGACGCATTACGACGGCGAGCCGATCAGCCCAGATCACGGATATCCGCTGCGCGGCGTGGTTGGAGCCATCCCCGCCCGCGACGATTTGATCACGCCGTATTTCTGGAAGGGCGCCAAATGGCTGCGCGGTCTGGAATTTATGGTCCGCGACCGCCCGGGCTTCTGGGAAGAAGCCGGGTATCACAATAATGCCGATGTGTGGAAAGAAGAGCGGTTCGAGTAAAAAGTTAAACCACAGGGGCACAATTTGTGTAGGTTGGGTTGCCCACAGGGCACTCTGTGAGTGAGCGTGTCGCTGATCAAGCGAGTCCATACCTACAGCAAGCGAAACCCAACATCATCATTTAGAAATTGTTGGGTAGAGAGGCTGCATACCAAATTGCAGGTGAAAAATAGTCGCATCGCCTCTCTACCCAACCTACACATACCGGGTCGCTGTGTTTATGGGTTTATTGGTTACATGATATACTCACGCTTGTACTCATTTAATGAATACAGGTTATCATGTCCCCGCGACAGCAAGCTCCGCTCTCAACTGAATACATCCTGCTCGGTCTGCTTGCCCAGGGTCCGGCTCACGGCTACGACTTGCACAAGCAGCTCGCCACATTGGACGGGTTATCAGCGATCTGGCATGTCAAGCAAAGCCAATTGTACGCTCTGCTCGATAAGCTCGAGGGGATGGGGTATCTACAGTCCGTCAGCACGCCGGGGACCGCTTATGCACTGCGCAAACAGTATCACCTCACCGAGAGCGGCCGGCAGGCTTTTGACGCCTGGTTAATCAGCCCGGTCCAGCACGCACGTGAAATGCGTCAGGGTTTCCTGGCGCGGCTGTATTTCGCCCGGCTTTCCAGCGCCGCAGCTGTTCAGCAACTGATCGATGCCCAATACACCACCTGCCTGGACTGGCAGCACGACATACAGCCGGAACTTGACGCCACCTCAGACCTTAAAAGCTTCCAGCGTGTGGTAAGCCTTTTCCGTTTGAATCAAATCAATGCCATGTTGAACTGGTTGGACGAATGCAGGAAAACACTGACGGCGTAATCACCGAACCAAAATTTTCACAGCGCTTCGACCGGGCCTTCCTGCCGTTACTGGGCCTGCCGTTGATTCTGTTCATCCTGCTGCCATTGGCAGCACTGCTGCTAAAAGTACCCTACCAGGAATTTTTCAAATCTATTCAGGACCAACAGGTACGGCAAGCCATCCAGCTCAGCCTGACGACCTCAACCATCAGTGTGCTGGTGACGGTTATTTTCGGCATGCCAGTGGCTTATTTGCTGGCGCGTTCGCGCCGGAGAACCGTCGCTCTGATCGATACCATCATCGACCTGCCAACTATTCTGCCCCCGGCTGTGGCTGGTGTTGCGCTGCTGATCGCTTTTGGGCGGCGCGGCTTGTTTGGCGCCTGGCTGGCGGATATCGGAATTACGCTGCCCTTCACCCAGGCTGCGGTGATCATGGCACAGACCTTTGTGGCATCGCCATTTTTCGTCAAAGCAGCCGCCATTGGCTTTAGCGGCATCCGCACCGAGTTGTTGGAAGCTTCCGCCCTGGATGGCGCCAGCCGCTGGCAAACATTCTGGCATGTCACCCTGCCGCTAACGCGTTTATCGATCATCAGCGGTGCCGTCATGACCTGGGCTCGCGCATTGGGCGAATTTGGCGCGACCATTATCTTCGCCGGCAACTTTCCGGGACGCACCCAGACCATGCCTTTAGCGATTTACGTCGGTTTCGAGATCGACCTGAGTACGGCGCTGCTGCTGTCGTTTATCCTGATTTGCTTTTCGTTCCTGACGCTGATTGCCGTCAAGTTCGTGCTGCACCGCGCGCGAGATTGATTCCTGTAGCGCAAATTCGTAAATTACCCACGCTGCACCGCGCGCGAGATTGATTCTGTCGTAGGGGCACGGGGGATTCAGGCATGATGGGGAATCGTTTATCATCCCCCATGCCCTTACAATTACGACCGAATTATTTACGGCGTAGCGGTGGTAACCGGGTACGGCGTACGGGTTGGCAAGGCAGACGCGTCAATGGCATAAACCGTCAGATCCGAAAAGCTGACCGTCACAGGCGTATCGCCGCTGGCGCGGGCAAAAACTCCAATAGTGCCGCTGGCATACAATGGTTCACGTGTGCGAAAAATTTCCACCCCTTCCGCATAAAAACGCATTTCCGCGCCGGACATCCACACTCCCAGATGAATCGTCACCGGTGAGCCGGGCGTTAACCACGGACTGCCAACCCAATCCTCCACCAGCGAGGCATGGAAATCGCGCACCCGCTCCAACCGCGAGCGCCCGTCACAGGTGACCACCCAACGGTAGCCATAGCCTTCACCGCCGGAACGCAAATACAGCCCGTAGGAATCACTGGCGCGGCACAAACTGGGGCTGGCGGTGATCTCCAGGTAAAAGTCCTTCAACTCCGGTGTACTGCGCAGGCTGAGCAAATAGCCTTCTGCAGCCTTAACTGCCAGGGTGAATCGTTCCTTGCCATATTGGGCACTGCCGGTGGTGGTCTGGAAGGTTGCCCAATCGCCCGGGCTGCTGAAATCATCGCGCAACAGCTCAGCACCCAGCGCCAGGGCTGGCGTAGCTGTCGGCGTGACCATCTCGGTCGGGCGTACCGTTGCAGTAGCTATCGCCGGGAACCAGTCAATCGTTGGCGTCGGGGTTTCGCTGCTGACATTGGTCGGCGTGATGGTGGGAGTGGATTCTGCTTCCGCGGCAGGCAGGCAGGCAGAAGCCCCCACCGCCAGCAAGAGCAATCCTAAAGTTATGAGCAGTTTTTTCACGAAATGACGTCTACTACCTGTTCGCGTTCCGGTCCAACCGAGACCCGCCGCACTGGCACCCCGCAATAAGCTTCGATACGGCGCACATATTCACGGGCGGCAGTTGGTAAATCCTGCCAGCGACGCACACCGGTGATATCGCCTTCCCAGCCAGCCATTTCCTCGTAAATCGGCTCAAAAGGTGACAGGTTGGCCGGCCCCATGGGCAGGTCCTGGTGAGTCGTCTCACCAAATTTATAGCCAACCGACAGGCGCAGCGTGGTCAGCCCGTTCAATATATCCATTTTTGTGATCATCAGTTCGGTCACACCGTTGACGCGCAGCGCATAGCGCAGCAGCACCCCGTCCAACCAGCCCACCCGGCGCGGACGCCCGGTGGTGGTGCCAAATTCGTCCCAGGGATTCTTGCCGGTGCCGCGCAATCTTTCGGCTGTCTTGCCAAACACTTCAGTGGGGAATGGTCCGCTGCCGACGCGCGTTTGAAAGGCCTTGGTCACACCCACTACCCGATCCACCGGGGTGATGCCAATTCCCAGCCCGGTGAAGACCGCCGGCGCTACCGCCGAGGAACTGGTGACGTACGGGTAGGTACCGTGATCCAGGTCGAGCAGGGTGCCCTGCGCCCCCTCTGCCAGCACACGCTGGCCATTGCGCAACGCCTGATCGATCAGCAGGCCGGTATCAGAGATATACGGGATGATCTGATGGGCGCAATTGGTGTATTCACGTGCCACAGCGCGTGGGTCGAGCGGCTCGGCATGATACTGATCTACCAGAATCTTATTGACTTCCTCGACATGCGCCTGCACCTTCTTCATGAAGGTCGCCGGGTTGAGCATTTCTTCCATACGCAGCCCGTTGCGCGAGGTCTTGCCGGTGTAGGCTGGTCCAATGCCGCGTCCGGTCGTACCCAGGTTGCCGGAACCGCGCGCGGTTTCCTGCGCCAGGTCCATGGCGCGGTGCGCCGGGGTGATCAGATGAGCGGCATAGGAAATGCGCAGTCGTTCCGGTCCCACTGTGACGCCGGCATTTTGCAGCATCTCCACTTCGCTCAGGAAGTTGGAAGGGTTGATGACCATGCCGTTGCCCATCACACCGATGGTATGCGGATGAATAATACCCGAAGGGATCAGATGCAGCTTGAAGGTGTGATTACCTACCGTGACGGTATGCCCGGCATTGTCGCCGCCGTTGAAGCGCGCCACAATGTCAGCCTGGGCTGCCAGCAGGTCTACGATACGACCTTTGCCCTCATCCCCCCATTGCGTGCCTATTACGATGTCAAGAGGCAATAAAACCTCCACTGATGATTTTGGAATGAACGCTGCTGATAAGCATATAGGATGATTATACAACCCGGACAGGCTGGTTATAAATAGCCAGAAGGGTCGCTGTGATAACCAGGGTGAAATTCAGGATGGATGTCATACCTTTGTTACGTAATATCGAACCGCCATTAGCCCTTAACAGCGGCCAATGACCGCTTGCGACTGATGATATAATCCTTTCCAAGGGTCGTTTCATGAACAAATCACGCTGGATGCTCATCGGGCTGCTAAGCCTTATATCACTGACAGCACTGCTGCTTACAGGTCCGGTCAAAGCCAGTCCGCCAGCGCAAGCGTTTTACAATACTCCAACGCCTGACGCAGCAGGTATGATCATCTATACCGTCAAAAGTGGGGACACCTGCATCAGCGTCGCGCTGCTCAACAACGTCCCGCTCGACCAGCTGCGCTCGCTCAACGACTTGAACGAGGATTGCATCCTCAACCCGGATCAGAAACTGCTGATCGCCACGGTCTCACCGCAGGCTACGCTTCTTGGTCCTTTGCCATCGGCAACGTCCGCATTACCTTCGCCGACCGCGTTCCGCGGCAACGGTGCGGTGTGCGTGGTACTCTTCAATGACGTCAATGGTAACGCTGTTGCCGAGGAGAGTGAACCAGCTATCAGCGGGGGTGCCATCAGCGTCACGGACCGGTTGGGACGCGTCTCACTCTCCGGGCAGTCGACCGATTCCTTCGAAGAGCCAATCTGCTTCCCGGAACTGCCTGAGGGGGATTACAACATCAGCGTAGCCGTGCCCGAGGGCTACAACCCCACCACCCGCATGAATTATGCGTTGACGCTCCAGGCCGGCAACAGCTCCACGCTGGATTTTGGCGCGCAATTAAGTTCACAGGCATTGCCAACCCCGGTGGCTGAAGGCGGACGCTCACCGTTGATGGGTATTCTAGGGGTAGCAGTGGTCCTGGCTGGCCTCGGGCTGGGGATTTACGCCCGCATGAGTTCACACCGCTAAACAAATTTTCCGGTATCGTCCAGACAACCGATCAAACCCCGGTTCATGCTAGAATTCAAACATGGAGCGGTCGCGCCCGGCGTTGGATGCTTGGCCTGGCAGCCTTGCCCAAACAGCAAGGTTAAAACGGTTATTGGCGCATGCCGGCGCATTTTTGCATCCCCTGGTATTCGGACCGTGGCAGCTGTGGCAAAATAACTACGCCAACCGTCGGGTAAAGGTCATTTTGCGCCAGCGTTTGCTTGGAGTAGCCTTCCTGGCGAGTATATTAGCCTACCTGCTGGTTCCCGGGCTGGCAACTGTGACTGCATTGGCCGGTCTGGGGGGAATTCTGGTCTGGGGCTATTTATGGGCGCGGCGCATGGCTACGCAGGTGACCGCTCAGCGCCGGCTGCGCTTCCATGCGGTGCAGGTGGGGGACGAACTGGAGGAAACCTTCGAGCTGGTCAACAACTCGAGTTCCGAGGTTTTATGGGCTGAAGTGGTCGATCACAGCGACATGCCAGGTTATTCGGTCAGCAGCGTCCGCGCCGCCGACGCACATCAGAAAGTCAACTGGCGGGCAAATGCCGCCTGCACCCAGCGCGGTGTATTTCAACTGGGACCCTGGGAACTGCTGCTCGGCGACCCATTCGGCGTCTTTCAGGTAATCCAGACCTACTCCGAGCGGAATGAAATTCTGGTTTATCCACCGCTGGCAGACCTTCCGCGTAGTCTCCTGCCGCACCAACGCAAGGTCGGTGACCATCGACCGCTGCACCTGCCGCTGCCTGCCGAGACAATCCAAGCCATCACCGCCCGCCCGTTTGCGCCCGGCGACCCGCTGCGTCACATTCACTGGCGCACCTCCGCTCGCAAGGAAAAATTGTTCAGCAAACAGTTCGAACCTGAAGCCGCTTCACGTGTCTGGCTCCTGCCGGATTTCGATGCGCGCGTCCTCCAGACCCATGCAGGCGAATCAACCCTGGAGACAACTGTTACCCTGACCGCCACACTGGCGGCGCTGCTATTGAATGATCAAATTGAGGTTGGCCTGGCTGCCTATGCCAATCAGCGGATCGTGACCCTGCCGCAGTGCGGACCAGCCCATTTGTGGCCGATTCTTCTGGCGCTGGCGCCGCTCAAAGCCGCCTTTGACCAGTCGTTAGCCCAAACCCTTTCTCAGGTGCGCCCGCTGATCCATGCACGCGACCTGGTTATCGTGATCACACCCTCGCTGGCTGTTGATTGGCCGCCGCTGCTGAGACGGCTCTCCGGCGGTGTTCAGGGCGGTGCAGCCAGCGTCTATTTGTTGGATCCGGCCAGCTATGGCGCTAAAGAATCAGCGCAGATGCTCCTTCCGCTTTTGGCTGGGCTGGGGATTCAGTCTCAGATCATCCACTGCGGTGACATCAAGCTGCGCAGGGCTGCCTACGGCCAGTTGAGCCGCTGGGAGTTCAAAACGCTGGCCACCGGCAGAGTGATCGTCCAGCAATCGCCCCGCGGCGCATTGGAAGACTTTCCCGGCGCAAAGTCGTGGGAAGGGAACCTGCCATGAATGTGCTGATAGGACGCATTCGCTGGCAGCCAACTTTGCAGACCGGGCTGACCTTATTGTTGTGCAGCGCAGTGATTGTGGCACTCGCGCAAAGCTTCCACACCGCCCGTTGGATTCGTGGCGACGCCCCGGTGATGACCGGATTCACGCTGGGATTGTTGTGCGGCCTGGCTCTGGCTCGCACGCGCTGGAATGGCTGGAGCGCAGCGGGCTATTCGGTCATCGCTTCTCTGGCAGCGGTCAGCCAGGCTCTGGGCGGTGTGGTACAGCTGCGCGGCATGCTGGAAGCACCTGGATTCTGGCAGGCGGTTGAACTCCTTAGCCTACGCGCCACCGCCTTTTATTTCCGGGTTAACGGCTGGTTTTCAGCCGCTCTCAACGGGAAACCGGTGGAGGATAACGGTTTTTTTATCTTCCTGGCAGCCATGCTGGCCTGGAATACTTCCGTCTGGCTGATTTGGTGGGTGCGGCGGCGTAAAACTGCTTTAGCCGGGTTACTGCCAGGCGGCGCGCTGCTGGCTTTCAATATCCATCTGAGTCAACAAAATTCCGCCTTACTGCTGCTCTTTTTGCTGTGCGCCGTTTTGTTATTGGCGCGCACCGCGCTGCTGCGGCGCTACGCTGACTGGGATCGCCGCAACGTTGATTATCCCTACGATCTGGGCTTAGGCTGGGGTATGACTGCCAGCGCGCTGGCGGTGGCAATTGGGTTGATCGCCTGGGGTGCCGGCCTGATTGGCACGCCGCAAGCCTGGCGCAACATGTCCAATTGGCTGGAACAGGTCCGCCAACAAACCAGCCAGACCGCGGAGCGTCTTTTTCCCAACGTCAACCCGCCTCCGCCCCGAGAGGACTGGGCTGTGGTCAATGCCGTAACGCCAAATTTAGGCGAGATCGGCGCACCTCTGCCGCTCGGTAAAACCACCATTCTGACGGTCAGCCTGAGCGACCCGCCGCCACCCCCACCCGATGCCGCAGACGTGCCGGGCGTGCAAGCGCCCGTCCATTACTGGCGCAGCCAGATTTATGGCGCCTACACCGGTCGCGGCTGGGAACCCGTTGTCGTAACGGCGAGGGATGCTGTAGCGGCGAACAGTGTTCGCCAATCACAATTACCCCCGGGCCGCTATGCCCTCGAACAGCACTTCATCGTCCTGGCACAGCACGGCGACACCCTGTATGCCGCCAACCAACCGGTGACCGCCAGCCAGGGGGCGCAGTTGGTCTCAGCCGAGTCGTCCAACTCGCTGCTGATCCGCGGCGAATTGGACGAATACGACGTCACTTCGTACGCTGCGCGGGTAAACGCCGCTGAACTGCGCGAGGCTGGCAATTTGTATCCCTTCGAAGTGACAGCCGCCTACCTGCAGATACCCGCCAGCCTGCCCGAGCGGGTAAGCCAACTGACCGAGCGGATCGTCAGCGGCGCCGGCAGCCCATATGATCAGGCGCTGCGCATTCAGGATTATCTACGGCAAAACTTCAGCTATGACCTGACCGTGGATCGGGCGCCGGAAAACGCTGATGCGGTCGATGATTTTCTGTTTGCCTCGCAAAGCGGATTCTGCTCGCATTTCGCGACAGCCATGGCAGTCATGCTGCGCACCCGCGGTATTCCGGCGCGGGTGGTAAGCGGTTATGCCATGGGAAGCTTTGATTTTGAGCGCGGTGAATATCGGGTGCCAGCTGATGCCGCTCACGCCTGGGTGGAGGTATTTTTTCCCGGGTACGGCTGGATCGAATTTGAACCAACCGCAGCGGTTGGCGCCATCAGCTACCCGGAAGTAGTGCCGGGCAGCTTACTGCCACAGCCGGAAAATGAGCTCAAGGTTGGGGGCAGCGCCTGGACCTGGGCGCTGGCAGCTGGCGGGATTCTGGTGCTGGCGGCTGGAGTGCTGCTCGTTGTGCACCGCCGGTTAGCCTGGACCCGGCAAGGGTCAACTTTGAGCGGACAGTGCGCCGCCTTTTACCGGCAGGTGCGGCGTACGCTGGGCTGGCTGGGATTGAGCGCGCCGGCGGCTGTCACGCCGCAGGAATTTCTGCGTCAGCAGCGGTTGACCCTGCAAGAATCGCCGCGCCTGAATGCGGCGCTCCAGGCAGTCACCGCTTTGCATGAGCAGGCGGTATATTCCCCGCATCCGCCGGAATCTCAAGAGATGCGGTCCGCCTGGCGCGCCTGGCAGGACTCCTGGCGGGAACGCTGGCAGCTGGCCTGGAAACGGCTAACGAAAAAGCCGTCGCAGAAATAGAGCGAAATCGCGATCTTCCCTGACACCGTCCGCCAGGACAGGTGCGCGCGCCCCCCTTGTGGGTCATTTCGCTCACGCAAAATGGAGTTTTTCGTTCCATAAACCGACGCAAATTGTCCATTTGTGGAGCGGATCTCTTTTCGCTCACGTAAAATGGAACTTTTTGTCACCTAATTCGAAGTATTGGAAAAATGTAGAGCGAAATTTCATTTCGCTCACGCAAAATGGAATTTTGCGCTACAAAAACCCGAATCCATTGAAGCAAATAATCTCTACCGCATTATCAACGGGAAATACACCACCGGGGCTATACCGCAGCCTATCTGCCCAGCTTGATACACGTTCAGGTAGCCATAGCCAAAGGTGTAATTACCGCCGCCATTTGCCGGAGCTCCACAAGTTCCCGCAGGCGACGTGCCCGCACTTCCTTGCAGCAAAGAGAAAGTCAGACCGATATTCCCAACCAGGTATGGATTGCACGACCATAACAAGGCCACAGCCCCGGAGGCATGCGGGGCAGCCATGGAAGTCCCAGAAAGCGTGCCCCAAGAACTAACAAAATTATCATATAT
>DATMXL010000119.1:0-3501 GCA_035561555.1 Bellilinea sp.
CTTTATGATTTCTTTATAAGATTGCCGGCTTTTTTTGTGACCGCTTTATGCTGGCGGAATAAACTCTCCTTTGGAGTAAAAGGAGAGCTTTATGACGTTGAAAGCCGAACAAAATTCACGTTTGATCGTGCTGCTGCCGGAAAGCCTGGTAGGGGACCTGGGTTTTGCTCAAAAAATCCACCGGATGGCCAGCCGCACGCAAAGCGATGTGCTATACCTGACGCTGCTGAACGACCCGGACCAGGCTCTGTCCGTCGCACGCGGAATAGCCACCATGAAAGCAGTTACCGAGTCCAACCTGGTCAAAGCAGGGTCGGTCCAGGTTCCAAGATCCCAATGGCTCGATAAACTGCAGCAGGTCTGCCTTCCTGACGACACCATCGTGTGCCACAGCGAGCAAACAGTCAAGGTGGGGTTCTTCCAGATCCAGTCGACGGCTGAGTACTTAAGGCAAATTCTGGCAAATCCCGTGGTCACTGTGGAAGGCTTCTATCATCCGCAGCAGACCTTTTTAAAAAGTTGGCTGCGCGGGCTGCTCTTTTGGCTCGGGGCTGTAGCCATTGTGGCCGGGTTTACTCTGCTGGAGCTGCAAGCGGACCTTGCCTTTCCCGGTTTTGCTCATAAGCTGGTCTTAGCCGCTATTTTATTGATTGAGTTTGGCGCCATCTGGTTCTGGAGCCAGATCATCCGCCGGTAAACGAAATCATTGATACCGGGGATGATGTTTGATTCCCGGTTGGCATTTTAGAAAGGTATTATCGCAATGCGTTTGGAAAGTAATTTAGGCACCACGGTCATCGAGCAAGACGTTGAACACAAGCCGCGAAACGGTTGGCATCAGTGGTTGATCGGTCGACCGCTGCAAACCGCCGATGCGCCGCACCAGACCATTGGTAAGACTGTCGGGCTGGCGGTGTTTGCCTCGGATGCACTGTCATCAACAGCCTATGCCACGCAGGAAATTATGATGGTGCTTGCTATCGCTGGCAGCGGTGCACTGGGGTATGTTTTCCCAATCTCGGCCGCGATCGTGATATTGATGGCGATTGTCTCCATCTCGTACCAACAAACAGTGCACGCCTATCCGGGTGGGGGCGGCGCCTATATCGTCTCCCGCGACAACCTCGGAGAACTGCCGGCGCAAATTGCAGCTGCAGCACTCCTGACGGATTATATTTTGACCGTAGCCGTGTCGATTTCTTCCGGGGTGGCGCAAATCACCTCCGCTTTCCCGAATCTGTACCTGCTGCGGGTGGAGATTGCCGTGGTATTGGTAGCCTTCGTCATGCTGGTCAACCTGCGGGGCGTGAAGGAATCCGGCATTACCTTTGCCATCCCAACTTATTTTTTCGTCGTCACCATGTTCCTGACGGTAGGGTTGGGTTTGTTCCGCTATTTCACCGGTACCCTTGGTACTGTGGTCAACCCGCCGGCGTTTTCCGTTGAGGGGACGCTGGGTGTGGTGGCACCATTACTGCTGTTGCATGCCTTCTCTAATGGCACTTCAGCCTTGACCGGTATCGAAGCAATTTCGAACGGAATAACTGCCTTTAAAGAACCGCGCAGCAAAAACGCCGGCATTACGCTGATCTGGATGTCCAGTATTCTGGCGACGCTTTTCCTCAGTGTTTCGTTTCTGGCAGGAACCATCAAAGCGGTGCCATCTGAGGCGGAGACGGTAATCTCTCAAATGGCGCGCACGGTATACGGCGGAGAAGGGGTGCTGTACCTGGGAATCATCGCTGGAACGGCCGTCATTTTGATCATGGCAGCCAACACCGCCTTTGCAGATTTCCCACGGTTGAGTGCCATCACCGCAGCGGACGGGTTCCTGCCGCGCCAGTTCACTTTTCGCGGCAGCCGGCTTGTCTTCTCGCGGGGGATTGTAGCTCTGGCAGTGATTGCCTCTCTGCTCATCATCCTTTTTCAAGCCAGTGTGACACGCCTGATACCGCTGTATGCTATTGGTGTTTTTCTGTCGTTTACCCTGTCACAGGCAGGTATGGCGCACCGCTGGTGGAAGTCCGGTCACCTGACTGAGGATGAAAAAATTGTCGAACGCGGCTCTACCCTGGTCTATGACCGCCATTGGAAGCTAAAAATGCTGATTAATGGCCTGGGCTCGGTCTGCACCTTTGTGGTGATGATCGTTTTTGCGGTGACCAAATTCAAAGATGGCGCCTATATCATCATCATCGTGATTCCAACCGTGGTAGCCATTTTCTCGGGCATCCACCACCATTACAAGGTTTTGGCAACGAAACTATCGCTGGAAAACTACAACACACCTATGCGGGTGGCGCATCACAAGGTGATTGTGCTGATCGCCGGCGTGCACCGCGGATCACTGGCGGCATTGGCTTATGCCCGCTCCCTGTCAGCGGATGTGACGGCAGTGCATGTATCCATCGATCCGCAGGAAGCTCAGCGTGTGGTGGATAAATGGAATCAATACGGCGATGGCACGCGGCTGGTGGTACTGGATTCTCCGTACCGGCTATTCATTGAGCCGGTGATGGCCTTCATTGAGGGGCTGTTAAAAACCCGGCAGCCGTCCGAAGTACTGACGATTGTGGTACCGCAATTTGTGACTTCTCACTGGTGGGAAAACCTGCTGCACAATCAGACGGCGCTGATGCTGCGTTTCGCGCTGTTGTTCAAGCGCGGGCTGGTCATTTTGGAAGTACCGTACGCCGTCTAACAGTTAACTAATCCTTTAACTATATCCGCTCGGGTAGAAAATTGCCTGAGAGCCCACGGTGATTCCCCTCGCTATGGGAAAGAACGGGATCACATCTATAAATACCAACAAAAAGGTTACGCAGGATCGGGGAGATTTTCTTACGAAACATCAGCTTTCACAAAGACAGAACGGCCGAAAAATAAAATGCGGTTTGCTTTGATTGCTTCCACAGGACATTTTGTCTTAGGACAGGACCCAAAGCCCTTTGGTGTGGAAGATATGAGTCAAAATCAAGCCGAAGAGAGGATTACAGAATTTCTTAGACTTGAACCTGAACTCTCCTTCATTCCAACGAACATACCACCGGATAAGCTCATAGTTCGTCATGGGGGATATGATGTGCGCGGTGCTATTAGGGATCGTAATGTTAATTTTCCGATTGACCGATTAAATGAACTGGCTGCAGAAGGTGTGATTGGAGAATTTGCATCACCAGCTTATTCCTTTGTGGGTGCTTGTTCACAAATGCGTCTGCAAAACCATGCTCTTCCTCGCTGGATAGAGAAACTTCATCATGAATTAATTGATGGGCTAATCCTGGTACCCGTCTGACCAGTTTGTCATGTGTCCGTGGGGCATACAGCCAGGGCGATGGAAGATAGTGGGATTGCCACTGTAGTGATAGCATCTGGAGTATTTAGTGACCGTATGATAGCTATGCATCTACCCAGACTTGTGTTGACTAATTTTCCTAAGGGGCGTCCTCTGGGCCCTCCGAATGATCACGAAACGCAAAGAGAAGTCTTATTGGCAGCTCT
>DATMXL010000120.1:0-4641 GCA_035561555.1 Bellilinea sp.
GTTCATTTCCATCTCAGAGGATGAGATTGATCGTTCGCACCGACAGCTGGCGCAGCGCGGCTATTATGTCGAACCGACCTCTGCCCTGGTGTGGGCTGCCTACGGTCAACTGCATAGCAACCTACCGCAGCCGGCAGTTGCTGTTTTAAGTGGAAATGGGTTAAAATACTATCCTGTAAGTTAAAACCCTCCTTTAGAGGGCCTTTTACAAGAACTGGTGGAACGCGAGCTACTTGATCCTCAGAGTTGAGGTGGCTTCCGCTCCCCGAGTTCACAGGAGGACTCGATGGATAATCTCGCTGCCATGCCAGCGCAAGAGTCGCCTGCCGAACTGGCGCAGCGACTCAATTTAAAATTTAAGGATATGCTCCTGCTGTCCCGGGCTCTGACTCACCGCTCATTCCTCAACGAGCATACCGAGGCACTAGAGGACAACGAACGTCTCGAATACCTGGGGGATGCTGTACTCGACTTCATAGTGGGGGTTTGGCTGTATCATCACTTTCCCGAAATGGCCGAAGGCGATCTGACGCGAATGCGCTCGGCGTTGGTGCATACAGAACAATTGGCAGTTTTTGCCCGAAAAATCAATCTCGGGGAAGCGATGCGCCTTGGTCGCGGTGAAGTACAGGCAGGCGGTCGCAACCGTTCAGCCTTGATGTGCGATACATTTGAGGCGGTTGTCGGCGCTTTGTATTTGGATTCTGGAGTAGATGCTGTCAATGACTTCATGCACCCGCTGCTGCAGGAAGCCGCCGAAGACATCCTGGTCAACCACAAGAACGAGGATCCCAAGAGTCTCCTGCAGGAGTGGGCACAGTCTCAGGGATTCCAGGCACCGCTATACATCACCCGCAGCGCCAATGGACCGGATCACTCAAAAATATTCGAACTGGAAGTCGTCATTGCCGACAATGTATATGGAATCGGCAGCGGACCCAGCAAATCGACGGCTGCTAAGGCCGCAGCCCGCATGGCGCTGCTAAAACTTGGGCTGGTTGATCATTAAACTCTCACGCGACAGGACGCCGCATGCTTTCTCGCCTTAAATCGTTGGAATTACACGGATATAAAACCTTCGCCAGCCGAACTCTGTTTGAATTTCCCGGCAACATCACTGCTATCGTCGGGCCGAACGGCTCGGGTAAATCTAACATCGCAGACGCTTTGCGTTGGGTGCTGGGTGAGCAATCCTACAGCCTGCTGCGTGGACGTAAAACCGAGGACATGATTTTCTCGGGTTCCGAGCAGCGCCAGCGCGCCAGTATGGCCTCAGCGGCGATTACTTTTGATAACGACGACGGTTGGCTGCCCATTGACTATAGTGAAGTGCTTTTGGCGCGCCGCGCCTATCGTGACGGTCAGAACGAGTACGTGCTCAATGGTCAGCGCGTGCGGCTGAAAGAAATCTCCGAATTGCTGGCCCAATCAGGGTTGGCAGAACGCACCTACACCGTCATTGGTCAAGGGTTGGTAGATGCCGCTCTGGCGCTTAAACCTGAGGAACGCCGCCGTTTCTTCGAAGAAGCTGCCGGCATCGGGTTGTACCGCTCACGGCGCGATGAATCCATCAACCGACTGGAAACCACCCGCCGCAACCTTGAACGAGTATTGGACATTATCGGCGAACTGGAACCGCGCCTCAAGAGCCTGGAACGGCAGGCAACCCGTGCCATCGAATTCGAACGCATCAAAGCGGACCTGCAGCTTCTGTTGCGGGATTGGTACGGCTATCATTGGCATAAATTGCAGGGGGATGTCACCCATGCACGCGAAGTTTTGCATGTGCAGGAACAGAAATTGGATCAGGCTCAGCGCAAATATGAGGAAGTGGAAGCGCGGGTCAAAGATCTGCGCGATCAGGTGACCAGCGTACGCAGCCGATTGAATACATGGCACAATCAATCCGCCGAAGTGCATAATGCACGGGAAGCAGTCAACCGGGCATTAGCAGTACTGGAGGAGCGTCAGCGCGCACTGGCTGATCAACAATCCACGCTTCAACTTGACCTGGCGCGCGTTGAAGAAGAGGAACACCTGCACCGCGATCGGTTGACCGCCATGGAGGCTGAACGCGAACGCCTGCAAGCTGAATTGGAAGATTCCGAAGCCCAGGCTGAAAAAGTGCGTACTGCCCTGGCTGAGCGTGAAGCCAGCCGCAGCAACCTGGAGAAAAACCTGCGTGAAATTCGCCACCAGCTGCTTTCCAGCGAAGCGCAGCAGGTGCAGCTCAAAGCCCATATCAGTGAATTAAAAAACCGCCTCGATAACCTGCGTAAAAATCTCGAAAACACTCAGCAAGCTATGGAACCGGCCGAAAAATCTGTGCAAGCAGCAAAAATCCGATTGGATGAAACCCGGGGCAAAGACGAGGCTGCTGAAATTGAACGGCAGAAACTGGAATCCGAATACCGTGAGATGCAGACGAAGGTTTCCGACGCTGAATCTCGCCGCAAGCAAGCCCAGGATGAATTGAACCGGATCAGTGGTGAAAAGACCCGTCTCGTAACACAATTGGAAGTGCTCGAGCAGGCGGAACGCTCCTTGAGCGGTCTTAATCAGGGTTCGAGGGCGGTGCTGCAAGCCGCTCAACAAGGTCAACTGGCAGGTCAGTATCAGTCACTCAGTCAGTTGATGGAAGTGCCCGGCGAATTAGAGCCTGCCATCGCCGCTGTGCTGGGGGAGACCCTGGAAGGTATTGCCCTGGCGGGTAAAACTGACCCGGAGCAGGCGCTGGAGTTGCTGGCGGGCGGCGAAAAAGGCCGTGCTATCCTCTACCCGCAAGATTGGCTGCGCTCTGATGGAATATTGAAAACTCCCAAAGATGCCGATTGCCTGGGTGTGGCTTCGCAACTGGTCAAGGTCAAGGACGGCAACCAGCCGGTGATCGATTTGCTGCTTGGCCAGGTGTTGGTGGCGAGTGATCGCAAAAGTGCCCGTCGATTGGCTGCTGCTCTGCCAATTAATGTGCGTGTAGTCACACTAAAAGGCGAAGTATTCAATGGTAATGGGTCTGTCACCGCCGGCCAGGTGAGCCGCTCTACGCTGCTTTCCCGCCCGCGTCAACTGCGCGAAGCGCAGGATAACCTTGCTGTTCTGGAGGAATCCGTAAATCTGGCCGATTCGGCTGTAAAGAAAGCTGTTCAAGAAGTTGAACAATCCCGCGAAGCTGTTCAGTCTCGGGAAAAAGCCTTACGTGAATTGGATCAGACCGTACATCAGACTGCCCGCACCCTGCAGGAGGCAACTCTGGAATACGAGCAAGCGCGCCAAAAGCGGGACTGGCAGCAGGGTCAACTGGTTAATATTCAGGAACAAATCAAAAAAAGTGACGCGGAACGGTCTGCCAATAAACTAGCACTGGATAAACTTGAAGGCGAGGCAGATTCCTTTGATCTCCAAATTCGCGATCTGCAGCACAGCCTGGATGAATTGCCGATCCAGGAATATCAGCAGCAGGTCGTGCATTGGAACACTCAAACAGCCTTGACAGCCCGCAGTCTCAAGGATGCCGATCGCCGTCTCGAAGAATACCGCCAGGCGCTCAACACCAATCTAAATCAGCAGCGCACCTTTCAACTGCGCATGGAACAGGCTGACGCCGCTCGTCAGACGCATGACAGCGAAAAACACTATCAACAGCTGAAAGAATCTGAACTAAATGCTAAAATTGAAGGCCTGCGTCAACAAATCGAGCCAGATGAAGCCTTGTTAACCCAGTTAGAAGGACGTTACGACAACCTGCAGGGTGATTTAACAGCCGCTCAACAGGCTTTGGGTGTGGCTGAACGTTACCACACCCAGGCGCAGCTCGAATCCGGCCGATTGCGCGACAGCCTGGACTCGCTCCAGCACCGCATTGAAGAAGATTTCGGCCTGGTCGAATTTGAGTATACTGGCGATATTTCCGGTCCAACCCCGTTGCCACTGGATGGCATGGTACAGCAGTTGCCCGTGGTAACCCAAATATCGAACGAGTTGGAAACCGCGATCAACCGTCAGCGTAATCAATTGCGGCGCATGGGTGCCATCAATCCAGATGCGCGCACAGAATTTCTGGAGGTCAAGGAACGCTACACCTTCCTCACCGGTCAGGTGAGCGACCTGCATAAGGCTGATGAAGACCTGCGCCAGGTGATCACCGAATTGGATGAGTTAATGAAAACTGAGTTCCGCAAGACCTTCAAAGCGGTCGCCGCGGAATTTACGGTGCTTTTTACCCGCTTATTTGGCGGTGGTTCAGCCCACTTGGTGCTGCAGGACGAGGAGAATCCCACTGAAGGCGGCATCGACATCGAAGCCCGTCTGCCGGGAAGGCGCGAACAGGGACTGGCGTTGCTCTCCGGCGGTGAACGCTCGCTGACCGCTGTGGCGCTGATTTTCTCGCTTCTCAAAGTCTCTCCGACGCCCTTCTGCGTCATGGATGAAGTGGATGCCATGCTCGATGAAGCTAATGTCGGGCGTTTCACCGACCTGCTGCGCGAATTGAGTCAGAACACCCAATTTATTATCATCACTCACAACCGCAACACCGTGCAGGTAGCCGACGTCATCTACGGCGTCACCATGGGTAAAGATTCAGCCAGCCAGGTGATTTCGCTCAAACTGGACGAAATCCCCGAGGAAATGGTTCGGGCGGGA
>DATMXL010000121.1:0-20645 GCA_035561555.1 Bellilinea sp.
GACCAGAGTCCCCCACTCTTAAGGACAATCCGTCCAATTGGCATCGACTATAATTTCTGCATGCAACAAATCGTATCCGGTGTATATGCCCATTCCAATTTATCAATCTATCAGTATTTCATTGTCGCCGACAATGAAATAACCTTGATTGACGCTGGGCTGCCATTATTCACGGGGGCTTTACTGCGGGCGCTTGGCAATTTGGACGGTTCTGCCCGGCTCAGTTTGATCTTGATCACCCACGCGGATGGCGACCACTACGGCGCTGTAGACCGTCTGAAAGTCATCCATGGCTGCAAGGTAGCAACTAGTACCCTCGAAGCCCAGGCAATGCAGCTGGGCGGCATGTCACGCGATCTCAAACCACGGCATTTCCTCGAACGCCTGCTTTTTACAGCCGGATTGTTAATTTTCACTGCCCAGGCAGTCACAACCGAACACATTATCTCTCCTGGAGAGACTTTGCCCATCCTGGGCGGCTTGAAGGTCTTGGACTCCAAAGGACATACCCCCGGTCACCTTTCGTTTTACCAGCCTGACCAACGCCTGCTCTTTGCCGGTGATTCAATCATTAAACGCAACGGAATCCCCTCCCCTGCGGCAGGTCCTAATTGCTGGGATGAAAAATTAGCGCAAGCTGCATTTGACAGTCAGATGGCACTCGGACCGCTGCATATCTGTGGCGGGCACAGCTACTTCAATTTATCTCGTTAAGGTTGTCTGACAACTTAGAGGGGTGACTATGGACCGGCCGGTGTTTGAAAACCCACAGCTAAATGGCAGCACCTTTAAACTGAAACCACCACCTTCTGATAAGCCAACCGATATTGCGATATTACTCTTCCATGGCTTCACCTCGACCACAATAGAGGTGCGCCCGTTGGCTGAATCCCTGCAAAAATTCGGATACACCGTTCTGGCACCGCTGTTGCCAGGTCACGGGACAAAACCGGAAGATATGCTTGTTGTCCGCTGCGAGGATTGGGTGGATACCGCGGAAAACGCCTACCTAGACCTGGTAAGGGATTATCCAAAAATCGTGGTGGGCGGCGAATCGATGGGAGCGTTGTTAGCCCTGCATCTGGCTGCGCAGCACCCCAATATTTCGGGGGTCGTCGTGTTTGCGCCGGCCGTCCATATATCCGGGCAATGGCGCGCACCTTTACTGGCGCCTTTCATCAAATTTCGTCCAAAATATTACCTGCCAACGGATGTCAAACAACCAGAACCGAGTACGCTCCCATGGCAGGGTTACAATGTGCTGCCCATTCCGGCTGCAGCTCAGTTCTACGAGCTGCAAAAAATTGTGCAGCATGAGTTGGTTTCGATTACCCAGCCGGCATTGATTTTCCAGGGGAAGCTGGACGGTACCATCGATCCGCAAGGGGCGCAAGCGGTGGTGGAGGCACTCAGTAGTCAGGACAAACGACTGATCTGGCTGGAGAATTCTGGTCATACCTTGTTGCTCGGTTCGGAACACGAAGCAGTTTACCAGCAAACCCTCCGGTTCATTCAGCAAGCAACCATTTGATCGCTTCTGGGTTTTCTATGACTGCACCGGTTTTGTAGGTTATAATGGGCGTACCCACACGTCATTTGATTCCTTTGGAGGTTTTATGACTGACCCCATTCGTCCACCCGGAAAAACCACCATCGCTCCAGAAGTATTGGTCACCATTGTTCGGTTGACCGTCCTGAGTGTGCCGGGAGTCAGCCGTTTGGCCACCAATCCTACTGAAGTTGAGCGTTGGTTCAACAAAAATACCAGTGAAGGTATTAAAGTTTCGGTTGAGGGCAACGTCGCGTACGCGGACGTATATGTGGTGCTCAAACCGGATCTCAACGTTCGCGAAGTAGGTCACAACATCCAGGCCGAGGTCACCCGGGCGATTTCCGAGATGGTTGGCATGGAAGTCGGCCGCATCAACATTCATGTGGAAGACATCGATTATGTTAATACCCCAGCTAAGATTGGAAAATAAGGCAAAAAATTGGCAACCTTAAACTGCAGTGGGCAGATCTCATAGCGACGGAACTTTATAAAGCGTATATTGAATATGAAACCCCGAACCAAGGCACGAAGTCTCGCCTTGCAGGTCTTGTACGAATGTGATTTGACCAATCATCTCCCCGGATTGGTGCTTCAAGAACGTCTTGTAGAAGATGACCTTGATCCCACCCTGGTCGAATTTGCGCAGCAAATTATCATGGGCGTGTTGCCAATTTCCGCAACATTGGATCACTTTATTGCCGAACATGCACCGGAATGGCCAATGGACCAGGTTGCGGTAATCGATCGGAACATCCTGCGGATCGCCTTGTGGGAGTTTGCCGTAGCCGACTGCACTCCGATTAAAGTGGCCATTAACGAGGCTATTGAATTGGCCAAGTATTTTGGGGCGGATAGCACACCACGTTTCGTAAATGGGGTGCTCGGCAGTCTGGCCAACCGTCAACAGGAAATTCGCCAAAAGTTTCTCACCACCACCTCTGGAGACTCACCCTCGTTACCGACCATTTAGCGGGGGTTTTTTCTTGCCACATAACCATCGCAGAGAGGCAATGCATGAGCGACAATATCACCCACCGCAGGAAATCCATAATTCTGACGTTGATTTCACTCGTTCTAATCGCAGGATTAATCGCCGGCTGCAGTGGAGGTTTTAAATTACCCGGGATTGGCGAACAGACTCCAGTCGAACCGCCAGTCGAGCCGGATGCCAAATCAGCGCTGGCAACGATCACGTTCGAGGTGACGATTCCTACCACAACCCCGGAAGAGAGCGTCACCCTGGAAATTCTGGACGAGGTCACCAGCCTGGCACTCAATCCAAAACGTTATGTTATGTCACCCGCCGGAGACTATCAATACAAAATTGACATCCCGATTGCCCTCGGGTCGCTGGTAAAGTATCGTTATATCCGCACCGGTGAGACTTCTACCGCCATCGAATATACGGCTGGCGGCCAGCAAGTGCGCTATCGGCTTTTCCAGGTCGATGGACCTTCGATGGTTCAAGATGTTGTGGCAGGTTGGACAGATCTACCCTACACCGGACCCGTCGGCCGGATTACCGGTCAGGTGATCGACCAGGAAAGCAATGCGCCCATACCCTCGGCTCTGGTCATTGCCGGCGGAGCGCAAACACTGACAGCCTCTGATGGCTCATTTGTTTTGGAAGGTTTGAGTCCTGGTACGCACAATTTGGTGGCGCTGAGTCTGGACGGATTGTTCGAGACCTTCCAGCAGGGAGCCACGGTTTCTGAAGGTGCTACGACGCCTGCGGCGATTTTTGTCAAGAAAGCAGCTTTGGTAAAGATCACATTTGTTGCCCAAATTCCAGCCGGCGAGATCAAGGGGCTTCCCCTACGGTTGGTCGGATCTACATATGCACTTGGCAACACATTTGCTGACCTGGACGGTGGTTTTAGTATTTTGGCATCACGCGCACCGGTAATGCCAGGTATCGCGGATGATGTCTACTCTCTGACCCTCGAATTGCCAGTTGGGCTGGACCTGCGCTATAAGTACACTCTGGGAGACGGCTTCTGGAATGCCGAACATGCTTTAGATGGCGGCTTCCGCACCCGACAATTGATCGTGCCAGCCGTCGATACTACAGTGACGGACATTATTGACAGTTGGAAAACTGGAACCCGGGCGCCAATCTCATTCACGGTGACTGTACCGGCTGATACCCCGGCAGAGGACACGGTTTCTATTCAGTTCAACCCGTTTAGCTGGACTGTGCCGATACCGATGTGGCCGCTTGGGAACAATACCTGGCTATATGTCCTGAATGGACCGCTGGAATTCTTCAGCGAACTGCAATACCGTTACTGCCGCAATGACCAGTGCGGTGTGGCGGATGACAGTGCCACCCATGCCATTGGCGCGCCTGGAAAATCCGTCACGCTCACCACCGATGGGCAGTCGATTCAAGATGTTGTGACAGCCTGGGCCAATTTGTCACCTTCATCGGTCTCTACAACCATCGTTGCTCCGGAAATTTCCCCCATCGGTGATAGTTTTGTAGCCGGGGTCGAATTCAGCCCCAACTACAATCCATTATGGCAGCAGCGTTTGACAGCCGGTTTGACCAATATACAGGCGCTGGGCGCTAATTGGGTGATCGCGAGTCCCAGCTGGAGCTACACCAACGCAGTTTCGTTGGCGATAGAGCCAGTTGCCGGGAGAGATGAACTGTGGATGGATACAACGGCTGCGGCTCAGACTGCCACTCAACTGGGGCTGAAAGTTGCCATCTTCCCGCGGCTGCAAACCGATTTGCTGCCCGGCGGTTTATGGAATGAACCGATTTCGGATGGCGGTTGGTGGTCGAATTGGTTCAACCGCTACCGAACCTTTATGCTGCACCATGCTGATCTGGCACAGCAGACTCAAGCGGGCATGCTGATACTGGGCGGCCCGGACGTCACCCCTGCCCTGCCCGGCGGATTGCTGCCAAACGGCGAGCCTTCCGGTGCGCCGGAAAATGCTGCCGAACAATGGCAAACGATTCTGACCGATGTTCGGGCGCGTTACTCCGGTCCCATTGCCTGGGCGCTGCCGTATCCTAAAACTGCCACTCCTCCACCAGAGTGGTTAAGCGAAGTTGACGTCATCTATGTTTTGTTCAATGCTGCGCTGACGGGATCCAGTGAACCCACTCAGGGAGAATTGGAAGGTGAATTGGGGCAGCTTCTGGATAACAATATTCTGCCAATCGCCGACCAATTTGGTAAATCGATCATTCTGGGACTGGATTATCCATCTGCCAATGGGGCTGCCAGCGGATGCATTCAGCTTACTGACCGCTGCCTGCCTTTCGATCTGCTCAGCCAGCCCATACCGGAACTGCCAGAAATTCAACTGGATTTGCAGGAACAACTGGATATATATAACGCGGTCATGAATACTATCGCCGCCCGCCCGTGGATTAACGGTATCGTTTCGCGCGGATATTACCCGCCGGCTGCGCTGCAGGATACTTCGCCCTCCATCCATGGGAAACCGGCGGCAGACGTGCTCTGGTATTGGTTCCCCAAAATTCTAGGAAATTAATATCGGTCACACTAACTTCAGGAGGAATACGTATGCCAATCCATGGAACTCCCAGTAAATATGGGCTGGAAAACCACGGACTCAAGAATTTAGCCAATGAGTATTGGAATTTTTCCGCGGCCAGTCTGGTTGAGGAGGCTGTCTGCCGTTTTGAAGGTGAGCTGTCATCCGATGGCGCTCTGATTGCCAGCACCGGTCAGCACACCGGCCGCTCACCCAATGATAAGTTTGTAGTGAAGCATCCGGAATTAAACGACAAGCCGATTTGCTGGGGCAAGGTGAACACCCCTATTGCCCCGGAAAGGTTCGATCAGCTGTATCAGAAACTGACAGCCTACTACCAGGGACGCGATGTTTTTATACAGGATTTACGGGTTGGCGCCCATCCCAATTACAGTTTGCCTATTCGGGTGATCACAGAGAAAGCCTGGCATAACCTTTTTGCTCAAAACCTGTTTATCCGGATACCCCAGGAGCAATTAGCCACGCATGTGCCGGAATATACCGTTATCCAGGCTGAAGATTTCAAAGCAGATCCGGAAATTGACGGCACAAATAGCGAAACCGCCATCATTGTTGATTTGAAAAAGCAGGTCATTTTGGTTTGCGGCACAGGCTATGCTGGCGAAATTAAAAAATCAATTTTCACAATTATGAATTACCTCCTTCCGCTGCGCGGCGTGTTGTCGATGCATTGTTCCGCCAACGTCGGCGAACGCGGGGATACAGCCTTATTCTTTGGCCTGAGCGGCACCGGTAAAACTACTCTGTCTTCCGATCCCCACCGTCAACTGATTGGCGATGATGAGCATGGCTGGGCAGATGAGGGTGTATTCAACTTCGAGGGCGGCTGTTACGCCAAGACGATACGCCTGAATCCTAATTACGAGCCCATTATCTGGTCCGCCACACGGCGCTTTGGAGCGGTGCTGGAAAATGTCGATTACGATCCAACCACCCGCAAGGTGGATTTTGACTCTTCCCGCATCACTGAAAATACGCGTGGGGCCTACCCGCTGCATTTTGTACCCAACCATGTACCATCGGGGCATGCCGGTCACCCGGAAAACGTGTTTTTCCTGACGGCGGATGCCTTCGGTGTAATGCCGCCTCTGGCTCGCCTGACCCCCGACCAGGCCATGTATTATTTCCTCTCTGGGTATACCAGCAAGCTGGCAGGTACAGAAACAGGGTTAGGCAGCGAGCCGGAAGCCACATTCTCGACCTGCTTCGGTTCGCCATTTTTACCCCTGTACCCGCAGGTGTATGCCAATTTGCTCGGCGAGCGCATCGAACGGCACAAGTCCACCGTGTGGCTGGTCAATACAGGTTGGACAGGTGGACCTTACGGAGTAGGTTCACGCTTCAAGCTGCCTTACACACGTGCGATGGTATCCGCTGCGCTCACTCACCAGTTGGACAACATCCCATTCCACCAGGATGCGTTTTTTGGCTTATGGATTCCCGAAAGCTGTCCGGAAGTTCCGGCTGAAGTTCTCGACCCGCAATCCACCTGGGCAGATAAAGCCGCGTATGCAACCCAGGCAAACAATTTGATTTCCCGCTTTGAGAAAAACTTTGTCAAGTTTGCTGATCAAGTGCCGATAGGTGCTGTAGTCAACCATCCGCACGGATCTTAAAGCTTTCTGGCTGCAACGTTTTGGGGATGGGCAGTAACCCATCCCCACTGTTTTTTAAACCACTGATCAAGCCATATAGATCAAAATCACAGCCGCGATCACCAGGAAGGGTGCATAGGGGATGGCGGTGAAGGCCTGGTAGCGCTTGCGCAAAACCATGACCAAAATATACAGGCCGCTGATCAACCCGCCCAGGACTATGGCAGTGAACAGACATACAATGATACGCGGCCATCCCAGCATGATGCCAAGCACAGCACTGAGGATCACATCGCCAAAACCCAGCGCAACCTCATCCATTTCCTGCCCACGGCGCTTTGACATCCAGCGGTTGAACAGGATGCCAAAGTAGTACAACCCCAACATCACGCCTGATCCGACCGCAAATCCGATCAGGGTATCCTGCCAACCATTGAGCCACAGGCCAAATGGAATCGCCAAAATGGCACCCACCAGGCTGACCTCGTGTAATATGGCACGATGCTCAACGTCGATGATGAAAACCACTGCCAGGTAGAGAAAAATCACCAGCGAGATCCAAAATCCAACCGCTGGCGGCGGGATAATAGCCAGCAAGATGACACCGATCGGCGCAGCCAGCATCACAATCCGAGCGCGGACTGTCCGTGGTGTCTGGCAGTTGCGGCAAGGCCGCATCAGCAGGAAATCCGCCGTTGATCGTTTTGCCTCGCAATTATGGCAGGTAGCCGCTGAAAATTTGCGGGTTTGCGGTAACACATCCGCCAGGTAGTTGAGCAGTGCGCCGGCCAACCAACCGATTATCGGTACTGCCAAAATAAAAAGGATCTCAAGTGGACCGATCATGATTGTGCTGCTTCCAATCTGGCGCGTTCACTCATCTGGTCGCGCAGGGTATGAAGATCTTTAGGCAGGAAATAGATTGAGCCAAGTATGAATATAAAACACAATATCCAGGCGCCCACCGATATGTAAAGAATGGCACTGTGCAGGTTGTACTGCACCGCGATAATACCGGCCAACGCCGGCGCCACAGCCGACCCGCCCTGTTCGATCAAATATTGAATGGCGTTGGAGGTGGAACGTACTTCCGGCAATGTGATATCAAATACAGTCGAAAGCACATTGGGAGAGGCAAATGGGATAAATATCGCTGTGACCGCCATGGAAATGGTGAAAAGCACGGTATTTTCAATTGGAATGGACAGCGAGATCGCCAACATGATTGCCCCGGCAAGGATCCCGAAAGCGCTGACCATCAGCCGTCCGCGTGGATTGCGCTTGAAGAAATAATCACCCAGCATCCCGCCAATCGGGTAGCCGGCAGCCAGGAACAATATTGAAATCACCATGGTGATCAACACCTGGCTTTCCGAAAATTGGCGCTCTGTTTCCAAGTAGCGAAAAAACCAGAAGGTAATCACCTGCCAGGGAAAGACCCCGGTAAACCCCTGCGCAAAGAGAAACAACAGGCTTTTTTTCTTGAATAACTCTTTCGCCGTCTGCCAGGAGAACTTGTAGCGGGTGGTCGGCTCGAGGTTCTCCATCTCCGGCTCAGCCTTGCCGCGCGGAACATCTTTAATGCCGAAGAATATAACGACGGACAATACAATACCAAGCGATCCAGTAAGGTAAAAAATCCCTTGCCAGCCGATTTTATCGACAAATAACAGTGCCAGGAGCATTCCAGCCATGTACCCCAAAGGTTGCGCGACCTGCAGCAATCCGTACACTTTGCCACGGATCTTTGGCGCGAAGTAGTCGGATAGCAGGCTGTAAATACCCGGGTAGGAAGAATCATCGATACCGGTCGAAGCACGCGAACCCAGGAAAACTGGAAAAGTTCGCGCAATGGCCGAAATCCAGGTGGTTGAGCCCCAGATAAATGATGCCAGAGCCAATAATTTTGCCCGGGAGAAACGGTCGAATAGATAGCCCCACAGCGGGTAAAAAATCGCCCCCACCAGAATGGCGCCGGAGAAAACCAGCCCCATTTGAGCCTCGTCAATGTCAAATTGTTCCATGATGGGGGTGGTCAATGGACCAATCAATAATTTGTCAGCCTGGTGCAGCAGCATAAAGATAAAAAACACGCCTACCACGAACCAACGGTATCGGCCTACAGGTTTCATTAAATTCCCTCGGAATATTGTGATATGGGGATCGATCACGGCGAGATGCCCTGAGACTAATTATATTCAACCCCTCCCTTGATCGCTGCCAAAAGATGAGGTAAAAATGTTCTATATGCCGAATCGACTACAAGCCCTGCTGAATATCTGGCGCACCGATGCAACCATCCAACAAAGTGTGGCGCAATGGGTGGTTCAACCTGCCGTATCTGCACAATTGGCACCGATCCCTGCAAGTCTTTCGCCCGCACTGGCTGAGCAGCTCCAAAAACTTGGCATTACGCAGCTTTACGCACACCAGGCGACCGCTTACCAGAGCATCAGCGATGGTCAGCATGTGGTTATTTCGACCGGGACCGCCAGCGGAAAGTCGTTGTGTTATCAACTGCCGATTTTATCTAATTTGGAGAAATTCCCGGATGATGTCACCGCCCTGCTGTTGTTTCCAACCAAAGCACTGGCACAGGATCAGCAGCGAGCCCTGGCGCAGCTTACGCCAGGGACACTGAGATCCAAAATCGCTATCTACGACGGCGACACCCCTTCACACGCTCGCTCAGCCATCCGGAAGAGTGTCCGTATCCTGCTCACCAACCCGGACATGCTGCATATGGCTGTCCTGCCGCATCACACCCTTTGGGTGGAGTACCTGCGTAATTTGCGATTTGTGGTGATCGACGAAATTCATGCATACCGTGGAGTGTTCGGATCCCATATCGCCAATGTATTGCGCCGCCTTAAGCGTATCTGCGCTTTTTACGGCGCGCATCCGCAATTTATCTTTACCTCCGCCACCATCTCCAACCCGCAGGAGTTCGCCAGTCAGATGTTGGAAGAACCCGTCAGCGTCATTGACGAGGATGGTGCACCACATGGCGAGCGTCATTTCATTATCTACAATCCGCCGCTGATTAATGTTGATCTGGGCATCCGCCGCAGCGCCATGTCCGAGGGGATGCGCCTAAGCGGCGACCTGTTGACCTACCAGGTCCAGACCTTGATCTTTGCTCAAACCCGCCGGGCTGCCGAGGTCAGTTTGCGATACCTGCGTGAGAATCACCCTAAGATCTCAGCCAATATATATGCCTACCGCAGCGGTTACCTGGCCGAAGACCGCCGAGAGATTGAAAATGCGCTCAAGACCGGCTCGGCTCGGGCAGTGGCGTCCACCAATGCGCTAGAACTGGGCGTAGATATTGGCTCCATGGACGCCGTGGTCATTTTGGGTTACCCGGGCACGATCGCTGCCACCCGGCAGCAATCCGGACGTGCGGGCCGTAAGCTGGAACCGGCGGTGGGCATGCTGGTGGCAACACCCAACCCCATTGACCAGTTTTTAGTTAATCACCCGGAATATCTTTTGGATCGATCGCCAGAGCGCGCGCTGATCAACCCCGACAATCCTTTGATTTTATTGCAGCATTTGCGCTGTGCAGCCTTTGAACTGCCATTCGGGCTGCAGGAAGGTTTCGGAAAGCTACCGCCTGAGGTCGTGACTCAATACCTGGAAGCGCTTTCGCAAATGGGCGAGCTGCACCTTTCCGGCGGGCGTTACTTCTGGACAGCAGATCAATATCCGGCACAAAAAGTGTCGCTGCGCACTACTGCCGCGGGTGTGGTGCGCTTGCGTACCGAAGAAGACGGCCTTCTCACCACCATCGGCATGGTCGATTTTGGCAGCGCTCACTGGATGGTACATCCGAATGCAATCTATTTGCACCAGGGCGGGACCTATAAGGTCGAATCGCTGGATTTGGAAGATGGTCAGGCGATATTAAAACCTGTGGACACGGATTATTTTACCGAGCCGCAGATCGACGAGCAGATCGAGAAAGTCGATCTCTATCGGCAGGAGGCTGTTCCAGCTGGATTGATCCACCTCGGCGAAGTGGAAGTCACCTCACAGGTGACCGGTTTTCGCAAGACACGTTGGTATACCAACGAAAATCTCGGCGCTGAACCGTTGGATATGCCATCCACCACCTTGAGGACCGTCGGTTATTGGTTGGGGTTGACACACGAGGCTATAAAATCGCTGGAGGAAGTACATCTTTGGAGCGGTTCACCGAACGATTACGGTGCGAATTGGGATCAGCAGCGTGCGATGGCGCGTCTGCGGGATGGATACATCTGTCAAAACTGCGGCAAGCCGGAAAACGGAGTGGCACACCATGTCCATCACAAGATTCCGTTCCGGCAGTTCACCTCTTTCATCATGGCCAATCAGCTGGATAACCTGGTGACTCTGTGCTCTACCTGCCACCGACAGGCAGAAATGCTGGTGCGCATGCGCAGCGGCATGGCTGGGCTGGCTTATGTGCTCGGACAGCTGGCACCGTTGTTTATCATGTGCGACCCCAATGATCTTGGTCACCACTTTTTGCCAGAATCCACGCTCGCCGAGGATCTGCCAGTGGTGATTTTGTATGACAAAGTCCCTGCCGGGATAGGCCTGAGCGAAAATATCTATCGCATACACGCTGAGTTGATGAAAGCCGCGCTCGAGCTGGTATCAGACTGCACCTGTCAGGATGGCTGTCCATCCTGTGTCGGGGTTTCAGGCGAGAATGTAGCTGGTGGAAAGCAGGAAACCCTGGCAATTCTGCACTTGTTGAACAGTCTGGCGCTTCCAGTATAATCACCGGTAACCAATGGACAATTCTTTGCTCGACCGACTCAAATCTTTGGGGGTGCAGGTTGGCACTTCTCAGATCAAAGCATCTGAGAAAGCCTCAACCCGCGTGCCGGTTGAGCAGGTAGTCAGCGGAATTGAGCACACTACCCCGTTTGGTACAGCTTTCCTGGCAGATGCGCATTATCCTGAGGATTATCAACATGGGATCATCCCATTCAACCAAACGGTGGATTTTGGACTGTTGGGCGAATGGGCGGGTTATCCGTCATTATCTGAGAAACCAACCGACCAATTTGTATTCCTGGATACCGAAACCAGCGGGCTGGCTGGCGGCACCGGCACCTTTGCCTTTATGATCGGGTTGGGCTGGTGGCAGGCAGACGGTTTCCGGTTGCAACAATTTTTCCTGCGCGAGCCGGCCGAAGAAACCGCGGTTTTGGCAGCATTGGATGAAATTTTGACGCCGTTTCAAACCGTGGTGACCTACAACGGCAAATCTTTCGACATCCCGCTATTGAATGCGCGGCATACCTTGAGCGCTTTCCGTTCGCCTTTCCCAGCCATGCAGCATGTGGATTTGCTGGCACTTTCACGGCGTATCTGGCGCAACCGGCTGCCTAGCCGCTCGCTGGGCAGCATCGAGCACGACGTCCTGGCGATCAACCGCAGCCAGGAAGAAATTCCCGGCTGGATGATTCCCGAGATGTACTTCGATTATCTAAAAACTGGTGACAGTCGGCCGATGGCAGGAGTGTTTTATCATAACCGCATGGACATCTTATCATTGGCTGCGCTGTTTTTGCACCAGTCCAATCTGCTCAGCAACCCGATGGATTGGCTGGCGGCTGAAGGGTTGGATTTAATCGCCATCGCCAGGTTGTATGATGATACCGGACGGCGCGAGCAGGCCATTCAGTTGTACGAGCACAGCCTGTCTCTCGGTCTACCGCGGCCATTTTTCGTTCAAACGCTGTACCGTTATGCCGACCTGGCGCGCAAAGAAGCACGGTTCGACCAGGCGATCGGTTTATGGCAGAAAGCCGCTGAATTGGCTGAATTCCCGGCCTGTCTGGAGCTTGCCAAACACTACGAACACAGAATGCGAGATTTTGACACTGCTCTGGAATGGACAGATCAGGCTTTTCGCTTGCTGGACGAGTCCGTTCAGCCGTTATATTTGAAAAAAATCACACTGGCAGAATTAAAAAAACGCCAGGATCGCCTGTTGCGCAAACTTCAGAGCCGGCGGGCACAATCCAACCCAGTAGAACCCGAGGAGGAAAGCGATGAGCAATCCTGAGTATGTCGAAATCTATACCGCTAATGGTCAATTGGAAGCTGACATGATTCGCCTGATGTTGGAAGCTGCCGGGCTGCACGTGTTAACCCGTGGCGAGAGTGCCGGAGCCGTCTATGGATTGACTGTCGGACGACTGGGCGAGGTGCTGGTTTTGGTGCCGGAAACGGAAGTACAGGCGGCCAATGACCTGCTGGATGCGATGGACGAAGGGAAATTAGAGTACCCGCCAGCCGATTCTTTTCCACCAACAAAAGATAACAAAGAGGAATTGGATGGCTAAATCGGTTCGATATGGGCTGCGACCCGCAGCTCGTACAATTCCATAAAGCGGCGTGTAACCGGACCGGGCTGGCCGCTGCCAACTGCCTGATGGTTGATCTCGGTCACCGGCAGGATCCCGCGGCTGCTGCTCGTAATAAAAGTCTCGGTGAATTCAACGATTTCGTCCAGCCGTGGAGCAACCAATTCGACGGCAAAACCTTCTTCTACCGCGATTTGCAGGACGATTTGCCGTGTAATGCCAGGGAGAACATCCGTACCAGCCGTTTGGATTACTCCATGCTCAACGGCGTAAAAATTACTGGTCAACCCTTCCAGAATATTTTTCTGGTCGTCAACCATAAGGATTTCTTCATATCCTTCTTTAAGCCGTTCACGCAAGGTTTGCGAGTTCTGGATGAAGTTTGATAGTTTCGCGGAGGGCATTTCACGTTGGAAATCAGCTGTGATTACCGCCACACCGCGATCGCGTTGTGACTGGGTTGGAACGGATAATGCACTAACGAAAATATACATCCGCTTAGGTGATGAATCCAGTGGAACGGTTAATCTGATGCGGGCTTCGGGTGCTGGAAACCTTTCCAATGCGGTGCGGATATGACGCCGCAAAGTCCGAGCATCCAGGCTGACCGGTTGACCGGCCAGTTTGGCTGAATCTTCAATCCGCTGGAAATGGTCATCGAGGTGTAAAGCGCTGGTCTTTTGGTAAGTACGAAAAGTAGTGTACGGACCCGCAGGTAAGGCGTTGCTGGCTTGATCCAGCGTGGTAATTTGGGGGCTAATTGTCTCAACGAGTAATTCGGTTGAGCTATCGTCAAGTGGATAACTAAAGGATAAAATGGTTGTCATCATGGCCTCATCAACGATCGCTGAGATTATACTCTCACCCCCACCTCCAAAGATAATCCATTGGACACTCCATGGAGTTGCTCATGAATAAACCAAAAGAAATCTGGCCAGTGATCGCTGCGGTACTGTTGACCGTTTTGGTAATATCGATTGCTTTCATGGCTGGATATCTTACTAATAATGGCTATACGCAATTTTCGTATGATATATACGACCAGGCTTACAAAATACTTGAACAAAACGGCATTAAGGATATGCCATCCGATCAGCAAACCGAATATGCATTAATCCGTGGTTTGATCCAAGCGTATGACGACCCTTACACTGTTTTTGTCGAGCCGCCGCAACATGAGTTGGAGACGAATCAACTGGAAGGGAAATTTGGAGGAATTGGAGCTGCCTTGCAGCGTGATACCCAGGGTGTGCTGCGCGTTTATCCCTACACCAATTCTCCCGCATCTGAGGCAGGTGTACCTGACGGCAGTCAGCTGCTATCCGTAGACGACCTGACGGTTACGACTGATACACCTGATGACGCTGTGATCTCAGCTTTGCGCGGCAAGGTAGGCAGCCGGGTTACCATCAGCGTTCTGCCGCAAGGAGTAACAGACCCCGCTGAATTTAGCATTGAACGGCGAGAATTTGGCATTCCATCAGTCAGCTGGCAGATCGTACCCGAGCAGCCTGAGTTGGGGATCGTCAAAATCATTTCGATGACTGCCACTACAGCTGACGAGGTCGACGCTGCCATCCAGGAAATTACAGCCAAAGGCGTTTCGGTCGTAATATTGGACCTTCGCGATAACGGCGGCGGGCTGGTAGAAGCTGGCGTGGATGTGGTGAAATTGTTCGCGCACGCCGGGTCTAACATCATCGAGCAGCATTACCCTAACCAGTCCGATATGATCTCCAAGGGTCTGACGGATGGTAAATATGTCGATCTGCCGCTGTTGATTTTCGCCAATCGCAACACTGCCAGTTCAGCCGAAATTGTGGTGGGAGCGCTGCAAGCTCTCGACCGGGTTACAGTGATCGGTGAGCAGACCTTTGGCAAAGACACGATCCAGTTGGTCTTTGATCTGACTGACGGATCGTCCATCCATGTCAGCGCCGCGCAATGGGAATTGCCTGAAAACCCCGCCTTCACATCTGGCGCCGGTCTGCTTCCCAATATCCCCCTCACCCTGGAAGCTCCGACTGACGCGGATTACATTCGGGTGGCACTTGAGATTTACGAAAACAATAATAAATAAAAATATTGAGCCTTAATTGGCTATACGCATTATTCTCTTGACCGAGCTAATCTTTGAGCGCGCTCTGGTAGTCTTCCGGGGTATCCATATCCTGTAAGATGCTAGGCGTATCCACCGCCAGGTAGAGGATTTGATCCTGTTGCTGACGCAAAAAATCGCGCATGGTCTGGTCAACGGCTATTGACCTCAGCGCAGGCCACAGCGGCCTGCTTACGAGCCAGGGATGCCCACGCCTCATCTGGTAGCTGGGAATGATCAGGTCATGAGCACTGGACTGGTACTCATTCAACATCGATCGCACCACATCCAGCTGAATCTGCGGCTGGTCACCCAAAACGATCAAAAACGCATCGGTATCCTCAGGAAGCACCCGCATGCCGATTTTGAGCGAATCCAGCATCTCGGTATGCTCAAAATCAGGATTATAGGCGCGGGTAACCGCAAACGGCAGGTCCGACAGCGCCGCCTCGACTTGTTGCTGAGCTCCGCCAATAACCACGATCAGTGGGTCGATCTCTGCCTGGTGCAGTGTGGTTAAAATCGTGCCAAGCACCGTATTTTCGTGAAACGGCAGGGTCATTTTTGCACGTCCCATGCGCCTAGAAGCGCCAGCTGCCAGGACGATGGCGGCTATTATTGGGGATTTTTCATTCGGAGTCATTGGACTCTTCCATCAATCTTTGATAATCGGCAGGGGTATCAATGTCATCCGGCGGCGATTCGCTTTCCCAATCCAACCAGCGCACCGGGTAGCGCTCAAACAACACCCGCCCGCCGGTGTCTCCTGTGAGCTTCATCAGGTCTGTAAAGGTGACCCGGTCAAATAGCCCAGGGTTGGTACGCATGCCCTGGACGCGCGGTACGATGATTGGGGTACTCACCCGGCTGTATAGCTCCAACTCAGCCTGGATCAAACCCGCTGGAAGTTGCGGCATGTCGCTGAGGAGAAAAAGTACGGCACCGCACTCGCTTGGGATGGCTTGAATCCCTGTCCGGACAGAGCTTGCCTGTCCAGATTCCCAGTCCTCATTCCTGGCAAAAACTACTGGCAAATCAGATAATGCCGCTTCCACCTCTTCTGCGGCAGCTCCGGTCACCACTACGACTGGATTTAACCCGGAAGCTAAGGCCAACTCGGCTGCATGCCTCACCAGCGGCTTCCCACGCCACGGCAGCAATTGTTTGACCGTTCCCATACGTATTGATCCCCCTGCAGCCAAAAGCACTGCTCCTACAGCCTCGTGACGCCTTACGATTTGCAATTCGGGTGGATTTTGCACCGAACCCAGTAAAACCGAGTCGTAGGCAGGCAAACAGTTGTTTAGCGCGGCAAAAACGTCTGGTTCAGGCACGCTCCAGGCATCCAATTGGTTGGCAAGCAATGTCTTGTGCGCATTGATTGGGATGTTTTTCAAGCCACCCTGGGGATGAAGCACAACTTTTCTCAATTCCTCCAACGTAACGCGCACACCCATCGCTGTCCCGCTGAGTGCAGCAAATATCTCAGGACGAAAGACATGTTCATCGTCCAACGGTTTCCCCAAGCCAGATAAGCCAACCGTGACCACCGCATGCTTGATCCATCCTGGGATAGGCGGTTCGTGCGTCGCTGGCGCCTTGAGCGGATGCAGGCGCGAACCATCCGCTTCCACCAACACGGGCACTCCCTTTCGATCAGCCGCGGTACAAATCCCTTCCGCGACTGCCTCGGTTACTCCTTGCAGCCGTCCGCGCTCGTCGGTTGGACCGGTAATCAGAGTGATTCCATTTTCCAAAGGGTTGAGGGTGGTTTCCAGCTCCTGTAATCCCTGCACAACGACGTGCCGGTCAGCCAGGCTGGCTTGATCCACAGCTAGATGCGCTGTGTTCAGGCAAATCACCGGACCAGCGAACTGACGTGCCAGCGAAAACATGGCAGTGGTCTTGCCGCCGGCGCCTACAAAGGCAATTCGTGAATGCTGGTCCGCTCGCAGACCGTCGATTAACCGCATAGACATGGCTTACCAGCTCAGCTTTTCACGAAATTCCGGCCGGCTGAGGATGGCTTCCAACACCCCGCCGCCAACTGCCAGAGCTTTGTCGGACACGAATTGGGTTAAAGTGACATCCATGCGCGGATCCAGGTCGCCGACCTTCATGCCGCTGCTAACGGTTACGCCGTCCGCCAGCAAACCACGTACCACCCCATCGAAGGCAGCGGTCACAGCCAGGCCGGAAACCTCAGCCAGTTTGTGTCCTTTGCCAACCTGTTGGCCAATTTTAACCAGCCCATGGAAGACGCCATCGGAGGGTGCACGTATTACGCGTTCCTCGACGTACCCCAGCACCATTTCCGGTATGCCAGAATTCGGTTCGCCGGATCCCTGCCAGGACACCCGCCCAAGGTTTTGACCGCGCTTGGTCTCCACCACCGCATGGCAGTTCAAGCCGGCGGTAAACCCCGGTCCCAGCCCGATTATTAATGGATTCGACCCTGTCATCCCATCGACCGGTTTCTTCAGCAGGCGAGCGTCTACGATCACATCCGCTTTGAGCCAGGACAATAAGTCCAGGTCCGGGTCGGCTACCACGGGAATCACCTGCTGATTGAATCCCTGCTCGATTTCCGCTTGGCTGAACGCCTTTTTCCCAATTACACCTTCGACGGTGATAGATCCGCTGAAGATCGCTTCAGCGAAAGCCACGCTGCGGCGAACCACCAACGGCTGCGTCAGCTCGCAAATCACTACCTGCATTCCGCTGCGGTACAGCCGCAATCCGACCCCGCTGCCAAGGTCCCCCCCGCCGCGAATGCAAACCGTAAGACTCATGGAATTTTCCTACGTGTGACGATTCGCGCCGTCGTCGTCCAGACCCAGCAGGATGCGTTCCGGTGTGTAGGGGAATTGGTCAAACCATTTACCGGTCGCATGCTGAATCCCGGCTGCCACAGCTGGCACCAGCGGCAGGTACGGCATTTCACCCATACCGCGCGCCCCCCACGGTCCAATCGGATCGGGATATTCCAAAATAAGCGAGTCTATTTTTTCAGGGATATCGAGAATGGTTGGGATCAGGTAGGTGGAAAGGGTCTTGGTCTGCACCTGGCCGTCCACCTGAACGAAATTCTCCAGAATGGCATAACCGGCAGCCTGCACTAGCGCACCTTCCATCTGTCCGCGCACTTGCAATGGATTGACCGCTTTACCGACGTCATCAGCGCAAATAATGCTTACCAGCCTCACCTGGCCTGTTTCGGTATCCACTTCCACTTCGACCGCCTCGGCAGCATAACCATAGGCGTAATTCGGCTCCGACTTACCAGTTTCTGGATCCAAAGGAGTGGTCCGCGGCGGACGGTACTGGAATTCTGCCCGTGCTGGACGTTCCTCGTTGCGCCATTTTTCCAACGCCAATTCTGCGGCACCTCGAATCGCATTTCCCGCCATGAAAGTCATGCGCGAGGCTGACACACTGCCCGAGTTGAGCGAAGTGGCGGAGTCAGCGGCCACCACTGTGATCTTATCGAGCGGCAATCCAACCGCTTCTGCGGTCATTTGAGCAAATACGGTATGCGAACCCTGGCCAACTTCAGCGCCGGCATGATACAAGGTGGCTGTTTCAATTTCACCTTCCCCTGCCAGTTCAACAATGGCCCAGCAATTCTCCGGCGCGCCAAAGGAGAATCCCACATTCTTGAAGGAGCAGGCAAAACCAATGCCGCGCGTAAGATGAGGTGCTTCAGGATTAGTTACCAGGTAACCCGCCGGCCGTATCCAGCCCTGGTCAGTTTGTACCCAACCGGCTGCCTGTGCGCATTCAGCCACCACTTTTTTAATCGACACACCTTTCGGCAGCGGCGTCCCTACCGATAACAGGCTGCCTTCATCCAGTAAATTGCACATGCGGATTTCAACAGGATCCATCCCCAGCGCTTCCGCCAGCTTGTTCATCTGCGATTCGGCAGCAAAGGCACCTTGAGGTCCACCGAAGCCGCGGAAGGCACCGTTGGGGATGTTGTTGGTGTAAACCGTACTGGCATCAACCTTGACATTTGGAATTTCATACGGTCCGGTGCACATGAGTGTCGCATTGCCAAGCACTTTGGATGAGGTGTAGGCATAGGCGCCGCAATCCGAAATGATATCAACCTCAGCTGCCACCACCTTGCCAGCCCGGGTGGCACCCCATTTTGTGTGAATATAGTACGGGTGCCGCTTGTGATGCCCGATAATCGACTCTTCCCGCGACCAGATGGTCTTTACAGGACGGTGGATACCCCTCTGATGCAGACGCCAGGCTGCCAAAGCCAGCACGATTTGTACTGACATATCCTCGCGACCGCCAAAAGCACCGCCAATCGCCGGGTAAATGATCCTCACCTTTTCTTCCGGCAGCCCCAGTGCGTGCGCAACCTGCTCGCGGTCTTCGTGCGTCCATTGACCGCCAACGACGACGGTTACCCGGCCTTCCTCGTCGATATAGCTCAAGCCGGCTTCAGGCTGCAGGTAGGCGTGCTCCTGCGCGGGTGTTTGGTAATAACCTTCGACCACTACATCTGCGCCTGCCAGTGCGGATTCAGTGTCCCCTTTGCGGATTCGGAAGTGGACGAAAACATTCGAGCCATGGTCCGGATGAATCAAGGGTTGTCCAGCTTCAATTGCCACCCGCGGATCGGTCAGGATTGGCAGATCTTCATAATCCACCTTGATCAGGCTGCAGGCCTCTGCCGCGATCTCTTCCGTCTCGGCAACCACCAACGCCACATTATCCGCGGCGAAACGCACCCGATCAGCGAACGGCTTGTTCGAGTTAAGTCCGCACAAAACCGGCTGATCTTTGACGATCAATCCATACTCATTGGCGGGGACATCTTCTGCCGTGAAAACCGCCAGGACACCCGGCAAGGCTCTGGCTTCCTCGGCATCCAGGCTGCGAATCACTGCATGCGGTCGGCCGGCAAATAGAATTTTCAAGAAAGCCTGATTCTCCAGGTTGATATCACCTGGGTATAAGGCTTCGCCTTTCACTTTTCCAACAGCGTCGATGCGCGGGACAGATTGCCCGATGGTCATCATGGACAGCAACCTCCTGAAAACAACTGCGGCGAGCTAAGTTTAGCGGGCTTTACGTTTCTTCACGCCGGTGATCGGCGGTACATCCAACGGTCCATAGCGCTCAGGGCCGACCATCCGATATAGGACAACCCCGATAAACTGCAGAACGAAGAAAACAAAGAACGCAAGAATGATGGTCAGACCAATTTTGACGAAGAGCAAGGAATCGGCGCCAGGGGCCATAAAATTACTTGGAATTCGGAACCATCCATTTTCCTGATTGGCATCCAGCAATACCTGGGCACCAAACCAGCCCATTAACGGCGCCAAAATCATAAAAATGAATCCCACACCACGCCAAATCGGATGAACTTGTTGCTTCTGTTGTCTGGATTGTGAATCACCATGGTAATTATAAAATTTTGTCATTTTTTACTCCCTGGTCCCAGTTGGGCTGCCTTTTCGACAGCCTGAATA
>DATMXL010000122.1:0-9139 GCA_035561555.1 Bellilinea sp.
TATTAATGTCAATCTGCATGGATTTGTGCATTAACCGCCAGGCCAATAAGAGATCTGGCGGGCTTTTTTAAGTAAGGATAAGGAAGGTTAGGAACTCGAGCAGGAATGGAAACCAAACTATACGTTGGGAACCTCTCGTACAATACGACAGAAGACGGTTTGCGCACATTATTTGCCCAGGCTGGAACTGTAGTAGCTGTTGATGTAATTAAGGACCGCATGACGGGCAGCTCTAAAGGGTTTGCTTTTGTGCAGATGAGCAACCAGGCTGAAGCAGAAAATGCCATTCGCATGTTCAATGGTTATTCGCTCGACTCAAGGGACCTTAAAGTCAATGTCGCTCGCCCCAAAGAAGAAACTGGGCGCGGTGGCGGCGGCTTCGGTGGACCACGCCGCGGTGGCGGTGGTGGTGGTTATGACCGCGGTGGGCAAGGCAATCGCGGTGGGGATCGTCGTGGTGGTAGCGGCGGACAGCGTCGTTACTAAGAATTTTCGTTTTTGAAACAAGGAGATTTACAGAATGTCAGAACGTGTTACCGGAACCGTCAAATGGTTCAACAGCACCAAAGGTTATGGTTTCCTGGCTCGTGAGAATGGCCCGGACGTCTTCGTTCACTTCAGCGCTATCCAGAGCACGGGTTACCGCACCCTGGAAGAAGGCCAGAAGGTCGAATTCACTATTGAAAAAGGTCCTAAGGGTTTGCAAGCCGCGAACGTCACAGTTCTCTAATCCCACAATGAACCTGGAACAGCCCCGCCGCAAAGCGGGGTTGTTTTTATTAATTAAGGAATACTGCGAGAGATTATCCAGAATTGGGGCAAACTCTACGAGGTAAGGGCACGGGGGATTATTGGAATACAGTCGCTTGTACCAGTCCCCCGTGCCTTTACGAGGAACTTGCTGATGGTATTAGGCGGTTGAGCGCTATCTGATGCCTGGCACCATCACCATGTTTACCCGGGCGCAGCGGTCGCGCAGCTGTTTGACTGCGTTATACTCCGGTGACGATTCCCAGGCTTTGGCTTGCTCAAGGCTGTCAAAGGATAGTAGGACCAGGCGCTCTGGGTTCCAGCTGCCATGCAGGGCTTCTGTATAACCGCCGCGAACCAGATAACGGCCGCCATATTGTTCCACAATCGGCGGTGTGCGCTGTTTAACTTCCTCGTAAAGTTCGGGGTCGGTTACGGCAATGTCAACCACAACATAGGCGGTCATAATAATCTCCTGTTGAATTGGCGTTAATCAACAATTAATGCGTCCCATGCTTGCCTCCTCCAAAATCGCAGATTTTGGGGGAGATAGGAGCGGGTCAAACCCTGTCCTGATCCGCTCCGGCGATGTCCAGCACACATTCGGCCGGGTACACATTGGCTTCATTGACCGTATGGTTGGGGTACCATACCTGCGCAAAAAAAGGATTGAGCCGCGCTTCCTCATCATAGTTCCAGGCTGGCGGCAGGCACTCCGGGCACCAATGGCCAGCTTTGAGAACGGTATATGGTGTGCCGCTAAAACTGTGACTGCGGGCGCAGCGCCAGCGCACAGGCTCGTACAGATCGCCATCCCATTCGCTTGAAAGGCACGTGCCGCCTCGGTACTCTGCCGCTTGCTGCAGATCTGCCAGCTCGAGCCGGGCTTTTTCTTCATCATAACCGTGATCCAGGATTAAGGCAGCTTGCTGAGGGTCTAGGTCCGGCATATCCACACCCCACTCCGGAATAGCCTCGAATTCGGCGTAATCTTTATAAAAAGCGCTGATGCGCGCGTCGTTGCGTTCCACATACCACTTCAACGGACCGTTGCGATGCTCGCCAGCCAGTCCCTTCAGAATCGCGTATACCTTCCGCTCGACGAACTCCCTGAAGCTCACCACCCGGTGGCTGAGGAAACGTACCAGCCTCAAGGCGAAGGGCATACTTTTCAACAGATGGCGGGTATATGAGGGCATGTCGTCCCGCCAGTAATTTAAGTAGGCGTCGGCCTGCCAGCTGTCAAAGTAAAACTGCATGTGAAAATTGCGCAGTGTGAACCAATTCCGCTCACTGACCGCCTGGATCCCCGACAACCCGAGCAGCTGCACCGCCAGGTTTTGGTACTTGGCTGCCGTGATACGCATCCCCGGACCGCCGCCCATGTTATACACCCGCCGCCAGAAGTCTGATTCATTCGGGATATCCAGTGCATTAGCCATGCCATAGCCGGCGTCACGGGATGAGATGTTTTCCATGAAGGCATGAATGGGCATGTGGAACATAATCGGGTCGCGCAGCCGCAGCAAAGCGTCCATGCGGGTCGGCATGATAAAGGTCATGCGCAGTACCGCCCAGTGCTGTATCCGCGATTCGAGCACTATACGCTCTCCGGCGATTTTTGTAACCGCGTAAAAATCAAAAATAGACGGTTTGAGTGGATCTCCCACCCGGCCCCAGTGGATGGGCGGTGGTCGGTCGCCGGTGGCAGCTACTGTAGAAGTGTGCACCAGCCGGATCCGCGCTGCACCGTCTGGCTCAGCCTGGATGGCGTTGACAATGTGTTCAACCGCACTGGTGTTAACTGCTCTGGCAGCTTCGGGGTAGTAATCTGCTGCCGGTGAAATCAACGCCATGGCATTCAGGACCCAGTCAGCGCCGCGAATAGCTTCCACCACGTCAGCATAACAGGTGGCGTCCCCCCAGACAATTTTCAAACCCTGACCTTCGACAACGCCGGGACCGGGAATTGACCGAATCCTGGCAGCTTTTTCGTAGGCAGAAAATAAATTTTTCTCGCGTTCAGCCGGCAGCAGCAAAATTGTGATTTCAATCGCCGGACGCCGTTCCCACAATTCCTTAAAAACCTCGTATCCCATGGTGCCAGAGGCGCCAAAAAGGGTTACCCGCGGTTTGTCGATACCCAATATCCCTCCCAATTTTTCCGGCTGATGCAATCAACCGGCAGTCCCCCGAGGTTTCAATGAATGTTGTGCGCAGGAAAATAATCTGCTGCACAGTGAATTCTCCTGGCTAAACAATGCGCTCTCAAACAACTATAAGCGCAGACACCAGCAGGCGGATGTGACCCAGGGTGGACTTCAGGTCATATTAATGAAGCAAAGGATTGGGATTACTAAATAGTCTTCAGGTCTTCCAGGGTTAGCGTGCGTTCTT
The DNA here is from genome assembly GCA_035561555.1 of Bellilinea sp. Taxonomy (GTDB): domain Bacteria; phylum Chloroflexota; class Anaerolineae; order Anaerolineales; family Anaerolineaceae; genus Bellilinea. Next base: position 3,148 of record DATMXL010000122.1, read on the forward strand.
CGACTTCTTCCACCTGTTGTGTCAGAACGCGACTCTGCTCAAGATACTGCTGTGCCAGGGCATGATTGCCGGCAATCGCTTCCGACCGGGCCAGGGCCTCATACGCATAAGCCTGGTAAAAGGGCGGCGCATGCCGGGCAAATTCAAGCGCCATTTTGCCATAGCGGCGGGCAATTTCTGGCAGCTTGAGGACCGCATACACCCTGGCTGCCTGCCAGGCGCCGATCGATTTATTCTGATCGGTGCAGTCAGACCGCTGACTCCAATGCCATAGTGAAGCCAGGCAGGCTTGCACCATGGCTTCATCGTCTTCGGATGTCCGATCCGTTTTATCGAGTAAGTCCCAGGTGAGGTTGAAACAATAGACACTGAAATGGCGGTGTGCCGCTTCAGGGGTCGATAAATCTGGTGTCTGGCTCACGGCGTAGTGACAGGCTCCGAGATGCGCAGCAGGCTATATCCGAACGCCAGGCAAAATGCCAGGTAGAGGACAGCAATCACCCAGCCGAAGGCATTGATGGTGCCGGAAAGTGTTTCCCGCACGGCCACGATCACAGCCAGAGCATCACCTACAAAAACCGCACTGGCCAGCATGCGCAGGAAGTGCGCCTCATGGACGGTGCGTGTTAGCCACAAGGTCAACCCGACTAAAAACATGGTAGCGCCAAAAAAGCGAGCTAAAGCCAATCCAGTCGCATCCGTTCCGGCTCCCAGGAGGATTAAAGAAGACTCTGGAAACAGCAGGAAACCCAATCCGGTGATGATCGACACCACAGCTTTTACACCCATCCATGCCCTGATTTTCATTTTGACCTCTTTCTGCCAGAATTACGTTAACCTGGTTTACGTGCGAAAGCCTAAAACCGGTTTCTGTGCCTATGTGCCTGGAGCATAATTATAAATAAATATACTCAATAATAATCAATTTTCAAGCACAAGTGGAGAACTGGCTGCCAATTTGCTGAAATTGCTGCCTTATGGGGCAATTTCCACCAGCAATCCCGGATGATCGGACACCGGCGAGACAATATACTCGGCAGAAGTAACCTCGACCCCTGGCGATACGAAAACATGATCGATCAATCGTTCCGGATCGAGGTCGGTGGTTAACGGGGAGCCGGCCAAAACCCAGGCGCTTTCGAGAGTATTCGTGGTCAGCTCGTACTGCTCAGTGCTGGGCCTGAAGTTGAAATCGCCCATGGCGATCACATTTTGCTTGCCCGCCAATTCACCTAGCACCTGCTGCTGCTGGATGATCGGACCGCCGTTGCCAAGGTGGGTGACCAGAACGTGATATCTCACTCCGCCAGCCACGACCTCAGCGCTGATGGCAGCCGTCTGTTCGCCAATACTGTACATGTAGAAGGTTTGAGGATTTTCCAAGGGGTAGCGCGAGAGGATAGCAATGCCAAAAGTGCCGCTGACTGTTTTTGGCCCGTAATAAGAGTACATATCCAGCCCTTCGGCCAGGGTGCGAACCACATCCCCATTTCCGCCTGAAAAACGGGCCACATCCGATTCCTGTAAGCCAAGAAGATCAGGTTGTAGAGCGCGGATGACTTCCAACTGCTGCTGGTATGCGCGTCTCCCAGCTGTATCGTAGCCTTGCTGGATGTTATAGGTGAGAACACGCAGCGAATCTGCCGATGTAGAGGTCTCTGGTGTCGGGTGATTTAGGACGGCAGAAACCACCGACAACACCAGTGCGGTCACTACCAGCGGCACGAACATCTGGCGCAAGGATAAATGCATGCGCGGAATCTTGGTATCGGTGACCCACAGCATAGGCACAGCCAGCCCAAGCCCAGCCACCAGAAACACCAGCCAGAAACGGTCACGGAACCATGGGCCGATTACCGGGATGTAGTCATACACGGTCGTAAAGACTTGAGCCAGAACAAAGATCAAAAAAACCAATGCGGCAATGGCAAATCCCCCGGCTAGTTGACGGTTGGAAGGCCGCCGGCGCGTAAATTCAGCGCTGAGCAGGATGAAGTTCAGCAGAATCACCGGACTCAACAGGATCATCATAAACAATGGAATTTGCCCCGCCCAAGGCACTACGGGTTGGTAAATTGGAAAGGCCTGGCTGTCAACGGGAGCCATGACCTGGTTGATTAATATCGCGACGGTGCCGGATGCCAGGAACAGAAGGTTCCAACCAATGAGGACGGCGCGCGGTACCAGGCGAAATATGTCACCAGCCAGCAGTGCGAAAAACAGGCTCAGTGCAATACCCAGGGTCAGTAGAATCAGGCGGTAATCGACCGCACTCCAGCGAGCCAGCACGGTAGGACTGGTAAAAGCAAAATACAACATATACAATGCGCTCAAGAATCCAGCACTTAATGCAGCAGTCGGACAAAATCCCGCATGAGGAGTTGCCTTGTCTGGCTCAGGTAGAATCTTTACCCCCCACAGCAGAACTACTGCCGCGAGCACAACCGCACACAGCAGCCAGCTGATCCACGGCATGAGCAGCGAGATATCGCTGCCTGCTCCGACCGTCCGCAGCAGCACGGATAATGCCAGAGCTGCCGTCAACCCGGCGCTCAGTTCCAGACCGTTGAAAGATTCGCTGCGACCGATGTGTGAAAGGAAAATGGGGAAGATGATCAGCAGCAAACCCACTCCCAGACCGCTGATCAGCATCTTGCCGCTGGGGTCGAGCACCACTTCCACCGACCGCAGCAGCGCCACCACTCCGGTCAGCACCAGTCCGGTCCGCAGCGGGATGCGGGGTTTAAAGGTCAGCAAAACCAGCGGGGAGAAGAAAAACAACACGCTAACAATTTCCGGCGGGATATTGGTACCCAGCAGGCCAAAGGCGTAAATCGTTTCAATAAAGTCGGCAGTCAACTGAAAGAACAGCAAAAATAACAGGGTGAAAAACAGGGTAAATTTCCAGGCAGCCGGGGATTGAGCGCGGGTTGATTCCATAGCAACTCCAATTGAAACGGGAAGATAGCAGAATTATAGATATTTTCTTTAGGCTTTGTTGGAAATTACACTTCCAATACTGTCGCTTCTCTTTGGAACGCCGCCAATAATATTCCGTCTATTGGGATACAGGTCATTGATCTAAATTTGTAAAATTTGGGAGGAAAATATGTTATTAAAATGGTTGCTTGCATTGGCGCTGATTGCGCACGGGGTTGGACATATCACCGGAGTCTCGGCCTTCTGGACCAAATTGCCGATAGGGTTCAACCAGAATCCCTGGATATTTGACGCCAGTGGCACGCTTACCAGTCTGGCGGGACGGATTTTTGGGGTGATATGGCTGGCTGCGACGGTCAGCCTCATTGCAGCCGGAGTGGGGGATTGCTCACCAACCAGGCCTGGTGGGCAAGCGCTGCCGTCATTGGCGCCATTGTATCGTTGGTGCCGATTTTGCCGTGGTGGACCTCCGTCACTTCAGGTGTGAAGGTCGGCGCACTATTGGATGTTGCGATCCTGATCGGACTTTTAACGCCGCTGAAAACCTGGGTTTTTCAGGTCTTTAAGCTTTAATGGCGCAGATCGGCGCTAATGGGATGTACCGGAGAAAATTATTTTTCTCCGGTTTTTACCGCTAGACCGTTGGTTCTGGCTCTGCCGGCGCAAATCGCGGCTGTGATTTCAATCTGGCATGCAGTAATAAGTACCCCAACACTGAAACCATACACAGCACACCGCCGATATACCACAGCAGGTTGGGGTTATAGTTGTCTAAAATATACCCGGCGGCTCCCGGTCCAATGGTTGCCGGAATCATCCAGAGCAGGCCGAAGACCGCCATATAACGACCGCGCATCTCTTCAGGCGCGAAGTTGGCTGCCAGAGACTGGGAGGTCGGCACGACAATCATTTCGCCGATCGTGATCACCACGATTGCCAAGGCAAACATATAATAGGCTGAAACCCAGCCAAACATACTGAAACCCACAACATAAAATGTTGTTCCCAAAGCCATCATCAAAAACGGCGGCTTGTGTTTGATCAACCGGGTGGTGGTGAACTGGAAGAGGATCACAACGATCGCACTGACGGTCAGCAGGAAGCCGTAGCCTGATGGTTCGATGCCGTGGTTGTCGCGCAAATAGACTGACAGCGAGTTATACATCTGCTGGTAAACCAGACCCATCAGAATGCCAGCCACTAAAAACCACATGTAGGGTGAATCGCGCAGCACCGTGCCATAACCGCGGAATGTGGTCAGAATGCTTTCCGCCTTCTGGTGAATCTCGTCACGGATAGGCTTGGTTTCCGGCACGAACAGGAAAAACAGAAGTGCCACCACGCAACTGACCACCGCGTCGATGATAAACAAAGCCATAAACGACCGTTCGGCAACGAATCCGCCAATGGTCGGACCGATGATCCAGGCCATGTTGCCCACCACGCGCAGGATGCCAAAACCTTCCTGACGCTGCTTTTCGGATAGGATATCAGCGACCATGGCGTCATGTGCCGGTCCGGCAAAGTTGGAGAGCAGGCCAATCAACACTGCCAGCGGAATCAGCGTAGCAAATTGGTTGACCAGGCCTAATGTCAGGGTGCTGATGGCGCTGAAAACCAATCCGATGATTATAATTTTTCGGCGCCCATAACGATCGGTCAGCGCGCCGCCGAACATGCCGCCAAACAGGCCAAAAATCGCAAACAGACCCAGGATCATACCTGCCTGTGTCATGCCGACATTGAACTTCTGAGTGATATACAAAGCAAAGAAGGGAAAGAGCAGGGTGCCGCCTACGCGGTCAATGAACGAGACCCCTACAACAACCCAGAATTTACGCGGAAATTCGTTATAAATCTTGGCGAGATTGGTAAACATGAGAGGACCCTTTTAACAGAATTCCCCCATCATAGCACAATTAATTTTCTTCGGAGCGCCAGTAGCTCCCGCCACCGCCTTCACGTCCCATCAAACGATATTCGATCAAACTGCGGCGCAGGAAAGCCGTATCTTCGTTGAACTGGGACAGGATTTCGTTAACCTGCTTTTCCGGGTAGCGTTGCCCAAACTCGAAGGCTTTAACCACGTGCCTCAAAATGGCCTGCAGCTTTTTATCCTGTGCCGGGAAAGTTTTTATTCGACCATCTTTATTGATGAAATTGGACAACACTTTCTGTTCATAGGCATCCTCGCTGACCGGGGCTGATAGTTGGAGAATTTGCTCGTCCTGCAACAGACGCTGCGACATATCCTTGAGCGTGTCGGTGTGCAGCGCGTAAATGTAGTAATGCCCATCGGTGCGGGCTGAAACAAGGCCGACCTTGGCCAGGCGCGCCAGGTGGTGCGAGGTGGTGGACATGCTCAAACCGATCTCAGACGATAATTTTTCTACCGTGCGCGGCTGCTGAGCCAACAGGCCGATGATTTTTAACCGGTTCTCGTCCGCCAGTGCTTTGAAGAAAGAAACCAATTCGTATTCTTGTTCTTGGGTGGTCATATCAAACTCCATAATAACATTTCGATACTTATGATAATGATTCTATATAATGCAAAAGAATTTGTCAAGGGGTAATCACTGTTCTGGATTACAATAAACGCTTCCAGCCCAATAAAGATAAAAAGCAACAGAATTTCTTGATTGGTCCTCATTCTTTAACCCACCGAGGTATGTCTATGCGTGCAGCCGTCTTCGAACAATTTCAACAACCCCTCAGCATTCTCCAGGTGCCGGACCCGACCCCGGATCCAGATGGTGTGGTGCTGAAAGTTATGGCGACCGGAATATGCCGCAGCGACTGGCACGGCTGGATGGGGCACGACTCAGATATTCACTTGCCGCATGTGCCCGGGCATGAGTTGGCGGGCATTGTGACAGCAGTGGGTAAAAATGTACGGCGCTGGACCCCTGGCGACCGGGTTACTCTGCCGTTTGTCTGCGGCTGCGGCACCTGTCCACAGTGCGTCTCTGGGAATCATCAGGTTTGCGATCACCAGTTTCAGCCTGGCTTCACCCATTGGGGCTCGTTTGCCGAATATGTCGCCATTCAATAC
>DATMXL010000123.1:0-14550 GCA_035561555.1 Bellilinea sp.
TTTCAGACCAAGGATTTGCTACTTGGGCTGAATTCTCCAAAACTCAAATTCATCGGTCTCCAAAACTATAAAGAAATTCTATTTGGCGGTCTTCCAGTCCAAAATTTTGAATTTTTACGCGTCCTCGTATTCAATTTCTGGTGGGCGCTCACGAATGTACTGGTTCACGTACCTGCTGGTGTACTTATTGCTGTTTTATTGAATGTCAAGGGGGTGTGGTTCAAAAAGATCTACCGTTCCATTTATGTTTTGCCCGTGGTCATTCCCCCGATCGTTGTTGGAACGGTTTGGCGGAATATCTTTAATCAGCAGTATGGAGCCATGAACCAGGCATTAACCTGGATCGTGCAATTATTCGGGAGTACCAATGTAGTCGATCTGCGCTGGTTAGAATCCTACACTCCACCTATTTCTTGGCTGCTTCCCACAGGAGCACTGCCGCTGGCTTATTATGCCATGATGATTGCCAACTTCTGGCTTGGTTGGCCATTTATGTGCCTGGTCGCTACCGGTGCATTACAGTCTATTCCCAAAGAATTGTATGAAGCCGCAGAAATCGACGGCGCATCAAAAACATACCAATTCCTGCATGTCACTGTGCCATTATTAAGACCGGCTATGATACCAGCCGCGATGTATGGGTTTACCATGTCGTTTAACCTGTTCAATTTTGTTTTCTTCTTGACAGGTGGCGGACCATCCAGATCAACCGAATTGTTAGTTACCTTTGCTTATGACCTGGTCAGGAACTTGCGGTTGTATGGAGTAGCCGGCGCGTTTGCCGTGATTATCTTCTTCGTTGTTGTCGCAATTTTCCTGCTCACGAACAGACTTACTCGGGCGACAGAGAGTTATTCGGAGTCATAAAATGGCCACATTAACCCAAACAGGTAAAAAGAAAAACTGGTTCGTCCGCCTCATGAATTTTGATACTTCGGGCAGCAAAGGGAGTGGTGAGAAATTACCGCTGTACCGGCAGTTGGGCATTCAACTCCTTTGTCTACTCATCACCATCGAAGTCATGTTTCCGATTATGTACATCATAACCCTGTCATTGAGTTCGACCGGTGTGCGTCCTAGTAAACTTGAGTTATTCCCTAAAGAAATATCCCTGGTAGCATTTAAAGAGGTTTTAACCCGGCCAACGGCTAACCCGGTGGATTTTATTACTTTGTTTAGAAACAGCGCGGTTCTGTCTATTGCTGTTGGAGCAATTTCGCTGCTGATTGCGGTTACCGCTGCTTACGCCTTCTCCCGTTTCAAGTTCAAACTGCGCCAGGTTCTGATGGTGATGATTTTTGTCCCCCTATTGATGCCTGCGGTTGGCCTATCTACCCCACTGTTCCTGCTAATGAATAGCTTTCGCCTGGTAAATTGCTCAGATGGAGTGACTGCCTTATATCCCTTCACTGCTTGCGCGATTGGAGAAGCAGGAAAAGTCGTTTTTAACTTGCGCGATTCTCTATTTGGCGTGGGTATCGCTATGTTAGCTTCAGCCTTGCCATTTGCCGTATGGAATCTGAAGGGCTATCTGGACACTATTCCAAAAGAGCTGGAAGAGGCAGCCGCAATTGACGGAGCTGATTCAAACCAGGTGTTCTTTCAGATCGTCCTTCCTTTGGCTCTGCCTCAATTGGCAGTAACCTTTTTCCTAGGCTTTATCGGATACTGGCAAGAGTTTGTGATGCCCTGGTTGTTCTTGACCAAACCACAGGACTATACCCTGGCGATGACGCTGTACAATATGACCGGGCAGTACGCCAATTCGATCCCATGGAACCGCTTTGCCGCCATGGCAATTATCGTGGCATTGCCCGTTGCCCTGGTTTATATTATCCTGCAAAAACAGATCGTAAGCGGATTAACCGCCGGGGGCGTCAAAGGATAGCCTAAAAAGGCGGCCGAAAGGCCGTCTTTTCTTATGGATGAAACCCATGAAAATGTTGATCAGTGTTTTGATTCTTGGAATGCTCTTAACTGGATGCGCGCCCCAAACTCCTACCGCGACAGCACTGCCGCAACCAACTGCGGAGCCAACCGCCACCTCAGTTCCTGTCGAGGTTCCCTGGTGGAAGACTGCGGTTTTCTATGAGATCTTCGTCCGCAGCTTCTATGATAGCGACGGCGACGGAATTGGCGATATTAATGGGATGACCTCCAAATTGGATTACCTGAATGACGGGAACCCGGAAACGAAGCATGATCTTGGGATCACTGCAATCTGGTTAATGCCAATCCATCCTTCACCCAGCTACCACGGCTATGATGTGCTGAATTATTACGGCGTTAACCCGGAATACGGCTCGATGGAGGATTTCAAACGCTTTTTAGCGGCAGCCCACGAACGAGGGATCCGCGTCATTATCGATCTGGTGCTCAATCATACCTCTGTGCGCCATCCTTTTTTTGCGTCACCGAGTTATCGCGACTGGTATATCTGGTCAGATACCAACTCGGGGGCTGGTTGGCATGACGTGTCAGGCAGTGAATCCAGTTATTATGGTTACTTCTGCAGTTGTATGCCCGATCTAAATTATCAGAATCCGGATGTAACCACTCAGATGAACAAAGTCATGGCTTATTGGCTGGAGTCGGTGGGGGTGGACGGTTTTCGGGTAGATGCAGCCAAACATCTGATTGAAGAAGACGGCGGCGTTAATTCACAAGCCACACATGATTGGCTGAAGGGCTATTACACGTTTTATAAAAGCATTAACCAGGCGGCATACAGCGTTGGTGAGGTTTCTGCCAGCGATGCCAGGCTGGTCTCCACGTATACCGGCGATCAGTTTGATCAGATTTTTAATTTTGAGATGGCGAGCGGTGTGGTCAACAGCGTCAAAGGTGAGGCAACTTCAGCCATCAAGAGCGCTGTAACCTTCACGATGGATGACATGCCGGATTGGAATTTTGGCACCTTTCTGACCAACCACGACCAGGATCGGGTGATGAGCGTGCTGGGCGGCGATGTGAATAAGGCTAAGCTCGCAGCGTTTATTTTGCTTACCTCGCCTGGAACGCCTTACATTTATTACGGTGAAGAAATCGGCATGATCGGTCGGAAACCGGATGAGTTCATCCGCCGGCCGATGCAATGGTCATCGGAGCCTGGTGGAGGATTCTCCAGTAGTTTAGCCTGGGAAGAGCTCGATCCTGGTTATGTCGAAAGCAATGTCGAGAATCAGCAAATGGATGAACAGTCGCTGCTTGCAACCTATCGCGATTTGATCGCTATCCGTCAGGCAAACCCCGTACTGGCGGTAGGGGCGTACGTGCCTGTCACTTCCTCCAACACGGGTGTGTACAGCTTCATCCGAGCGGACGGATTAAACAAAGTCCTGGTTGTGGTTAACCTGACGAAAAACAGTGTGACTGATTTCTCTCTTAAGGCTCTGAATACGGCTATCCCAGATGCTGAATACCCGGTCGCGGATTTGTTAACCGGCGAGGAAGGTGTTCCACTCCTTATTCAGAATGGCGATTTTTCGGATTACCAGCCTGTGCAAATTCTCGCCCCTTATGAAGGTCGGATTTTTAAAATTGTGGAATAATACGATCCACGCATAATCTGCGGTGTATTTTTAGAATAGTTCAGGGGTCATACATGAGTCGATTTCACCTTCCAGGGTTAATTCTTGCTGTCATTCTTGTGATCGCTGTGGCGGGTGCCACCCGGTGGAAAGCCGTGACCACCCTGAACATCGATTATGACGAGGATGATTATTTACGGGCAGCCCAGGAATATACCGCGATTATCCGCAGCGGTGATTTCGCAAAAATTTTGGATACCAATTACCGTCCAGAGCATCCGGCATTTGCCAAAATCGTCATGGGACTCACTTTATTGGGGGATCCGGAGAAACCCCTGACACCTGACAATCCCACCAGCGCTGGACCAAACCAGTATTTGGCGCGGGACTTATTGCGAACCGACCGGGTCACCAATGCTGTATTCGGTGTGGTCACTGCGGGGCTGCTCGCCATTGTGAATCCCCTGGGTGGGCTGCTGCTTGGGGTTCACGCCTGGACGATTAAATATGTTTCGCAAATCATGTTGGAAGCCATACCCGCCTTTACCAGTCTGGTGAGCGTGCTGGCTTACCTGAGGTGGAAGAGGCAGCGGAAACCTAAAGTTAACTTCTGGCTTGTCGTTTCCGCAATATTTCTCGGGATGACCGCTGCGTCAAAATACCTTTACTGTATTATCGGGATAGCCATCCTGTTGGACTGGTTGATTGACGCTCAGGACCGTGGAGGTTGGAAATTAACATTGCGGAGCATGGTCGGTTGGAGTTTGATTGCAGTAGCAATGTTTTTCGTCTTTAATCCGTATTTATGGCCGGATCCTATCGGTCGGCTAAGTGAATCCATTCTTTACCATTCAACTTATGCGACCAGTGCCAGCGAAGTAGAAAGCTCCAATTTTCCATTCTGGCAGCAAATTGTCTGGTTGTCCCGCTCGCCGCGGATGTGGCAGGCTGACGCTTTCTATATTTCGGTCGACCCACTGATAGCGGTGCTCGCGGTCATTGGAATCGGCGGCACCTGGAAAAAACACCGCGTTTTCGCCCTTTGGCTGCTCATCGGAATGTTTTTCCTCATGATTTGGCCGACCAAATGGCCCCAATATCTGGTCACGCTGAGCGTTCCCCTGTGTCTTTCGGCATCAGAAGGCTTGAACGCGATCCTGATTGCGCCTATCCGCAATTGGATTGATGCCATCCGCCATAAGAGGGTCACAGTTGAACCGAAGAAGTCAGAGCTGAAATCCGCCATCCCATGGTTGATTCCAGGATTGATTGTATTTGTCGCATTTACGATTTTGCCGTTACTCTATCAGGCGGGTGTTTCGCTGACCGATTTTAACAGCATCTCGATCAAAGACGGACTAACTGGCGGAATCTGGCGCGAGGTTTGGGGCGGGTTAAGCGGTCAAATTGCAGTGGAGCCGCAGCAATTCCCTTACCGGGTGAAAGAAGTACATTATCTGGGATTAGCAAACTTTGAGCCAATTATCAATTACCTGCTCGAAGCGCAAATACTCGTGAACAATATACTATGGACGGTTAGTTCTGTGGCCTTGCAAACCCTGCTTGGCCTGCTGGTAGCGCTACTTCTCTACCAACGCGGTCTAAAGTTAAAGCGGTTTTGGCAATCTCTATTTATTGTACCTTGGGCTATCCCCGAGTTTATTGGCGCCATTATGTGGGTAAATATATTTGCTCCAGAAACAGGTTGGTTGGCGCTCGCCAGCCAAAAATTCGGACCGGACATGCCCTTTTCATTTCTGATGGGTTGGCAAAATAGTCCGAACCTGTCGCTGCTTATTTTACTGATTTCAGGGGTCTGGTATGGATTTCCCTTTATGATGCTGGCTGCTTCGGCCAGTCTGAAGATGATTCCAAAGGAATCTTTTGATGCGGCTCAGATCGATGGCGCCAGTGGGTTCCAGACATTTTTCTACGTTTCCCTGCCGCTGTTGTATCCGTTATTAGTTCCGGCGATTATCATCCGCAGCATCTTTGCTTTCAATCAATTTTATCTTTTCCAGGCTTTCGGTTTTGGCCAGGGGACGCTGGCAACCCTGTCGTTTAATTTCTTCAATCCGAGCGGATTCTCCATCAATGGTCAATTTGCGATGTCAGCGGTGGTCAATATTATTACCGTTATCATCTTGATTGTCTTCGTTATATTGTTTAATCGGGCCAGCAAAGCTGATCAGGGGGTGACCTATGCGTAAACTTCCGTGGCTGCGCCAGCTCCTCAGTCAACTCGCGCTGCTGATTATTGGGGTTTATGTCATCATCCCAATCTGGAGCACACTCCGGTTGGCATTTGATGGATCGCTCATAAGTCGAGCGACCGAATTCCGCTGGCTGCCGAAGGTTTTTTCACTTGAACCATTACTCGCTGTATTGGACCGGCCTTATCAGTCGGTTGACTTCTTAACCCTGTTCCGAAACAGCGTGATCGTGTCACTGGGAGCAGCCATTCTGGCGACTATTCTGGGAGCCAGCCTGGCTTATGCTTTCGCGCGTTTTCGTTTTCCAGGCCGTAAACCTGGACTGGTGTTATTGCTTTTGACGGCGGTCATCCCGCCGGTAGCCTTTTCCACCCCGCTTTATATTGTGTTGAGCATCTTACAAATCCGCACCAGCCTCATTGGGTTGGTGATTGTTTACACCGTGTTTGCGCTGCCATTCTGTATCTGGAATATGCGGGCAGCTTTTCAAGCGGTGCCGCGTGATCTTGAAGAAGCGGCCTATTTGGACGGGGCGGGAAATCGGTCGGCATTCCTTTATATAACATTACCGCTGGCGTTGCCATCGATTGGGATTGCAGCTATCATTTCATTTCTCATGGCTTACTCTGAGTTCGCTATCGGCTGGCTTTTTGTCGACAAAGCGCAGAATGTTACATTGTCGATGGCAATTTATGCCATGGTCCAGACCGGCGGAGCTCAACCCTGGAGCATTTTAGGATCGTTGGTATTGGTCATGTCCATCCCAGTGATCATCGTTTTTATTGTTTTCCAACGGACATTTTTGGAGCGGATGTTGTTTGGTTCGATAGAGTCATGATCCCAAGATATTATTTTGGACTGCTGAGATACATAATAAATCCGTAGGATAAAGAAAGCGTCAGGCTAAAACATGAGATGACGATTCCAACCGTCGCTAATTTTCTGCTTTCTGATTTTCTGCCAAATGCTCCTGCAACGATGCCGAGAATAGATCCGATAATCCCAATGATAGGAATCAACCCCGCGCATATACTTCCCCCCCCAATCAGAACAGAAAATAATGCAAGTATCTTATTTACACGTTCTTGTGGATCGAGGTCGAGATAATTTGGATCCATCGACTTTTTTCCTATTTTTGCCTAATTAAGTTCTACATGTATTATACATATAGCCCTCACTTGTCCTCGTTCGAATTGATATTTCATTTGATTGGCTTTATTATTGCACCGTGATGTTCACCTCTTCGAGCTTAAATGACCAGGATTATCGCTTATGAGTCTCAACCGACCTGTCATCCATAAAACATCTCTGCGTGATTCCGTAGAAATCGTCTTGCCGGATGGGACAGTGCTTAGCGGTCCGCGCAACACACCAGTCGGTGATTTTTTACGTTTGCTGCCTAACTGGGACGATCCTCAGGTTGTTGGTGCGATTGTCAACAATGAGCTGCGCGAACTGACTTTCAAAATTAGCATGGATTCGAAAGTCAAGCCAATCGATATGACCAGTGCGGACGGCGCTCGGATCTATCGCCGCTCGATTACATTCTTGTTGGAAGCGGCTTTCGAAGAATTGTTCCCGCATGCCGCTATGACGATTGACCATTCGGTATCCTCTGGCGGATATTATTGTACGGTTACTGGTTTTGAAAAATTGACCCAGGAAATTTTGGATCAACTGAACCAGAAAATGCAGGAATGGGTCGCTGCGGACCTGCCTTTTGAAAAAAAGGTGGTGCCATTAACAGAAGCAATTAAAGTCTTCAGCGAAAAGGGTTACGAGGACAAAGTTCAATTGTTGAAAGTACGCCAGAAGGATAAGCTGGTTTTGTACCGATTGGGTGAGCATCAGGATTATCTTCATGGTTACATGGTGCCAAGCACCGGTTACCTGCATATGTTTGGGTTGAAGCTGCTCGGTGAAGGTTTTGTACTCATTTATCCGCGGCGTCATATGCCAGGCGATTTATTACCCATGCCGGATTATCCGAAATTGCTGCGGACATTCGTGCAGTACGGCAACTGGTTAGCCCGGCTAGGCATCGAAAACGTCGGCGCACTGAACAACGCCATCCGCAATGGCCGTATACGGGAGCTCATCCTGGTCTCCGAAGCGTTGCACGAGCAGAAAATTTCAGATATTGCCAGACTGGTCGCGGGAAAATCGCAAACCGCCAGGATCGTTCTCATTGCCGGTCCTTCTTCCTCCGGCAAGACAACTTTTTCGAAACGGTTGTCGGTTCAACTGTTGGCGCAGGGTTGTTCACCATTTCCTCTTGAAATGGATAACTATTTTGTTGACCGCGAAAAAACCCCACGGGATGAAAATGGTGAATTTGACTACGAGGCATTGAATGCGCTGGATATTGCGCGCCTGGAAAGCGATTTATTAGCCCTTGTTTCCGGCGCAGAGGTTCAACTGCCCCGTTATGATTTTCGCAGTGGAACAAGCGCGCCTGGCGAGATCGTCAGGCTGGAAAAGGACCAGCTCATTCTGCTGGAAGGGATTCATGGACTGAATCCGGGGCTGCTGCCGAACGTACCTGAAGAAACGACATTCCGGTTGTATGTATCCTGCCTGACGCAACTCAATCTGGACCGGCACAACCGAATATCAACGACCGACACTCGCCTGCTTAGACGAATTGTTCGAGACCAACGTGAAAGAGGGTACACCGCTCAGGATACGATTAGTCGATGGGAATCCGTACGGCGAGGTGAGAAAAGGCATATTTTCCCCTTCCAGGAGAATGCTGATGAAGTGTTCAACTCAGCGTTGGTCTATGAACTTTCCGCGCTGCGGGAAATGGCTGAGCCCCTGTTGCGACAGGTGCCTTTTGGGACCGGTGAATATATTGAAGCCAAACGGCTGCTGACTTTTCTCGAATGGTTCCTGCCAGTCGATGCGGAGTTGATCCCGGACAATTCCATATTGCGTGAATTTCTCGGAAAATCAATTCTCAAAGAATTTAAGTTATGGGATCACAAAAACGGAAAGTAATACAATCGGAGCAGCCGGTCAGACTGCTCCGTGTAAAGTCAATTCATATAATAAATTTTACTTGCAGAGCTCTTCTTTGAGCATTCGACCAAGGCGACTGATGCCTTCGACGATTATTTCCGGCTTGCAGTACGAGAAATTCAAGCGCATGGTGTTGGTAACGTCGCCGTGTGGATGAAAACTGTCACCAGGGACGTAGGCGACCTTATTGCGTATGGCAGCCGGGAACATCTTGGTTGTGTCGCACTTTTCGGGAACCCGCACCCATAAGAACAAACCGCCATTCGGGCGCGTCCATGTGACGCCCTCTGGCATATACTCGGTCAAAGAATCCAGCATGACATCACGCCGTTCACGGTAAACGTCGCAGATATGCTTGACATGCTGATCAAGGAAACCACCACGGCTTACCTCATAAGCAACCACCTGATTGAACGTGGCGGTGTGCAGGTCGGTACCCTGTTTGGCTAACGCCAGTTTGGAAATAACCTCATCGGGGGCGATGACCCAGGCTAAACGCAGCCCCGGCGAGAGAATTTTCGAGAAAGTGCTGAAATAAATTACATTACCGGTGTACTTACCGTTTTGGACATGGAGTTGGGCATCCAGTGCATCCAAACCTGGCAAGCTTTCACCTTCATAGCGCAATTGCCCGTACGGATCATCTTCCACCAACGGAACTCCATACCGGTCAGCCATTTCCACCAGTTTTCGCCGTCGTTCCAGTGACATGGTGACGCCCATGGGATTTTGGAAGTTTGGCAGGGCATAAATAAATTTGGGCCCGGTACGTAAAGCCTCTTCCATATCTTCCGTGATCATACCGTCATCGTCGGTGTTGACGGTGACGTATTCAGCGCCGTATTGGTTCCAGGCTTGCAAGGCTCCAAGATAGGTTGGAGATTCAACCAAAAGGCGGTCACCATGATTGATGAAGATTTTTCCGATCAGATCTAACGCTTGTTGAGATCCGGAGGTGATAAGAATGTTATTGGGACGAATTTGCACACCGGAGCGGCTGGCGTGCCGGGCGATCATCTCCCGCAGCGGAGTATAACCTTCGGTTGAGCCGTACTGCAGCGCCAGTGCCGATTGGTCGGTCAACACTCGGTTGCAAGCTTCCCGAATTTCTTCAACCGGGAAGACATCCGGAGCGGGTAAACCGCCAGCGAATGAAATAATTTCTGGATCTTCCGTAATCTTGAGCAGTTCACGAATGGCAGATGCCTTCATCCGTTGTGTGCGCTGAGCGTAGCGGTGATCCCAAGGGGTTTGCATCTTAATATCGTCTCCTTTTCAAATACTGTCATGGAACAGGTTGATGGGGTGCCGGCCAAACAGGCCATTTAAGTTGCATGCATCGAAACTTTTACGGAATTATTTTCTCCATTCTGTATCCTGTATCTGGAATATCTGGTTATCAGTGATTTCTCTATTGTAAAATTCAGGTGTGAGGGATGAACCCGCACACCTGATGTGAAATTTTATTTCGGGAAGCGGCTAATAATTACCGCTGCGGTCGGAAGGGTAATTCGATCCCCTAGAGCCAGCTCAGCAGGAACCTTGCCAAGGGTTTTTGGCGCTCCTTGATAGATAAAGATTTGTGTGCCGATGTCAGCTGATTTCAAATCGACGAAAGCCTGGCCGGTGAGGAATCCCTCAGAATCGACAGCGCAGCTGGTTACCACACCGACGGTCTTGCCTTTTTTGTCGATAATTGGGTCGCCATTGTGTGCCATGCGCACGGCTTTTTCGGTAAAGCGGAAACGGACAACTTCGCCGGTGCGGGCAGCTTCACGAGCCAGGTAAGCCTCGCGCCCGATAAACCAGGTTTTATACGTCTTTACGAAGCTGCCAAAAGCGGCTTCTGCGACGCCCAGGTTCAATTCGCCACCCATTTCGTGTCCGTAGAGCGGCAAGCCAGCTTCGGTGCGCAAAGAGTCGCGTGCGCCTAAGCCGCAGGGTTTCAATCCAAGGGGTTCACCAGCTTTGGAGAGAGCATTCCACAACTCTACAGCCTTATCCGGGTGGACGAACAGTTCAAAAGCCATCTTCTCGCCGGTATAGCCAGTGCGCGATACGACCAGGTCGATGCCGCCAACCACAGCCTCGCACAAATCGGTGCGCTTGAGTGCCATAATCTTGCGTTTGGTGGGGGCATCGACACCCAGGGAAAGCAAAATGTCCCGTGATTTCGGTCCCTGCAGCGCAATATCCACCCGCATATCTGCGCCCGCTTTTGGGTCGCGCAGGTTGCGCAGGATCACATTGCGGCCAAAAGCCCGGGCAGCTGGTCGTGCATTATCAACCTTGACTTTGCCATCCTTTACAGCGTTGATCCAGGCCCAGTCTTTGTCATCATTGGCTGCATTGACCACGACCAAGTATTTTTCATCTCCTCGGCGATAAACCAGCAGATCGTCCACCACATTGGCGTCAGGTGTCAGGAAATGGGTGTAGCAGGATTCGCCGATTTCAAGCGCGCCGATGTCATTACCGCAAACGCTGTCCAGGAAAACGACAGCATCCGGTCCTTCAGCCTGGAAAACACCCATGTGCGAAACGTCAAACAATCCGGCAGCCTGGCGGCAAGCCAGGTGTTCCTCAACCACTGAGGTGTACCATACCGGCATATCCCAACCCGCAAAGGGGATGATTTTGGCCCCCAGGTTTTTATGAGTGTCATATAAGCGGGTACGGCGCGGTGTTTCCGGCTCTGATTCTTGCCAGGTGAAATCCGGCAGTGGAGTTCCGGCTGGTTCAAGCAAGCCGATACCAAAGGGTTTTTGAATGGCAATTCCATCCCCATCAGCTTTGGCAACTGGGGCTTTTTTGGATTCAACCACGTAGATGGGACCGGGGGTGCGGCGCAACAGGTCTGTATCAAAAGCTACATAGCCATCCGACATTTCACGCAGCCAGGTCCCGGCTAAAGCAGCCTTTTCGACTGGCAGGCTGAACTGGAAGTTTTCCGCATCCAGGCAGGTGACAATTCCTTCTATAACCTGTTTGGGCGTATGCAGGAAGGTTTTCTGAGATTTTCCCTTTGAGAGGGCTTCCACGTCACTGGTGAAGACAGTATTCATGAATGTGCGAATGCCGCGACCGGAGAGCTCGAAGGCGGTCCAGCCTGTTTTCGCAGCCGGCTTATCGTCAATGTAGAAGAAATGCGGATAACCGGAACGGCGGGTCGTATCGCCATCATAACCAGCGGATTCCGCCAACTTGCGCGTGCGGATTTTGGCGTCTTCCAAAACCTCAAAGTTGACCTTGGCACGAATGGCATCGCCTTTTTTCGTCTCAAGCGCGTAAGGCGTGGTGGCATGCAGCACATCCGCCATAATATCACCCAACTCGACCATCTCTTTTTCGCCCAGACCGCGCTGAGTGACCCACGGGGTACCGTAACGGATTCCAGTGGCTGCCATAGCGGTTTTATCGCCCGGGATAGTATTACGGTTAAGAACGATGCCGGCAATATCCAGAATTCTGGCAGCCATATCGCCGGAAAGCGGGGTGCCATCTGGTCCGACGATGGATTTACAATCCACATTGCCGAGGTGAGTGTTGGTGCCGCCGTAAGAAATTCGCAGACCGCGTTCAGCCAGCCGATTGGTCAGCACGGCACAATTTTTGATGATTTGGTGCTGCAGTTTCTTGAATGAATCGGATTTGGCGATTTTTAATGTGGCTGCCAGCGCGGCGATGGCATGCATATGCGGACCGCCCTGTTCGCCCGGGAAAACGGCGCGATCGAGCTTGCGGCCTAGAGCTGCATCGGTGGTCATGACTACTGCGCCACGCGGTCCCAGCAGGGTCTTATGAGTGGTGAAGGTGATCACATGCGCATAGCCGACCGGCGAGGGGATTGCCCCAGCGGCGATCAAGCCGGCAATATGCGAAACATCTGCCAGGAAAATTGCGCCGACCTTATCCGCGGCAACACGGAATTTTGCCCAATCAGGGACCCAGGGATAAGAGGAGTAACCGGCAATGATGATCTTGGGTTTGTGCTCGAGTGCCAGTGCCTCAACCTGTTCATAGTCGATCTGCTCGGTCTGTGGATCGACGGTGTAATGCACGGCATTAAACAGCTTGCCGGAGCGGTTTACCGATGAACCATGAGTCAGGTGACCACCATGCAGCAGGTTCATACCCAAAACAGTATCACCGGGGTTCACCAGTGCAGTATATACGGCATTATTCGCCGGAGCACCGGAGAGCGGCTGGACATTGACAAAGAACTGGTCAGCTGAAAACTTATCGGTGGCAAATACTTCCGCGCAACGCCGGCGAGCCAGAGACTCGACTACGTCGGCATATTCCACGCCTTTGTAATAGCGCGGGTCGGCATAGCGGCGGTAGTAACTGAGGCGGGCAGTGTAATCCAGAATATCCGCTTCACTCATCTGTCGGATTTCGTCGTCCGGATAGCCTTCGGCGTACAAATTTTGGAAAACCGAGCCAAGCGCCTCACGAACGGCGGCCGGCGCTGTGCTTTCACTCGGGATGAGGATGAGTTTACGGTACTGACGTTCAGCTTCCAGGCGGATGAGTTCACTTACTTCAGGATCGACCTCAGCAAGCGTGCCACGTGTCAGGAAATCAGCCATCAGCGTCTCCTTATCGGATGTTAATTAGTGGGGATGTTGGATTTAGACGCACAAAAATAAAGCGTTTACGCGCCAATTCCATCTCTATTGTATTCAGCCTGGAAGTGCCGGTCAAGTGATATTTAGCACAGCCCTATCAGTCAGGACGCGCTAATGCTGCCCCATTATTTACAATTTTTTCCAGCCAGTTTAACCAAATCTGGAAAATTTCTTCCCGGTTAGGTTCATTATGCAGCTCGTGATAACCGCCAACAATTTCAACGTACTGAAACTCACCAGAATGATTACTGACAAATTCTCTTGTGCCGGAGATATTAGCCAGGCGATCAGCGGTTCCGTGGAGAAGGAGCAGCGGGATTTTGAATTCATAGCTATTTTCGCGAATCGCCTTGCCGTTATTGATCAAGTCCAATCCCAACCGGGCTGAAACATAGGGATGCACCAGAGGATCCGAGGTGTATGTTTTCACCACAGCTTCATCCCGAGAAAGACCAGTCGCGTCGATGCTATTGGTTAATTGAAAGCGGGGATAGATCGCGTACAAAATCTTGCCAAGGGCATATTTTAGTGGCGGAACGTTAGTTGGTTCCAATCCTGGAGAGGTGATGACCAGTCCGGAAATCTGCGGATCACGTTTTTGGGAGTAATATAGCCCCAGGTTTCCGCCCAGGCTATGACCGTAGATGAACTGCGGTAGTCCAGGGAAACGGGTTTTAGCCTCAAGAAGCAGCCAATCGATAATCTCGAGAAAATCATCGTATGAATCCACATGACCGCGTTGACCGCCGGATTTTCCGTGCCCAACCAGGTCGGCGCCGATGACAGCATAGCGGTTGTCGGTGAACATTTTTGCCACATGTTCGTAGCGTCCAATATGTTCGCCAATTCCGTGAATCAATATAATCACAGCCCGAGCCAGTTCTTCCGGCTGCCATTCATTGGCATAGAGCGGGATTTTTCTCGGCGTTGACCAGGAAAATTCGGTTTTTTGCATAACACCTCTTAAGGACTGATTTTGAATAAACTTTGAAAGGATAAGTTTACACCCGAAATAGTTGGTGTAACATTCTTTCTGTAAAATGCTGAACCTTAACAAAAGTGGTGAGTCAGAAGTATCCTTAGTGTCGGCAAAGAGCATAAGGAGAAGCCAATGACTCACCAAAATGATTATACCTTTGCAAGCGATCTAGCAGA
>DATMXL010000124.1:0-3202 GCA_035561555.1 Bellilinea sp.
ACATTGAGCAACTATATTTAAACTACGCTTCACTTATATTTTTCATTTATCCTATTGGTTCAATTTTCTTACATTTCGCTATTCTGTAATAAACAATTTTATTTATTGGCTGTATTCATGTTTGTGGATGTTAACGCCTGCTTACCGCGGCTGGTATAATCTGAGCGAAGTTTTATGCTTGAATTTCCCCCGCCTGGAGCCAGAATGAACCAACCGCTCGATTTCCAAACCATCATCATGACTCTGCAGCGTTACTGGGCGGAACAGGGCTGCCTGATCTGGCAGCCGTACTACACCCAGGTCGGCGCTGGCACCTACAACCCGGCCACCTACCTGCGTGTGCTGGGTCCGGAACCCTGGCATGTCGGTTATGTGGAACCTTCTGTGCGGCCGGATGACGGGCGCTACGGGGAAAATCCCAACCGCCTGGTGCAGCACACGCAGTTCCAGGTAATCCTGAAACCCGATCCCGGCAACCCGCAGGAGATCTACCTGCGCTCGCTGGAAGCGCTGGGCATCGACCCGCGCCAGCACGACATCCGCTTTGTGGAAGACAACTGGGAGTCGCCGGCACTGGGGGCCTGGGGGCTGGGCTGGGAAGTTTGGCTGGACGGGCAGGAGATCACGCAATTTACCTATTTCCAGATGGCTGGCGGTATTCAGCTGGATCCGGTGTCGGTGGAAATCACCTACGGGCTGGAACGCATCGCCATGACGCTGCAGCGGGTGCGCAACTTCCGTGACCTGCGCTGGTCGGCAGAACGCAGTTACGGCGACGTGCAGCTTCAGGGCGAGCAGGAGCACAGCAAGTATTATTTCGAGATTGCCGACGTGGAACGCACACGCCAGTTGTACGACCTGTACAAGGCCGAGGCGGAAGCCGCGCTGGAGAATCACCTGGTGCTGCCGGCGCACGATTACGTGCTGAAAATGTCGCACACCTTCAATATTCTCGACACGCGCGGCGCGATCGGCGTCACCGAGCGGGCGGCATTCTTTGCGCGCATGCGCGACCTATCGCGAAAAGTGGCGGAAGCCTACCTGGAGCAGCGCACCCAGCTGGAATTTCCCTGGCTGAGCGAGGTCGGTGGTTCGGCAGCGACAGCCAAACCGCCTGCAGGTGTGACCGTGGCAACTGTCGGACCCGAGCCGCAGGACTTCTTCCTGGAAATTGGCACCGAAGAGCTGCCGGCTGGCGACCTGAGCAGCGCATTGGAGCAGCTGACCGAACGCGTGCCAGCCTTGCTGGCAGACTTGCGCCTGACGCACGGTTCCGTAACTGTTCAAGGTACGCCGCGCCGCCTGGTGATGTGGGTGCGCCAGCTGGCCAGTAGCCAACCCGACCGCGAGTCGCTGGTCAAGGGACCGCCGGCAGCCCGCGCCTACGATGCCATGGGTCAACTCACTCCGGCCGCTCAAGGTTTCGCCCGCAGCAAAGGGATCGATCCGGCTCAGTTACAGACAGCTGAGGTGGACGGCGGTTCGTATGTGGTGGCCAAAGTCTTTGAATCCGGGCGCTCCGCCCCCGCGGTACTGACCGAGGCACTGCCCGCTCTAATTGCCTCCATCCGCTTCGACAAGGCCATGCGCTGGAATGCCAGCGGGGTGGCTTTTTCGCGCCCGATTCGCTGGCTGACAGCGCTGTTTGGCAAAGATGTGGTGCCTTTCAGCTATGCAGGCCTGACCGCCGGACGCGAAACGCGCGGCTTGCGCTTCCAGACCCCGGAAACCTTCGCAATCACCAGCCTGGGTGACTATTTCAAATTCCTCGAATCTCAGGGAATATTATTGGATTCTGAAAAACGCAGTGCGATGATTGCCGAGCAAGTGCGCGGGCTGATCAGCGAGAGCGGCGGCGACCCACAGCAGGTGGACGCCAGCCTGCTGGAAGAAGTCACCAACCTGGTGGAAGCGCCGACTGCCCTGCGCGGTTCCTTCGCGGCAGAACACCTCCAATTGCCGGCCGAAGTGCTGGTATCAGTGATGCAAAAATATCAGCGCTATTTCCCGGTTTACAAAGCCGATGGCGGCTTGCTGCCGTATTTCATCGTGGTGCGCAACGGCGACGGCCAGAATCTGGATGTGGTGGCGGATGGCAATGAGCAGGTGGTGCGCGCCCGTTTCGTGGACGCGGCCTTCTTCATCCGCGAGGATATTAAGTCCAAACTGGAGGATTTTCTGCCGCGGTTAGGCACGCTGACCTTCCAGGTGAAGTTGGGTTCGATGCTGGACAAGACTCGCCGCATCGAAAAACTGGTCGAGCAGTTGATTCCCATGGTGCGGCTGGATGCTGCCGATATCGCTACCGTGCGGCGCGCAGCTACCCTTTGCAAGGCTGATCTGGTCACCCAGATGGTGATTGAAATGACGGCGTTGCAGGGCAGTATGGGACGGTATTACGCCCGTCATTCCGGCGAGAGCGAAGCGGTGGCCAATGCCATTTTTGAGGCCTACTTGCCGCGGACCGCCGGAGATAAGTTACCGGCGACGCCGGCCGGGCTGCTGGTCGGCATGGCGGACCGGTTGGATACCCTGGCCGGGCTGTTCGCGGCTGGTCTGGCGCCGACCGGCACCAAGGACCCGTTTGCCCAGCGCCGGGCCGCGTTGGGTTTGGTGCAGAACCTGATCACCTGGGAGTTGAATTTTGACTTAGAGGCAGGACTCCAGGCTGCCGCGCAAGGATTGCCCATCCCAGCCAGCCCGGAGAGCCTAGTGGCTTGCCTGGAATTTATCAGCGGGCGGCTGTCAAATTTGTTATTGGAACAAGGGTATCGATATGACGTGGTTGCCGCGGTACTGGCTGAGCAAGGCGCCAACCCGGCTCTGGCAGCGCGAGCGGTCAAACAACTGGCTCAATGGGTGGAGCGGAGCGAATGGGACACAATCCTGCCGGCTTACGCGCGCTGCGTACGCATCACCCGCGACCAGAAACAGGAATATACGATCGAGCCGCAGACAATGGTGGACGAAGCCGAAAAGAAGCTGCTGCAGGCTGTATTGATGGCGGAAGCGGAGCGGCGCAATCCTGCATCTGTGGATGAGCTCTTGGGGATTTTCACCCCCATGATCCCGGTCATCAACCACTTCTTCGAGGTAGTGCTGGTCATGGCCGAGGAACCTGTCGTGCGCGCCAACCGGCTGGGGCTGCTGCAGCGGGTGGCGCGGCTGGCAAACGGAACGGCAGATCTGTCGAAGCTGGAAG
>DATMXL010000125.1:0-14243 GCA_035561555.1 Bellilinea sp.
TATATAACCTTTAAGGATGGGAGAAATTGGGGGTTATCCTATTTTACGGACTAGTGACCGTTCTGGATTGCATTCCATGCCTGGTGGATGTGCGTTCGATCATGTGTGGCGACGAATCCAAGCAATTCTTTGAGTGTTGTCGGCCCAAAAATAGCATGGCGCGCTGAATTGGCTAAATCTTCTGGTGTGGCTCCGTCCAGTAATTTCAACAGGGTAGTGCGTGATTGGATAAAGCCCTGCAATGCGGCTAACCCGGGTTCAGCGGTGTAATTTCTTTCCTGCACCCATGGATCCGTATTCGCGGCAGGCAAAAAAGGATTTTCACCGCGAATCGTCTGCTGCACCCGGCCAAAATTGACCTCCCGGTCAACATCCCGCAAATGCGCCAGGATTTCAATAAAATTCCATTCGCCTTCTGCCGGACGCTGGGCCCAAACGGAGGGAGTCAGATTTCTCGAAAGGTTATCCAGTACGCCCGGGGTGGATTGTAGCGTCGCAAATATCGCCGATTCATTTTGCAGATCGAGTGTTGATTGATCTCGGTCGATGCGCTCGAGCCAGGGGAGTACGTCTCCAAATTTTCCTGTTTCACTGAGCGGGTTTCTTTTAGGAGAATCTGCATTTCCTTCGTGTAGCCAATATGTTGCCAATCCCAACTGTTCAGCCGGCAGAATATCATCCTCCAGGCTGTTGCCAATCATCACTACCGGCGTGGACGGCCAATTTAACTGTCCTAAAATTTCCGCATAATAAGCCGGGTGAGTTTTGCTGAAATGAGCGGTCTCAAAACTGGTAATCCATTTGAATCCAGTTTTTGTTGGCGGCAGCCCGGCCCACTCCAACCGCTGTTCGATAGCCGTGTAAGGGAAAAGGGGATTGGTAGCGACGACCACATCCCACCCGCGATCAACTGCATGATGGATCAAGTCCACCGCTTCCGGTCGTGGCGTGGTGAATTTTCGCAACTCGGGAAAGACCTCAGCATAAAATCTGCGAATCACATTAGTCAGTTCCGCCTTGGAGACTCCAATTTGCGGATAAAATACCGCGTCGAATTGCTCCTCCATGGTCAACGCCGGGGTCTTTTTAACCAGCATCGCTTGGACTGCTGTCATCATGGCGGACATCATTTCATCGCCAGGCACCCATGGTTCCAACGCCTGTGCCAATCGCTTGAAATAGGCTTTTTGGAAAACATCAATATCGTTAGACAACAGGGTATCGTCCAGGTCAATGAGCACAGTCAAGGTCATAGTTCTGGTTTTTCAAACACAGGTGGAACGGGATGACATTGACCACAGCCGACGTGCGGCTCAGTGACAATCATATTAGATTTCGTGCAGGAAGCCGTCACGATCACTCGTTTTCTTAGAACCCCCATGGTGCGTTTGACCTCGGCATGCAGCACCAGGAATTCACAGGCGTTTGCCCGTAAAATACCTGGCACCGGACAAGTCTGGCACAGCTTGCGATTCCAGTCGCCTGGCGCTGGCTGATTGCCAATTAACCGGCACTCTTCCTGATTCTTGCCACGATAATAGTTGCCATAAAAATAGCGGCATTCAGTTCCGGCTGGAGTGCGCATGGCTTGGAATCCCTGTTCCCTTTCTTAAAGCGCCGTCCCCATTAACGGGGACGAGCATGATGGTTCAGAGGAATGGAGTGTGTCAAACCTACTGTACGCGAGTGACGTAGGTGCCCGTACGGGTATCTACCCGGATCGTATCGCCGTCATTGACAAAATTGGGAACCTGAACCTGTACGCCAGTCTCGACGGTGACGTTCTTGGTCACTCCAGTGGCAGTATCGCCGCGCACCGCTATGTCGGCTTGAATTATTTTCAGGTCAACAGTGGTGGGCAGCTCAACGTCCAGGGCTTCAGTTCCAAAGAAAGTCAGTTTGACCGGCATTTCTTCTTTCAGGTATCCCGTATACTCGCCCAGAATATCCGCACGCAGCGGATATTGTTCATAGTTCTCCTGATCCATGAAATAATAAACATCACCGTCTGAATACAAATATTGCGCCATATGGTATTCAAGGCGAGCTTCAGGGACCCGTTCACCGGATTGAAAAGTCTTTTCAATCGTTCCGCCGCTGCGCAAATTGCGGGCTTTAATTCGGATCGTCGCATTACCCCGCCCAGGTTTATGGTGGCTGTATTCCAGAACTTTATACAGGGCACTATCCAGTTCAAAGGTAACGCCTTTGCGCAAATCGTTCACGTCAATCATAAACAACCAACCTTCATCAATATACAGGATGCAAAACGTTCTGATTATAGCTCAGGCTGGCAGGCATGGCAAGGACGCGGTGCGGAAACAAAGTGTCCCGTCCTTAACTGGAAAAAGTGGAGCTCTTCAGCTCCACTCTGCATCATTATCGCAAATTAGAATGTATCAGCCAATGCAGGCTGATGAAAACTATCCTAATTTAGGTTCGATCAAGCCGTAGCTCCCATCACGGCGTGTGTATAGCACATTGATCGCATTGCTGGTCGCGTTATAAAAGACAAAAAACTCGTCATGTCCCAGCAGCTTCATCTGTTCGATGGCTTCGAGTTCATCCATAGGCGTCAACGTGAAGGTCTTGCGCCGCACGATAGCTTCAACTTCAGGTGCTTCTTCCCGTTCTTGTGGCTCTACTGCTACTTCAGCAGCCGGGGTGCCGTCACCGCGTCCACGTTGGTGCTTGCCTTTGTAGCGTTCGATTTGCCGCTGCATTTTTTCCACAGCGGAATCCACTGCGGCGAATAAATCGTCAGCGCGTTCCTCCACCCGCAGGATAAAGCCACGTCCACGGATCGTAATTTGCGCAACATGGCGGTCGGTGGCGCTTCGTGCTGATTTTACATAGGACAGATCAACCCTGGTTTCATCCACATTGGGAATGTGGCGGCCCAACTTTCCGACTTTCTTGTCAACATATTCGACGATGCGGTCTGTCAGTTCCATATTGCGGGCAAATGTATCAATTTTCAGGTCCATCGTATCCTCCATGCAGAATAAGGTTGTGCTTCTCGTGCTGCTGCTTCCACATCTCCTTTTCCTACCCTAAGTATAGCTTAACTTAGGTGAATGTGTCCGGCGCGTGCCAGGGTCAAGCCGTAAATCTGACTGGCACCAGCCGAGATGAGTGCCTGGGCGCATGCTTGCATAGTGGCTCCGGTAGTGGTTACATCATCGATAACTAAGACCTTTTTCTCGAGAGCCGTGTCTGACCTGGCCTGAAAAGCATTGGCAACATTCTCCCGGCGCTGGTGTGCATGAAGTCCAACCTGGGAGGCTGTATCCCTCAGACGTATCAGAGCTTTAGGCTGGAACGGTACTCCCGCAGATAGTCCTACCCAGCGTGCCAGCAGAGCTGCCTGGTTATACCCCCTTTGACGGCGCCGTTTATTGCTCAATGGCACTGCGGTCACCAGATCGACCTGCCAGTTTAGGTCTCGTAATAGTCCAGTCAGCGGCCTGGCCAGAGTTTCACTCAACCCGACATCGCTATGGTATTTAAGACGGTGAATTGCGGTCCGCAAAGTCCCTTCGTAGATGCCCCAGGATCTCAAAGCGGTATACATCGGTTGGTAAGTTGTGCATTCAGCACAAAGTTCCGCTTCCGGTTGGGGTATACCGCATAATGGGCACATTTCCGTTAACGCGAGAAGTTTTACAGTTTGCTGGCACGAATCGCACCAGCGCTCTCCCCATTTTCCACAAGTTGCACAACGTGGTGGGTAAACCCAATCAATTGTTTGCCACAACAAGTGGTGTGCTCGAAAAACCCGGGATATACGCTGGGATTCGGTCATTTCCCTCAAGGTATGGCAATGCTCAGATCTGCGCTTGCAGTCTTTGGCAAGATTATGAGCATTGTGATTGAATTGACTATAAGCCGAACATGCCGCCCAAAGCGGATTGGAACAATTTGAGAGCAGCCGGTGTCATAAGGACGATGATCAGCGATGGGAAAATTAATAGCGTCATCGGGATGAGCATTTTTAATGGTGCTTTGTGGGCGGCTTCTTCTGCCAATTGGCGGCGCTTGACGCGCATTTGATCGGATTGAATACGCAATACTTTGGCCAAACTTACGCCTAATTGTTCTGATTGAATAACTGCAGCTACGAAACTGGTCATTTCAGGCAGACCAATTCGATCAGCCATGTCCCGCAGCGCTTCACGACGGGTCTTTCCCAGTTGAATTTCCTGGATTGCCCGGGCAAAGGCAATGGATAATTCAGATGCCCACTTTTCACTGACGCGCGCCATGGCGGCTTCAAATCCTAAACCTGCCTCCACGCAAATGGTCAATAGATCCAACGCGTCTGGCATTGCTTTGCGCACTTCTTTCTGCCGCTTATTTATTTTGCTTGTCAACCACAGCTGCGGAAAGTAGAACCCGAGGAAACCGAAGACCAGCCCCAATAAAAACGTACGGCTGGGCGGCCAGTTGGCAGCTCCCAAACTCGAAACCAGTACTACAATCGCAGCAAATACAGCACCAAGGAAGAGCTGTAAAGCCAAAATCATCGTTGGATCGACCCGCGCCGAAGTCCCGGCCAGTTCCAATTTTCGTGAAATGGAATTCATGGCGTTTTGCGGGGTAAATCGCATGGCGATCTCACCCAGTTTACGTGCCACAGGATAGATAATGCGGTCCGTAAAGGGTTGAGAGAGCTCCAACTCGCGAAGATCGGGCATCTGGCCTGTCTGACTAAACTCTTCCAGGCGGGCTTGCAACGCCCGGTCATTTTCAGATTCGGGATTGCGCAAGCCAATAACCGTAAGCGTGATTGCTCCAGCGAGGATCAAAAGGATGATGATCAATAAAATAGGCATAGTCTCCTCCAGACCTCTGTTAGACTTCGATGTCGCCGAGTTTCTGCATCGAGAAGTAACCTGCAACGATCAATACTGCAGCGACGCCCAGGGCGATGTAGCCGCAAATTCCACTTTCCGGTTGCACATACGTCATCATGTATTCGCGGTTCAAAACATATAGGATCAGGATGACGATGATGGGTAAAAGGGAGAGGAAGCGACCGGAATACATAACCTGAGTGGTCAAAACACGGATTTCACCTTTGATGCGGACACGTTCGCGAATGGTGAAGGAAATCGTATCCAGAATCTCAGCCAGGTTACCGCCGACCTCACGTTGCACATTGATGGCAGTAACGACCAGATCAAGGTCATCGGAAGGTACACGGTCGAGCAAATTCGCCATCGCCCGTTCCATGGTGACACCTAATTGCATCTCCTGGACAACACGCCGGAATTCCTCATTGATGGGTGAGGGCAGTTCTTTGCTGACTGCTTCCATGGCTTGCATGGTGGAGTACCCGGCACGCAATCCGTTGACCATCAGGTTGAGCATGTCAGCCAATTGATCGCCAAATCTCTGCAGCCGTTTGTTCTGTCGATTCTTGACATACATTCCTGGCAGGAATGCTCCGCCCAGACCGCCAACCAAAAGCAGCAAAATGGACTGCTGTCCGATCACATAGCCCACCAGACCGACCAAGAAGATCGAAGCAATAATTAGGAAAATATACTCGCCAGGTTTAAGTTTTAAATCAGCACGGCCAAGGTTTTTGGATAAGCGGCTGGCATATGAAGAACCCTCAACCCGTTTATTCAACCAATCCGAAACTGGATTAGACAAGCCCTGACGTTTTGCTTCCCTGGCGTCTTCTTCCCGTTGTTCTTCAACGTATTTGCCGAGCCGCTCTTCGACCATGCTGCGTTCGCTGGTCAATGAAACGGCGATGCCCACAATCAACAGCAGAAGCGCAATTGCTCCGCCTAGAATTAAGATGATGGTTGGGCTTATTCCCATAATCTCACCTGCTTCCTGATAGACAGATGGTCTGGAGTGAAGTTCTCATTATCTTCGGCTGCTGCCCATGCCCCAAAGTGAAGGCGGTAAGTGGATACCGGCAGCTTCGATTTTCTCATAGAAGCGTGGTCGGAGACCAGTTGGGCGCAATCTGCCAATGATTTTTCCGTTTTCGATGCCTGTCTGTTCGAACACATAAATATCTGTCATGGTGACCACATCGCCTTCCATGCCGGCAATTTCGGTGATGTTCACCACTTTACGCGTGCCATCCCGCATACGTTCCTGGTGCACGATCAGGTCGATGGCAGACGCAACCTGCTCGCGAATGGCGCGGACGGGCAAATCCATACCTGCCATCATGACCATGGTTTCTAGACGTGCCAGAGTATCGCGCGGACTATTGGAGTGGAGTGTGGTCATGGAACCATCATGACCGGTGTTCATGGCCTGGAGCATGTCGAGAGCCGCATCATCACGCACCTCACCGACGATAATCCGGTCGGGGCGCATACGCAGTGAGTTGATGACCAGTTGACGAATGGTAATTTCCCCACGGCCTTCAATATTAGCCGGCCGGGATTCCAATGTCACTACATGTTCCTGCCGCAGTTGAAGCTCGGCTGCGTTCTCAACAGTGATAATCCGTTCGTCGTTGGGAATAAACTGGGATAGGATGTTCAATAAAGTGGTTTTTCCGGAGCCAGTACCGCCGGAAATGACAACGTTCAAGCGTGCTTTCACACAGGCATCCAATAATTGGATGGATTCGGGAGTCAGTGTCCCGAACTGGATTAATTGATCCACGGTAATCGGGTTACGGGCGAATTTTCGGATGGTTATGACAGGCCCAACCAGCGACAACGGTGGAATGATGACGTTGACACGCGACCCATCCGGTAAGCGGGCGTCAACAAAAGGCGAAGATTCGTCAACACGCCTGCCGAGTGGAGCCACAATCCGCTCGATAATTCGCATAACATGTTCGTTATTTTCGAAACTTAATGGTGCGCGAGAAATTTTCCCGCGGCGCTCGATATAAATGCTTTTTGCACCATTTACCATGACTTCAGTAATACTGTCGTCTTCGAGTAGCGCTTGCAGCGGGCCAAAACCCAATATTTCCGCGGCGATTTGTTCGTACATGCGCGATCGTTCGTTGCGCGAAAGAACCACGTTTTCTTCGCTCAAGATTTGTTCGAAGAGTTCTTGTATGGTTCGGCGCACTTCAGCCAATTTTGTGACGTCCATACTAGTGTCCATAGTTGAGAGCAATTTATTCTGGACACGGTTCTTCATATCCTGGTAAGTATCATTCGCCGAACGATCCGGAGACGCTGGACGCCGTTGCGGTGGAACCGAGACGGGTCGATTTTGACCGCCATTACTATCATTCCCCTGACCGGTGGGGTCAGTTGGATTTTGATCGTTCTGGATTCTTCTTAAAATCGACATAAGATTATCCTCTGCTTATCTGCCCCAATTTCCTCGGGGCAAAAATCCGATCTGCTACCGCATTGGATTCTTGAGGTTTTTCTTGAAGGGTTTCCGCCAGGTTCAATATCAATTTACTGATGGGAAGTGTTCGGTTTTCCTCAACAAATGGCAGGCCGCGGTTAATTGAACTGGTTACGATTTTCTCTTCGAAGGGGATTACGAATGCGACCGGAAGGTGTAAACTCTCACTGATTTTTTCCGGTGTGATCGTTATCCGTTTGTCGAAACGGTTCATGATGAATGTGATCCGATCCCGTAGACCGGATGCGTTGGCTAAATTCAGGAAGAGGTTGCAGCTCTTGATGCTGGGAATCTCCTGAGTGGTGATCAAAATGATGTTGTCTGAATATTCTAACGCAGCCTGTACAACATCTGTCAAGTAGGAGGCTGTATCAACAACCACATAGGAATAGATTGTCGCCAGATATTCGAGCAGTTTGGAAAACTGCTCCCCAGTGATTTCTTCCGCCATTTCCAACCGCGGTGGGCAGGCTAGAATGTGGATTCCCGAAGGCAAATGTTCTGCTGCAACTTCCTTGACAAATTCTGGATCGAGTTCATCCACCCGGCTTGCCAGATCAACGAGGTTGTTTTTTACCTGTTCATTAAACATTACGGCAATATCACCGTATTGTAAATCGCCGTCAACCAAAATTGTTTGTGATTCGCTGGTATGCAAAGCAACTGCCAGGTTCACGGCAATCATCGAACACCCAGTACCGCCCTTCGGGCTGTAAACAGCGATAATTTTTCCGCGTTTAGCTCTGAAAGTGCCATTGCCCCCAGGAATCCCTCCCACTGCTGTAGCAGTGAAAGGGATTGGGGCTTTTGAACGTTCTTCATGGGCCATATCTCCGGCGCGCCTGACCGCGGTCGTTAGTTCATCGATCATTGGCGGTTTTGTCAGAAAATCTCTGGCACCCGCCAACATCGCACGGCGCATATAGCTTGGGTCAGCCTGGACAGAAAGAATGACGATCTGAACATACGGGACCTTTTTCCGGATCGCTTCTGTAGTCGCGATGCCATCCATGTCCGGCATGTTGATGTCCATTATGACAACATCGGGTTTTTCCGCGGTTGAGATTTCAATTGCCTCGGCGCCATTTCTGGCACCAGCGATGACGTCTACCCGTGGTTCAAATTGAAGCATCCGGCGGATATTTTCGCGTGTCTCCTGGATGTCATCAACGATTAATACCCGGATCTTTTCGGATTGCGCCATAGATTCTCCCATAAAAAAGTTTACACATCGCTACCAGTAAATTCCACATAGATCAACTTAGGGCAAAGGCGTGGGGGCTGCTACAGTCGGAACCGTATCGATGCGAGGTTCAAGCGCGTATGGCAGTTTGGCTGGCAGCGGAATATTTTTCTGTTCCATCAGGTACTGTTGAGTGACCGCATCCGTCACGATCGGGTTGGGGTCGTTCGGGTTACGCAGCGCCATATTCAAGCGAATTCCAGCTACCATCATATAGTTGAGCGATACAGCGTCCTGAGGGCTGACCACCAGGGTGATTGAGTCTTTAGTCGGTGGCAGGGTTGCGACCGGCTGTTCGCCTTCCGGCACCGCGGTGGGTTCCACCGGAGCAACCTGCGGCTCTTCATAATCCCCGGTTCGTAAGACAACTGCATCCTGAATTACGGTTTGGCAAACCAGCCGCGGCCTTTGCGGTTCTGATGGCACGACGTAACTTGGCATATTGAGCGAGCCCTCACCCTGCACCCTGCCGACGACCGGTCCAAGGTCTTTAGATGTGATGATCGTTGTGCCGCCATTGGTGAAGTTCAGTTCTCCTGGTTTGGTGTCCAGGGCAAAGGCATTTGGCAAGCGGGACTGCCAATCAGGATCTATGTCGATCAGCAGCATGCAACCTACCACCATCACATGATCGCCTGGGGCAAGCGCATTGGCAACCGCCGTCAGTGATTCCACCGGAACGGGGAGGGCGACAAAATCCTTCGGTACGTCGAAAGATGCCACCGAACCACCTGTCGGTGGGATCAGAACAGACGCAGTCAAAGGTACGGCGGGGTCAAGATCATACTTAGCCCGCGATCCAATGACCGAGCTGATGTCCGTAATAAAAGTACCTTGAACTAGATTTGCTGATGGGTACGGTATGGTAGTCACCGCGGCTTGTGTAATTTCAGCCCCCCGTGGGATAGACTGAGTTGTAATGACAATGTCGACCATTTCCTCGGACTCTGGCGCCTGACCTGTATCTGCTGGTGTGCTGGGTTGCATCTGGAGCCAGACATAGACTGCTCCAACCAACAGTATCAAAATCAGAGCCACCAAGATAATGATGCGCCCACCTGATTTACCTCTAGCGGCCATGGATATGCCTCCTCACGTGATTGTTTGTGGATCGGAATAAGCAAACTACAGCTTATTATACGCTAAGAAATTTCCTTATCTCCTAATGGTACTGTAAGGTGCACAATCAAATTAATCAACTTGTGATGTGCAGAACAAGCTGATTATTATTATAGCGGGTTGCAAGGTTTGAGCCAAATAATCGAACCACGAATTCCGGAGGTCCAGTTCATCCTGACACTATCAGT
Source organism: Bellilinea sp. (assembly GCA_035561555.1). Lineage (GTDB taxonomy): Bacteria > Chloroflexota > Anaerolineae > Anaerolineales > Anaerolineaceae > Bellilinea. Next base: position 9,904 of record DATMXL010000125.1, read on the forward strand.
TCTTTTTCCCCCTGGAATGTTCCTATTATAAAGGATTAATGAAGAAAAGGCCCTATATAAGAGCCTTTTCCTTCGAAGCTAACTAGATTGAACCAAAAAAAGTTGGGTTTTAGAGAGCATTGACGATATTGCTGAAAATGTTGCCGATGGCGGGTCCCATAATGGCAAGAATGACAATAACGACAATCGCTACTAAAACAAGAATCAACGCGTACTCAACGAGGCCCTGGCCTTTTTCCTTCGGTGCGAATAACATTGTGTTTTCACCTCCTTCCCGTATGTAAGCTGTGTTGTAGAGCACCTACAAATTATTATATACAATAATAGTAATGATGCAAGAGATTTACCTTACAGCAACCTTTCTAAAATTCTAAGAAATGCAACCAGTATAGTCGATTTTCGTAGATAGATTGAAGGTCAGAATTAATCTAAATCCCTTCGTCCACAGGCATATAACTGGCTATAATTAACTCTATCGATGAACAATGTAGTCCATGACTATCAAGGAGGAAATATGAGCGACCTGTTCGATCGTGTTACTGGCGATCAAAATATTCTTCAAAAACTATTGTCAAAAATTCCTGGTTTCGACGGGTACATTGAAAAGCATAACCGCCGAATGTCGGACAAACTGTTGCGTGAAAAAGTAGCTGCTGAATTTGAGCTTCTTTGGGGCCGCTTATCCGGCTTGCAAAGAGATTTGATCGATCAAGGGGATTTGCTTCTCATCGATGACCTTGAATCAGCCGCCATCAAACTCCGTCAGTTTATTGACCGTGTAAAGACAGCTTCCTACGGCTATACTGGCTTCTTCGACTCTGTCACCCTCAAGAAAGAGGATCTGGCACGGGTCTACGAGTATGATATGGAATTGTTCAACCTGTCGGATGGTGTATCGGCTGCCATTGACAATTTGGAAGCCTCCATTGGCTCCGATGGTCTTCCGGCTGCAATCCGAAACGTTAAGAAAGTCACACGGGAATGTGTCGAGGCTTTTGAGAAACGGTCAGAAGTTATGATGGGCGGCGAGCAACAGGCTAGTTAAGCACACTCAGAGGGTTCACAAGAGGAATTGGAGATAAATAACCATGGCTAGAATTTTTGATGTAGTTGAATACCCAAGTGAGATGGCGGAGGAATTGGTCCACCGCTTTCCGGAGCAAGGGATTGCTGATCTGCGCCTGGGCTCTCAGGTGATCGTACGGGAGTCGCAGCGGGCAGTCTTTATGCGTGACGGGCGTGCACTGGACGCGTTCGGACCTGGCCGCCACACCATCACCACAGCCAATATCCCACTGCTAGTGGATTTGATCGGAAAAGTCTTCAATGACCGCACCCCATTCACCGCGGAAGTATATTTCGTTTCCATGCGTGAATTTGTTGACCGCAAATGGGGCACTCCACAGCCGATCCTTGTACGCAATCCAGGAATGGGATTGGGGGTTGCTTTGCTGCAGGGATTTGGTACCTACTCCTTCCAGATCGAGGATGCTCAGCAGTTTGTAACCCAGGTAGTCGGAGCGCAGGGAATCTACCGTATGGTGGATATCGAAAACCGCATGCGCACCATGCTCCTCTCCAAGTTGCAGGATCTGCTCGGCGAAACTGGCGCAACCAAATCAGTCGCCGAATTGATCGGTCTGGTGGAAGAGATTGGAGCCGGAGTCCGCGCCAAAGCACAGGACGATTTCGCAGCCATCGGCTTACTTTTGAAATCTTTCTACATTGGCTCGCTCAAACCTTCCGACAAATCAGCCGAGGAATTGCGGGCGATGGGCATGCTGGATATGCAAACCTACACCCAACTACAGGCTGCTGACGCATTACGCGATGCCGCGCAAAATCCGAGTGGCGGCGCTGGTTTAACCGCCGGAATTGGCGCCGGTATGGGACTTGGCAATATCATCGGGCAATCCTTGCAGGGCATGACCGGTCAGCAGGCTGCTGCGGCTGCCGGTGCGGCTGCTGGCTCCAGTGCTGCAGCAGCTGCCACGCCATCCGTGATGACACCGGCCGAAGCTGCGCAGGTTTTGAAGGTATCTGAAGAAGACATTCTGGCTGCAATTACTGCTGGCGACCTCAAAGCGCGCAAAATTGGCTCGGCTTTCCGCATCAGCAAAGAGGCGCTTGAGGAATTCCTCAAGGGTTAAATTTTATTTGTACCTCCTTCGCCCGGCAGCTCAACTGCCGGGTTTTTATTGTCAATATAGTCAGGATTACGCGTGATATAATTTCCGAGTTGGGTCAATTGGAAAAAATCTAGCTGGGGAGCGTCCATGAACCTTCACGAATATCAGTCGAAGCAAATCTTTGCCCGTTATGGCATCCCAATCCCGCGCGGGCGGGTTGCCTCCAATTCTGACGAAGTTAAGCAAATCGCAGAAGAGTTGGGCGGCAGGGTGGTGGTCAAAAGTCAAGTACTGGTAGGCGGGCGCGGAAAAGCGGGTGGCATACGCCTGGCGAAAACAGCGGAAGAAGCCCAGGAGCTGGCTAATCGTATCCTTGGCATGGAAATTAAAGGCTTGCCTGTCCGGCGGGTATTGGTGGATGAGGCGGTTGGTATAGAGAAAGAAATTTACCTTGGTATCACCAATGACCGGGCTTCTCGCAAGCCTGTCATGATCGCTTCAGCTGAAGGCGGCGTCGATATTGAAGAGGTGGCAGCCCGCTCACCGGACCGAATCATTCGCTTGCATATCGATCCCCTCCTTGGTTTGCGCGAGTATCAATCCCGAGACATCGCCGTGGCGATTGACCTACCCAAGGAATATTGGCGTCAATTTATGGCAGTAGCCGATGGACTTTGGCAGGTGTATAAGGATAATGACGCCACATTGGTGGAAATCAATCCTCTGGTGATCACCAAAGAAAAACGTTTGATTGCACTCGACGGGAAGATGGTGATCGATGACAATGCACTTTTCCGTCAACCCGATATCGCCGAGAAGCGTGACCTGGATGTAGAAGCGCCGGAAGAAATCACCGCGCGGAAATATGGCCTCTCCTACATCAAGTTGGATGGTCAGATTGGCTGCATGGTGAATGGCGCCGGTCTGGCAATGGCAACGATGGACATCATCAAACTGTATGGCGGGCAGCCTGCCAACTTCTTGGATATCGGCGGCGGTGCAGGTGCGGATAAGGTGGCAGCAGCGTTTCGCATCATTCTCTCTGACCCAAATGTCTGCGCGGTATTAATCAATATTTTCGGTGGCATCACTCGTGGTGACGAAGTGGCGCGTGGAATTTTATCTGCCATCCAGGAAGTTAAACCCTCAGTACCCATGGTCGTGCGTCTGGTAGGAACCAACGCTGAGGAAGGCCGGCGTTTATTGGCTGATGCCAACATGATCACCGCTGAAACCCTGGCGGAAGCTGCCGAGAAATCGGTGGCGGCTGCGAAAGAAAGGTGCAACCCATGAGCATCTTGATCAATCAATATACCCGGGTCATCGTCCAGGGAATCACCGGTAATGAAGGATTATTCCATACCTCTCAAATGGTAAACTACGGCACCGAAGTTGTGGCTGGCGTTACGCCGGGAAAAGGCGGCGATTGGGTGTTGGAGGGTAAAATCCCGGTGTTCGATACCGTCAAACAGGGGGTAGAGGTGACCGGCGCCAATACCTCCGTCATCTTTGTCCCGGCTCGCTTTGCTCCGGATGCGATCCTGGAAGCAGCTGACTCTGGCATTTCGCTGGTTTTTTGCATCACGGAAGGCATTCCCGTCCAGGACATGATGCGGGTGCGCGAATACCTCGATCAAAAAGGTGTCCGCATGGTAGGACCGAATTGTCCGGGCGCTTTAACCCCTGGGGAAGCCAAGGTGGGTATCATCCCGGGTAATATCGCCATCCCTGGCTCAGTCGGGGTTGTCTCGCGCTCTGGAACTTTGACCTATGAGGTGCTGTACGCTTTGAAGCAGAATGACATGGGTGCCAGTACCTGTGTCGGCATCGGCGGCGATCCGGTCAATGGCACCAATTTTATCGACGTGCTGGGAATGTTTGAAGCTGATCCGCGAACCAACAGTGTGGTGTTAATCGGTGAAATTGGCGGCAGTGACGAAGAACGTGCCGCAGAATTTATTTCTCGCTATATGACCAAGCCGGTGGTTTCATTTATCGCCGGGCAAACTGCTCCCGTGGGAAAACGCATGGGGCATGCCGGCGCAATTATCGAAGGCGGCGCAGGAACCGCAGCCGATAAAATTAAGGCGCTAACCAATGCCGGCGTTCAGGTTGCCCGCCATCCGGAAGAAATCCCGGCACTGTTGCGTGGCTGAACCGAAAAATTAAATCAAAAAAAGAGGCATAGAGGATTCTGTGCCTCTTTTTAAT
>DATMXL010000126.1:0-9810 GCA_035561555.1 Bellilinea sp.
ACTTTGGTTACTATAAAAAATATAGTGAGATTCGTACTTTGGCGCCAGGAACGGCGTATTTTTCACCCATTGTCACTTTATTTTTTATAGTAAGGAGCTAGTCTGTGGTTGATCGATACTGTCCAATCACAAAAGCTGCGAAAGTACTTGGCAGAAAATGGACGCTTGAAATGATTTACTACCTGCGTGAACGTAAGAGGTTTTGCGAACTGCAGGAGATCGTCGGTGGCGTTAACCCTACCACGCTGACTCAACGACTAAAAGTGTTGGAACAGGCTGGGATCATTCAGCGCTACGCCATCTCCAATGCCCCTCGCCACGTTGAATACGATCTTACAGAAAAAGGCAAAGACCTGCTCTCTGTGCTATATGCCATGGGGGACTGGGTGGGGCGATGGAATCCGGTGGAGGAAAAGTGAAATCGACTTTACTCGCAGTGTTTGCTCATCCCGACGACGAATCGTTTGGAGTTGGTGGAACACTGGCAAAGTATGCCGCGAATGGAACACGTGTAGTTCTTGTTTGCGCTACACGGGGTGAAGTGGGGGAGATCAGCGACGCCAGCCTAGCGACTCCGGAATCGCTGGCTCACGTCCGGGAAAATGAATTACGCTGTGCGGCAAACACTTTAGGGATTACGGACCTGCTTTTCCTGGATTACCGGGATTCGGGTATGGATGGAACCCCGGAAAACCTTGACCCACACGCTTTCATCCAGGCTCCTCCTCACGAGGTGGTCGAGAAGCTGGTGCAGGTGATTCGTGAGTTCCAACCGCAGGTTGTGATCACCTTCGACCCTGGTGGAGGATATGGCCATCCAGATCACATCGCCATCAGCCGATATACAACCCAGGCTTGTAGCCTGGCCAGCAGTTCTACGGATTTTCCGGAAGCTGGCCCACCCTGGCAGCCGATGCGTCTATTCTATAACGCTATCCCGTCGTCCTTTTTTGTTGAAATGCGCAGGAAAATGCAGGCGCTGAAGATGGATACATCCAATCTCGATGGCTTCGATCCCCAACGCCATGGTTTCAACGACGATCAGATCAAAACCAGGATTGATGTAACCCGGTTTGTGGAGGCGAAATGGAACGCTCTGCAGTGTCACCAGACTCAGTTTGGCCCTGATAACCTCTTACGTCGCTTACCGGAAGTCGACTTACGCCAGATGATCTCTTTCGAGTATTTTGCACTTGCCAGCCCAACTTCAGAGAATAGCCTACAACAGATGGATGACCTGTTTTCAGGCATGCGCCTGTGATAGGCCTCCTTTATTAATTCGAATGACTGAAAAACTTGATAGGAGGTAAACATGCTGATTGGTATTGGTTTGCCGGCCACGATCCCCGGCGTCAAGGGTCCCGATATCCTGGAATGGGATCGGCGCGCTGACTCTGGCCCGTTTTCCAGCCTGAGGATCATCGACCGCCTGGTCTACCCTAATTTCGAGCCGTTGGTCACCCTTGCCGCTGCCGCTGGCGGAACCCGGCGAATTCGCCTGATGTCCACTATCTTGGTAGCCCCCTTGCGCAACACTGGCCACCTGGCTAAGCAGGCAGCCAGCCTGGATGCCCTTTCCGGTGGGAGGCTGACTTTACGCCCTGGCATCGGTAGGCGCAAAGATGCTTTTCAAGCCGCCCCAGCGAGATTTAAGAATCGCGGCCGCCTGTTCAAGCAGCAATTGGAGTGGATGAGGTGCATCTGGTCCGGCCAATCGCCGGCCGATGGCCTGGGGACAGCTGGACTTCAGCCGATCAGAAGCGGAGGATCTGAAGTCTTAATCGGTGGTTATTCACCCACGGCGATCCAGAGAGTGGATGTTGGGGAGAAAGTTAAACCTCTGGAGGCGGCGGAGATCCAGCCCGCGTTCGCCAGTTGGACGGCATTGCCGAGGAATAATGGCAGGCGAATGGCCACTCTGGACAGCCGCGCTTCGTCGAAGCCTTCTACTGCGCCGTTTGCCAGGACGTTACTGATCAGGCCGCGGCTTACATTCGAGATTACTATAGTTTTACGGGACAGAAGGCGGAGAATATGACCAGATCGATTCCAACTTCTCCCCAGGCTATCCAAGAACGCATCCTAGCTTTTGCCGAGACCGGGATGGACGATTTGATCCTATGGCTCTGTGTCCCAGACCCGGGCCAGTTCGAACGCTTCACCGAACTGGTGACGAAGTCGCCGTTTAGGTTTGAAAAGAGCGCCAGGAAATGGTTATGAAAGAACATCTAACCACGTCCCCAGTCACCGTTCCAATGGTAGCTGGCCAGCCGATGGGGGCTTACCTGGCGTTACCAGATGGCGAAGGCCCTTTCCCGGGAATCGTCGTCATCCACGAGATTTTTGGCTTGAACGATAACATCCGTGAGATCACCCATCGCTTCGCACGGGAGGGATACACGGCGCTGGCGGTAGACCTCTTCTCAACTGGTAACCGGGTGGCCTGCATGCTGCGCATCTTTCACGGGATGCTGATCCGCCCCCTGAAAAACGGAATCGTGGCAGATCTGCAAGCCGCCGTGGATTTTCTCAAGGGGTGGCCGGAGGTGGATCCCGGGCGCGTGGGCGTGATCGGTTTCTGCATGGGCGGCAGCTACGCCCTGCAACTGGCCTGTGTGGCTGATCCTTTGTCTGGCTCTGGGCAGGCTCTGCGGGCGGCCTCGGTCTTCTACGGGATGAACCCTCGCCCGCTGGAAGCGGTCTCCCGGGCTTGCCCGGTCGTGGGGAGTTACCCGGAAAAGGATTTCACTGCCAACGCGGCGCGTCAGCTCGAACCTCTTCTGGAAAAGCACAACATTCCCCACGACATCAAGATTTACCCGGAAGCCCGGCATTCATTCTTCAACGACACAGGGCCGGCTTATCGCCCTGAGGCAGCCGTCGACGCCTGGAGGCGCACGCTGACGTTCTTCGACGCCCACTTGAAGGGCGCTCAAGCCGAAACCGGTTAAAAATGCAACCTCACCATTCGTTTTGTTCCTTCTGGCGCCGTTCGTGGCGCTGGCAGGTTGTGCTGTTAGATTATTTGTAAATCAGGAGGAGTTCATGTTAGAAAACATCTTTTCACCATATAACGATTGGGGCCTGTTAATCCTGCGCCTGGCGTCGGGTATTATCTTTCTCGTGCATGGCTGGCCCAAACTCAACCCCAATTCACCGATGAAAGGCCCGGCCGGCTTTGGCGGGTTCTTAAAACAGATGGGCGTCCCCTTGCCCATCTTATTTGGCTGGGTGGTCGCGTTGTTAGAGACAGCGGGCGCAGTATTACTCATCCTCGGCCTGGGGACGCGCATTCTGGCCGTCCTGTTCGTCATCGACATGCTGGTAGCCATTTTCGTCGTCAAGAGGCGTGTGATGAAAGTTGGCTTTACAGCCCAGCAGGCTACCGGCTGGGAGTTCGACTTTATCCTGGGCGCGACCGCGCTGGCGCTGCTCTTTACCGGCGCGGGCAGTATAGCCCTCGACCCGTTGATAGGGTTGTAAATTACGGAGGGTAACCCATGAACACTGTTATCTGGATCGCACAAATCCTGCTGGCTCTGGCGTTTGCCGGTTCTGGAATCTCGAAACTGGCGCAGCCCTATGAGAAGCTGGCGGCAAGAATGGGTTATGTCAACGATTTCACGCCGGGTGCCATACGCGCTATTGGCACCTTGGAGGTTCTAGGTGCAATTGGGGTCGTTTTGCCTGCCTGGACCGGCATCCTGCCCTGGCTAACCCCGCTTGCCGCTGGTGGTCTGGCGGTGAATATGGGGGGCGCCGTGTCGACGCACCTCCGGCGCAAGGAATATCCCATGATCATCGTAAATCTCATTTTGCTGGCGCTAGCCGGATTTGTGACCTACGGGCGTCTCGTTGCAGTTCCCCTGTGATCCAGACGTGCGTCAGCGGCTAGCCCATCTATCAGGAGAGAACTATGAGGATCAAACTGACCATCTACTCCGACTATGTCTGCCCCTGGTGCTATGTCGGCCAGGGTGTGGTCGAGCGGTTTAAAACCGAACACGGCGCGGAGGTCGAGTGGCGTCCGTTTTATCTGCGCCCCGATACGCCGCCGGAGGGCATGGAACTGCCTGATTATGTGAAAGCCCACGCTGCCAAATCCCAAGAGAGTTTGAGGCATAGGGCAAATGCCGTCGGGTTAGAGATGGTCTTCCCGACAAGTATCCCAAATACGCGGCTGGCGCACGAAGCCACCGAATACGCCCGCCAGCGCGGAAAGGATTTTGAGTTCCACCATTCCGTCTTCGAAAAATTCTACGGCAAGGGGCAGGACATCAGCAAGTGGAATGTCCTGCGCGCCGCCGCCGAAGAAGTCGGGCTGGACGCGGAAGAGATGCAAAGGATGGTGGAAGCGGGAACATACACCGCCGCCGTCCAGTTGGAAGTAGACCGGGCGACCCAGATCGGCGTGACCGGCGTGCCGACTTATGTTTTGAATGATCGCTACGCCATCGTCGGCGCACAGCCTTATGAGGTATTCCAGCAGGCGCTGGAGCGGCTGGCTTCTGAAGCCCAATGAGAGGTAAATTGTAGGAGGTAAAGATGAATTCAGACAACCAGATGGAAATTCCCAAACGCAAGCGACCCAGGCCACCCACTCACCAGGGCATGCCACATGCCCAGATCGGCATACGACCTGTGCCTGATATCCACGCTGAGCTGTTCAGGCGTTGTTACTCTCTACCCTATGTCCAGAACCGCCCCACAGTGATATCCGTCCCGGGGGCGCGCGCTCTCTGGCTGCGCGAAGACCTGCAGCTGGCTCATCCTGAAGTGATCGCTCGCGGACGTGAGTTTGCCCACATCCATCCAGACGGCAGCCTGCACGTCGCGCTGCCGCCCGAGCGCGCCCGCGAAGCCGTGAGCATGGGCTGGGCCGAGCCACATCCCATGGCCCAATACCTGGGCAACGAAGGCATGGTGATGCTCTACACCCCTCTGGATATGGGTGAACTGGACGTGGTGTTCAGGCTGATCCTGGATTCTTACAACTTCGTCACCGGGCACAGTTTGCAGCCCAAAGAGGTCCTTTCTGATGTAAACATAGGAGAAAAATGAACGTTATAACCATTCCTCAACCTGTTGCCATTGCCCCACATCGAATCCATCCGCAGACCCGTCCGGGCTACGTCCATCTTAAGGTCGCCAACCTTGATAACCAACTAGCTTTTTACCAGCAGGTATTGGGTTTACGCCTGCACTGGCAGGAAGGGAACAGCATCGGGTTAGGCGCGGGCGGTGCAGATTTGTTGCGCCTGACGGAAATCCCGAATGGACGGCGCTATCGCGGCGTGACCGGTATCTATCATTTTGCAATCCTCTTCCCCAGCCGCCGTGAACTGGCGCGCGTCATCTCCCGTCTCTTTGCCCTACGCTGGCCCAACTACCCCACTGACCACATCATGACCAAAACTACCTACCTGGACGATCCGGAAGGAAACAACATCGAACTCTACTGCGAAACACCGGAAGATGGGATTTTCGAGGTCAGGAACGGGGAAATCTATTCCAGTCATGCCGATGGCAGACTCAGCGACGGGCGTGAACCGCTCGACCTCGAAGCGCTCTTTGCCCACTTGAGAGAAGACGACCGCTTCGACCCGCCCGTCCCACCGGAAACGCGCATGGGACATTTCCACCTCTATGTCGCCAACATAGACCAAACGCGCCGCTTCTATCACGACATGCTCGGCTTCGATGATATGGGAACGGCGCGCGCCTTTCGCATGGGCATGGTCTCGGCAGGCGGCTATCATCATCACATCGGCTTCAACACCTGGCAGGGAGAAGGCGCCCCGCCGCCTCCCCCCGACGCGCTGGGGCTGAAAAATATTTCTTTTGTCCTACCCGACCGCGCTGCCATGGACCAACTTCTGGCACGCATCGAAGAAGTCGAAATGCCTTACAACCAGAACGATGAGGGCATTCTGGTGACAGACCCCGCGCAGAACAGCGTGCAATTCTCGATTGAAACCAATAAGGAAACGTCAAAATGAGTATTGAAGCGGAAGTTGGTTCCCCCGCACCTGATTTCAAACTGACCGCAAATGACGGACGGCAAATCGGGTTGACGGAATACCATGGCAAATCGCGCGTCGTCTTGTTCTTCGTGCGAGAATACAACTGAATGCAGTGCCGTTCGCATGTCGCCCAGTTGGGGCGATTATATAAAGACTTTCAGGCGGTGGGCGCGGAGGTGCTCGTGATTTTGGGAGATACTTCCGAACGAGCCCGCCAGTATGCGGAGACACTCAAGACGCCCTTCCCTGTATTGTCTGATCCTAACCGCGCAGTATATCAGTTATTTGGGTTGGATAAAGTGGCCTTTGTCATCCAGCGCACCGCCTCGGTGGTGGTGGATCGAAATGGTTTGATTCAATACATCAAGCGCAGCGTCAATCCGATGATCTGGCTTCAGGAAAGCCATGAATTGTTGGAGTTTGTAAAAGGAATGGAAAACAAACCATGACGACTGTTTCAAAATCTGTGGATAGCAAATAAGAACCGGGCGTATTCATGCCCATCGTCAACCGCGAAAAATGCGAAGGCAAAGCCGAGTGCGTGACGGTCTGTCCGTATAATTTGTTCGAAATAGGGATTGTTTCGCCGCAAGAGCGCGCCACGTTAAGTTTCGTGGGACGGCTCGGGGGCACGGCGCACGGCTGGAAACAAGCCTTCCCAGTCCACGCCGAAGCCTGCCGCACCTGCGCGGAGTGCGTCGCCAGTTGCCCCGAAAAAGCCATTACCCTCAAACGGGTGGCGGTTACGTAAACCAATGCAGATGCCCAAATTCATCACCCCTGAGATTCGCTCCGACCTGCGCCGCATGATGGCGTTGGTCGCGCCCTATTGGGGCAGGTTTGCGCTCGCCGCATTCCTGCTCATCGTGTCCACGTTGATCGGGCTGGCGCTGCCTTGGGCGATTCGCATCCTCGTAGATACGGTCTTCGTGGCAGGCAACCAGCCGCAGTTGGACTTGATCGCGCTGGGTCTGCTGGCATTGTTTATCGTACAAAGCCTGCTCTCGATGGGAAACTCCTACCTCATGGAACAGGTCGGACAAAGGGTGATCGCCGATTTCCGTGTGCAAGTTCATGCGCAACTGACGGGATTGCCCCTACGCTTCTTCGCCGAGCGGCGCACAGGCGAGATCGTCTCGCGCCTCAGCAACGATGTGACCCTCGTGCAGGAAGTCGTCACCGAAACGCCCATCAACTTCCTACGCCAGATTATCAACCTGGTTGGCGGGCTGGTTCTGATGCTGGTGATGAACTGGCAGTTGACGCTGATCATCTTTGCCATTATTCCGCCCATTATTCTCGTCGGCGTGTTGTTCGGACGCCGCCTTCAGAGCCTTGCCACCGCCGTGCAGGATCGCATCGCCGACATCACCGTCAGGCTCGAAGAAATGCTGTCGGGCATCCGCATCGTCAAATCCTTTGCGCGCGAAGCCTTTGAAAAGGGGAGCTTCCAGCAGAACGCGGAAGCGGCATATCAGACAGCCATGCAGCGGGTGCGCGTCCGTTCGGTTTTCATCCCGCTGATTAGTTTTCTCGGTTTCGGCGCGCTGACTTTTCTGCTCTGGTACGGCGGGCGGCAGGTCATCGCCGGAACGCTTACGCCAGGCGAACTGGTAGCGTTTCTCTTTTACATGATGATGGTCGCGGGTCCGCTCGGCGAATTTGCCGGGTTGTATGCCCGGGTGCGTGAAGCCCTCGGCGCGGGTCGCCGCCTCTTTGAAATTCTGGACGCCGAATCCGAGCCGCTCGAAATCCCTGATGCAGTCGTTCCCTCCGCTCTGCGAGGTGGGGTGCGCTTCGAGAATGTTTCTTTCGGCTACCAGCCTGACCAACCCATTTTGAAGGGCATCAGTTTAGAAGTTCAACCTGGCGAGATGATTGCCATCGTCGGACCGAGCGGCGTGGGCAAGACCACCCTGGTCAACTTGCTGCCGCGCTTCTACGACGCTACCGCCGGCGTCATCGAAATAGACAGTGTGGATGTACACCGCTACAACCTGCTCGCCCTGCGCGAGCAAATAGGACTTGTGCCGCAGGAGACCTTCCTCTTCGGCGGGACGGTGCGCGAGAACATCGCCTATGGAAAAATGGACGCTTCTTCCGCGGACCTCGAAGCAGCTGCCCGCGCCGCCAATGCCCACGACTTCATCCAGGCATTTCCCGAAGGCTACGAAACGCTGGTCGGCGAGAAGGGCGTCAGACTCTCAATGGGACAGCGCCAACGTGTCGCCATCGCACGCATGTTGCTCAAAGACCCGCGCATCCTCATTTTGGACGAAGCCACTTCCTCGTTGGATTCTGAATCGGAACGTCTCGTGCAGGGGGCGCTGGAACGCCTGACGCGCGGCCGCACCTCGTTTGTCATCGCCCACCGCCTGTCCACCATTCAGCGCGCCGACCGCATCGTCGTCCTGCAAAACGGACAGATTGTCGAGCAGGGTTCCCATGCCGCGCTGCTGGCAAAAAGCGGCGTGTACGAACATCTCTGGTCGCTGCAATTTGCCGATTTTGAAGGGCTGGAAGTCGAAAACACACCTGTGTAACGCCATTTAATTCCTGGATAAATCAATCAGAATAGGAGTTTATTTTTTATGTCGGCCATAAATCAACCCTTTGAAATCGGGTTATATACCTTCGTCGAATGGGAAACCAACCCAGTGACGGGCAAGAAACTCGACTCGCTCACGCGCATGAAAAACCTGCTCGAAACCATCGAATTGGCAGATCAGGTCGGCTTGGATGTTTTCGGAATCGGCGAACATCACCGCCCCGATTTTCTTTCATCCTCCCCGGCAGTGATTCTAGGCGCCGCCGCAACGCGCACCAAATCCATCCGCCTCAGCACGGCTGTCACTGTGTTGTCATCGGATGATCCCGTGCGCGTCTTTGAGGATTTCGCTACCCTCGACCTGCTCTCGGAAGGGCGCGCCGAAATCATGGCGGGGCGTGGTGCGTTCATCGAGTCCTTCCCCTTGTTTGGCTATGACTTGAAGGATTACGACTCGCTGTTCACCGAAAGCCTTGACCTGCTGTTGAAACTGCGCGCATCGGAAGTCATTTCATGGCGCGGCAGGCATCGTCCCGCCCTAAACAATCTGGGCGTCTATCCGCGCCCGTTGCAACGCGAAATTCCGATTTGGATTGCTGTGGGAGGCACGCCCGAATCCGCTGCGCGCGCCGGGGCATTGGGCTTGCCGATGGCGTTGGGCATCATCGGCGGAATGCCCGAACGTTTCGCCCCGTTGGCGGACTTGCACAAACAAGCCTGGCAGAAGGCTGGACACGATCCTGCCAAATTGCAGTTGAGCGTCAATTCGCGAGGCTTCATCGGGGATGATTCGCAAAACGCGGCAGATGATTACTTCCCAGCCCTGCACGCGATGATGGATAAACTGGGACGCGAGCGCGGCTTTCGCGGATTGACACGCAATGAGTTCGAAGACTCCCGCGGTCTGCGCGGCTCTGATTACGTCGGCACTCCTGATGAGGTTATCGAAAAGATTCTCTTTCAGCAAAACATTCTGCATTACAACCGCCTGTTGCTCCAGATGGATATTGGCACAGTTCAGCACAAAGAACTCATGCGCTCGATTGAACTGCTCGGAACAAAGGTCGTGCCTGTTGTCCGCAAGGAAATTCAAAGCCGAATGTCGGCGTAGATTTTTGTAACTTGCCTTATACGAACGTCCGGAAGGTTTCCTTGAAAACCTTATTTCGCCAATCAACCCTTCGGGACGGAATAATGAATCAATTTAGGAGTTTCCCATGAATCGAATCCCTATTGAAG